>NZ_CP021358.1:1527993-1833592 GCF_002157205.1 Kushneria marisflavi | reverse complement strand
ATCGCCAGCGTGAGCGCCGCAGGCACAATGCGCTGCCGTCGACCCCGGCTCGCGGGCCTCATGACGCCTGAAAGCAATGTTCGCCACGACAAAATGTTCGCCACAACAACAAGCACACGAAAGCAGGAGTATGCCGCCCATGGGCCTTCGTATTGGAGTGGATATCGGTGGATCGTTCACGGATTTCGCCGTGCTCGACGACGAGACCGGTACGCTTGAAAGTCTCAAGGTCTTTTCCCGACCCGACAGCCCCGGCAGTGAGGTCATCAGCGGGATGCAGATGCTGTCGCAGCGCTACGGGATCGATCCGGCCGAGGTGGTGCATTTCACCCACGGCACCACCGTTGGCGTCAATGCGGTGGTTCAGCGACGCGGCATTCGCCTGGGGCTGATCACCAATCGCCACTTTGAGGACGTGCTCAATCTCGCCCGTCTCAAGACCCCGGACATGTATCACCTGATGTCGGTGCGTCCGGCACCCCTGATTGATCGACACTGTACCTTTGGCATTGACGGACGTATCAACGCTCAGGGCGAGGAAATCGCTCCCCTCGATGAAGACAGCATTACTGCGGCCATTCGAGGGCTTGAGCGGACCGGCTGTGAGGGCGTGGTGATTTCGCTTTTGCACGCCTACCGCAATTCGGCTCATGAGCATCGTGTTCGCGAACGGATCGAGGCGGCGATGCCGGGATTTTTTGTCTCCTGTGCCAGCGACGTCTGGCCGACCATTCGTGAATATGAGCGCACGATGACGGCCGTGATAGGCGGCTATGTGCAGCCTCGGGTGTCCCACTATCTGGGGGCGCTTCAAAAGGCCCTGATCGAGACCGGGGTGACGGCGCCCCTGCAGGTGACCAAATCCAACGGCGGCATCATGAGCGCCGAGCGCGGCAAGACCGACTGTGTGCAGATGATCCTGTCCGGTACGGCCTCCGGGGTCATTGGGGCTGCCTGGATGGCGGGACTGTGCGGTATCGACAATGTCATGAGTCTGGACATTGGCGGCACCACGGCAGATGTTGCCCTGATCGTGGATGGGGAACCGCGCTACGCGACCGGTGAATATATCGGCGATTACCAGATCCATATTCCATCGGTATCGGTGACTTCGATCGGTGACGGCGGCGGTTCGATTGCCAGCGTCGATTCGCTGGGTGTGCTCAAGGTAGGGCCCGAAAGCGCCGGCTCGACCCCCGGACCGGTATGCTACGGGCGTGGCGGGAGCGATCCCACCATTACCGACGCCTTTGCCGTCATGGGCATCCTGGGGCAGTCGCCACTGGGATATGACACCGTCAGGCCCGACGTCGAGGCCGCCCGTCGGGCGATCGCGCCGCTGGCTGAATCGTTGGGGCAGGCGGTAGAGGCTACGGCCGAGGCCATCGTCAATGTCGCCATCTCGGGCATGTATGCCGGCATCAGTCGCCTGGTCTCGCGCTTTGGCATAGACCCACGTCAATTCTCTCTGATGCCCTTTGGCGGGGCCGGGCCGATGCTGGCCTGCTATCTGGCACGCACCCTTCACATGCCAACCATCGTGGTGCCCACGACCCCCGGCGTGCTCAGTGCGCTGGGCGGTCTGATCGCGGACACCCGCAACGACTTCGTACGCATCACCTGGTATGACCTGACGCCGGCGACGCTGGACCGGCTGGAACAGGATCGGGCCGCACTGGAGCGTGAGGCACGCGACTGGATTCGGGAGGAGGCCGGTGACACCGCCGAACCCCGGCTGACGCTCTCGGCCGAGATGCGCTACAAGGGGCAGTCCTTCGAGATCGAAACGTCGCTGGCGGCCTCGGATGTTCGGCAGGGGCATCTGGCGGCGCTGCGCGGGGCCTTCCATCGAGAGCACGAGCGTCTTTATCACTATCGCGACGAGCACGCCGACATCCAGGTGGTGTCGCTGCGTCTGATTGCAACCGTACCCACGCCACAGCCCGTGTTGAAAGCCATCGACACTGCCCGGGAAGCGGCCCGCCCCTGCGATCATGTTCATGCCTGGATGGATGGGTCCCATCGGCGTGTGGCGCTGTATCGCCGCGCCGATCTGCGCGCCGGCCACCGCTTCGATGGCCCTGCCATCGTGGCGCAGGACGACACGACCACCAGTGTTTTACCCGGATTTTCGGTTCGCGTGGACGACCGGGGAAACCTGCATCTGATCAATATCGCCGCCACCAATGGGGAGAACCGCAATGGCCTTTAATAACGCTGTGGTGCAGATATTTGCCAACTACTGTGTGGCGGCGGCCGAAAGCATGGCCTACACCCTGGTGCGGACGGCGCACTCGACCTTCATCAAGGAAACCGAGGACTTTTCCTGTGCGCTGATCACGCCTGAAGGGCTGGCCTTTGCCTCGCCCCGTACGCTGGGCGCCACCTGGTATATCGGTCTCGACTACGGGCCGGTGCTCTCGATGATCGAGGACTATCGTCCCGGCGATATCGCCATGACCAACGATGCCTACAGCGGCCATGTGGCCACGCATACGCCCGACATCGTGATGTGGAAGCCGGTGTTTTACCAGGGCGTACTGATCTGCTTTGTTGGCGGACACATTCACAATACCGACATGGGTGGCGCTGTTCCGGCATCGCTGTCGCGTACTCTGACCGAGATCGAGCAGGAGGGTATCCGCTTTCCGCCGGTCAAAATCGTACGGGAAGGCGTCCTTGATGAATCGCTGATCGATATCATGGCGGCCAACGTGCGAGCGCCGGCACAGAACCGCGGCGATCTCATGGCGCAGATTGCGATGCTGCACAATGGCGAAAAGCGCGTACTGGAAATCATCGAACGCTTTGGTCCGGACGACTTCGGAGTCGGCATGGAGACCCTGCTGGATCATGCCGAGCAGCAGGCGCGACAGGTGATCGCCACCATTCCTGACGGCGACTATTTCTTCGCCGAATATGCCGACGAGGACAGCGTGGCGGGCAAGCCGATGCGGCTGGCGCTCAATCTGCAGATTCGTGGTGAAGAGGCCGTTCTTGACTATACCGGCAGTGACCCGCAGCTGGCCTCATCGCTCAACATGCCCACCGGCGGCATGGTGCGCCACGCGCTGGCACTGGTGGGATATCACTACGTGCTCTACACCCTGCGAGATGACATTTTGCTCAATGCCGGGCTCGATCGACCGGTGCGCTGCGTGCTGCCCGAAGGCAGCGTGGTCAATGCCGTGGCGCCGGCGGCCGTGGGCATGCGCAGCCTGACCTGCAAGCTGACTCACGTGCTGACCTTCGGCGCCTTTTCGCGTGCCATTCCTGATCGGCTGCCGGCCTGTGCGGCGGCAGGCCTTGCGATCATGAGCGTCAAGACCATGGACAGCGAAGGACGCATGCTGATGGCCTCTCTGGGCCCTGTTGGGGGGGGCGCCGGTGGCATGCCCATGGGCGACGGTAGCGACGGGTCCGGCGCCAACGTGGCCTTTTTGCGCAATACGCCGGTAGAGATCAACGAGGCCGAAGTGCCCATTTTGATGCGACGCTACTGCCTGGTACCGGATACCGGCGGTCCCGGCCGCCATCGCGGCGGGCTGGGGCTTTGCATGGAGTTTCAGGTCTTCTCGCCTGGCACCATGGTGACCGCGCGCAATCGCGATCGTACGAATTTCGCTTCCTGGGGCCTTCAGGGCGGGCAGGCCGGTGCCACGGCGAAATTCACGCGCAATCCGGACACCCCCGAGGCCGAGGCGCTTGGCAACAGCGATATCGTGCATTGTCGTCCTGGCGACGTCATTCGGCTGGAAGGCTGCGGTGCCGGTGGCTATGGCGATCCGCTGGCGCGCGAGCCGGAGCGGGTGCTCAAGGATGTCCTGTGCGGTCATGTTTCACCCGGACGGGCGCGCAGCGACTATGGCGTCGTGATCACTGAAAACCGGGTGGCGGTGGAGGAGACACACACGCTAAGGCAGACACTGCGCGAGCAGACTTCCTCAATGCCGGAACCGGATGCGCCCTTCGCCTATGGGGCCTACAGGGAGACATTCGAGGCCCGCTGGACGCGCGAGCGTTATGCGGCACTGACGGAGATTCTGGCGGGGTTGCCGGTAGCATGGCGCTTTTTCATCAAGCATCAGATCTTTGATGCGCTGGAGGCGCGCTATGCCATTGGCGAGGTTGAAGAGGGGGCCGCGATCATTCACGAGTTGTTCGATGAGCTTTTGATACGTTATCCAACCCTGTCGCCACGTCAGCATGAGGCACAGGTGCTGGATTCATGGGCTGGCTGAGCGTTATCCGGGCCGGAGAGTCGCTCTCCGGCCCCCCTTGATTACCCCATCGCCTGATTGATCAGACCAAAGCGGGGCAGGACGCTGTCATCCACCGCCGGGCCGCGACGCATGCGCACGACGCGATCCACACAGGCAAGCCCCGATTCGGTCAACAGGCTGTCCTCCTGCGGATCGACCAGATCCAGTCGTACGAAGGCGTCCTGGGCATGGGACAGCAGCGTAGCCATCAGTGCTCGGGCCTGCTCCGGTGATTCGGCCATGACCGGGCCGATGTGCTCGCCGCGTCCGTAAGGGCGGCGCAGAGCCAGACCCACCAGCTGGCCGTCGCGTTCGATCACGACGCCCTGCGTGGCCTGACGCACGGCCTCGGCATGGACGGCGTTGTCGGGCGACAGCGCCATGACGGCCTCAATATCCTGCTCGGTCATCGCACGCAGACCCTCAACCGTTTCCGGCGTCTCCGGAGCGTTTGTCACCACCCCCTGATACTGATGGACGGTGCTGAACGGGGTGAACCCCAGCTTTTGATACAGCGGGGCGCCGGCCACGGTGGCGACCAGCAATTGGGTACGATCCTCGGCCAATGCCATCAGGCGGGTCATCATGACGCGTCCCAGCCCCTTGCCCTGCCAGGCGTCATCGATGATCACCAGCCCAAGCGTGGCGGTACGATTTTGCGGCAGGCAAAAGCCGGTGCCGATCAGCGTTCCGTCCGGGGAGTCGATGGCGACGCCGTGACCCACCTTGAGCATGGTGGCCCAGTCCTCCATACGATGTGGCCAGCCCAGTCGCTGCGACAGCCCATGCGCCTGGGCCAGATCATTATCATGCAGAGGGTGCCAGCAGAGTTCCCGTGAGGTATCGGCCGGGCATTGTGATGAGGATGAAGACATGACAGCAGGCTCCCATGAGAGTATCGAATAGCGTGGCGCTTACTGTCGCATGCGCCCCGGGTGCGTGCCACGCCCGGATGGCGGCCGTCATGTAATTCGGCAGATATGACCGAATCGATAGGCCCTGGGCGCAGCAACTGCGTCGAGTGCAGTCACACTCGGCACCCCGTGCCGGGGGATTGGCCGTAGCATGAAGGGAGACGCCCCGGTGTTTTGAAAACGCCCCTTCATCACTCGAGAGAGCCCGCCATGCCAAGCTTTGATCCTGCCCGTATCACGATTCCCTGCGCTCATTTTCTGCACGGCCGTCAGGTGCGAGGCCATGCGGGGTTGGCCGTCAAGCGCCCGGCCGATGGGCAGGCCTATGCCGAACTGCCGCTGGCGGATGCCGCCCGGGTCGATGAGGCCGTGACCAGTGCGCGACAGGCCTTCCTTCACGCAGACTGGGCGCGCCGTGCCCCGCGCGAGCGTGCGCGCATCCTGCGTCGCTGGGCGGATCTGATCGAGGCCGACATCGACTATCTGGCCGCGCTCGAGGCGCTGGGGTCGACCCGGCCAATCGACCAGGCGCGTGCCTGGGATGTGCCCTATACCGCTGAAGGCATCCGGTTTTTTGCCGAGTTTGCCGACAAGCACGGCGGCGAGGTGGCCGCGACCGCTCACGACAGTCTGGGCATGCAGATTGCCGAACCACTCGGTGTGGTAGGGGCCATCGCGCCCTGGAACTTTCCACTCAGCATGACCTGCTGGAAGGTGGCGCCTGCGCTGGCGGCCGGCAATACCGTGGTGCTCAAACCCTCCGAGATGACGCCCTTTACGGCGGTGCGACTGGCCGAGCTTGCCATCGAGGCCGGCATGCCGCCGGGCGTGTTCAACGTGATTCAGGGCGATGGTGCCACCACCGGTGATGCCCTGTGTCGTCATCCGGATGTGGCCAAGGTCACCTTTACCGGCTCCACCGTGACCGGACGCCATATCATGGCGGCCTGCGCCGAGACCGGCCCCAAGCCGGTAACGCTGGAGCTGGGTGGCAAGAGCCCACAGGTGGTGTTTGGCGACATTCCCGATATCGAACGCACTGCAGCAACGCTTGCCGGTGCGATCACCGGCAATGCCGGTCAGGTCTGCGTGGCGGGCTCGCGCCTTCTGATCGAGCGCTCGCTGCTCGAGCCCATGATCGAACGCTTGAGCAACCATTTCGAGACGCTGGCGCCGGGGCTGACCTGGCAGGCGGGCTCACGCTTTTCGCCCATCATCTCCGAGACTCAGGCCGGGCGCATCGAGTCGGTTGTGGCGCGTGCGCTTGATGCCGGTGCCGAGCTGATCGAAGGCGGTTCGCGCTTTGAAACGGTACTGGGGGGCTGCTTCTATCGCCCCACGATCCTCAGGGTGGATAACAGTGATAATCCGGCAGTGAAAGAAGAGATCTTCGGCCCGGTGCTGAGCGTGCAGGCGTTCGACAGCGAGGAGGAGGCGCTCATCCTGGCCGAGCACGAGGTATATGGACTGGCCGCCGGGGTACACACGGCCGACATCGGTCGAGCACTACGTGCGGTACGCCGGCTCAGTGCCGGCACCGTATGGGTCAACCGCTATGGACGCAGCAATGACTATATCCTGCCGACCGGCGGCTACAAGCGCTCCGGCATCGGCCGCGATCTGGGCCGGGCGGCCTTTGAGGCCAATCTGCATCACAAGAGCGTGCTGATCGACCTGAACACCTGAAGGTCCAGTGGATGTCGCTCGATCTGTAGCGAATAAAGGCTTCGACAGTATGATGACCAACAACAAGAGAAGAGGTTTTCAAACATGTTTGTCAATGTAGATCCTGTCCACGATAGCGCCGAATTTCCCGAGCAGGTCGATGTGGTCGTGATCGGTGGCGGCATTCTGGGCACCTGTGCCGCTCATGAGCTGGCCGGTCGCGGCGTGTCGGTGGCGCTGCTGGAAAAGGGGCTGATCGGCTGTGAGCAGTCCAGTCGCAACTGGGGCTGGGTGCGCCAGCAAAACCGTGATCTGTATGAGCTGCCGCTGGCCATGCACAGCCTGAGCCGGTGGGACGCCCTGTCCGGTGAGGTCGGCAGTGACGTGGGCTTTCGCCGTAGCGGCATCGTCTATACCACTGACAATCAGGCGAGCCTGGACAAGTGGGAGACATGGGGCAACAAGGCGCGCGAGCTGGGCTTTACCTGCCACATGATGACGGCCAGTGAGGCCCATGAGCGAGCTCCGGGCACCACCTCTCGCTGGCTGGGCGGCGTCTGGTCGCCGACCGACGGTCGCGCCGAACCCGCCATGGCCTGTCCGGCGATCGCCCGGGGGGCACAGGCAAGAGGGGCTTATGTACATCAGAACTGCGCCGTGCGCGGGCTGGACCTTACTGGCGGGCGTGTGAGTGGCGTGTGGACCGAGCGGGGCCTGATCCGCACATCGAGCGTCATCTGCGCGGGCGGCGCCTGGAGTTCGCGCTTTTGTCGGCGTCATGGCATAGAGCTGCCCTCGGCCAACATCATGGGCACCACGATTCAGACCACGCCAGCGCCCGAGGTCACCCCGGGCTGTCTGACCACGCCGAAAATTGCCCTGCGGCGTCGGCTGGATGGCAGCTACACGCTGGCCATGCCGGGGCTGGGCCGGCTTGAGGTCAGCCCGCAGAGCATGCGCTACGCGATCAAATTCTACGGGGCCTATCGCAGCAAGCTGGCCAAGAAGCTGCAGATCCGCATCGGTCGCTCCTTCTTTCGCGGGCCGGAAGCCGCCGGGCGCTGGGAGTTCGATCAGGTCTCGCCGTTTGAGGAGCAGCGCATTCTGGACCCCATGCCGGACATGGCGCTGGCCCGGGCGACGCTGGCCGGGCTGCATGCCGAATATCCGTCTCTCAAGAACGTGCATCTGGCCAGGGCCTGGGCCGGCATGATCGATACCACGCCGGATCTGGTGCCGGTCATCTCCCCGGTTGATGCGATTCCCGGGTTTACGGTGGCAGCCGGCTGCAGCGGTCATGGTTTCGGTATCGGGCCGGCAGCCGGGCAACTGGCGGCAGATCTTGCCACCAGCGCGACGCCTCGGGTCGACTCGGCCCCCTATCATCTCGACCGTTTTGCCCGGGGCAGTCGCATTCGTCAGCCCGAGATGATGTAGCTCGTCTGCCGCAGGCTGTGCTGTGCGATCCCTGAAAAAGGGCGTTTTGTACCGGTAGCGCCCGGGCTTTCAGCGTCCTGCGATGGTCGAGAAGTGCTGTAATGATCTTCCGGCCTCCTGCAAGGAGGCCAACGTCCACAACAATCTTCGCCGTCAACGGCACGACAACACAGGACGACACACCATGAGCGACATCATGCGCCCGAAGTACATCACCTTTGACTGCTACGGCACGCTGACCAATTTCCAGATGGGCACCATGACCCGGGAGATCTTCGCCGATCGCATTCCCGAGTCCGATCGCATGGACGCCTTTGTCACCTCCTTCGGCGCCTATCGCTTTGACGAGGTTCTCGGTCCCTGGAAGCCCTACTCGGAGGTGCTGTGTACGGCGCTTGAGCGCACCTGCAAGCGCTGGGGTGTGGAGTATCGCGACAATGAAGGCCTGCAGTACTTTGAAGCGGTGCCGACCTGGGGGCCGCACCCGGACGTGATCGAGGGGCTATCAAAAATTGCGGACAGGATTCCGCTGGTGATCTACTCCAACGCCGATGACAGCCAGATCATGGACAACGTCAAGAAGCTGGAAGTGCCGTTTCACAAGGTCTTCACGGCGGATACCTTCAAGGTCTACAAGCCGCGTCTGGAAGCCTTTGAGGCGATGATTGATACTCTGGGCTGTCGTCCCGATGAGCTGTTGCATGTCTCCTCGAGCTTTCGCTACGACCTGATGTCGGCACACTTCATGGGCATCAAGAACAAGGCGTTTGTGGCGCGCAACCATGAAGGCTTCTGTCAGGGCTACGGCGCGACCGAAATTGCCGATATCCGTGGTCTGCCGGCGCTGGTCGGTCTCTGAGCCGGTCGGTCTTCAGATTGTCCCTGCGACCCCTTTCGGGAGAGCGTTCATGAAGTTCGAGTCCTACTGGCTTGATACGGCACCGCCCTTTACCGGGGCGATGCCTCACCCCCCTGAGGGCCACTATGACGTGGCCGTGATTGGTGGCGGTCTGACCGGGCTTTCGGCGGCGCGTACCCTGGCTCGCGGTGGTGCCCGCGTGGCGCTGCTGGAGGCCGGGCGCGTGATCGGGGAGGCGTCCGGGCGCAACGGCGGGCAGTGCAATACGGGAGTAGCCCAGGATTACGCCGGCATGGTCGAGCAGCTCGGCCGTGACCAGGCGATACGTCACTACCGCAACTACAGCGAGGCGGTCACCTCGGTCGAGCAGGTGATCGAGGAGGAGGGCATCGATTGCGATTACCTCCGGCGAGGCAAGCTCAAGCTCGCGGCCAAGCCCGAACACTACGACAAGCTGGCGCGCACCTGCGAGGCGATTCGCCGCGATGTCGATCCTGACGTGGTGCTGCTCTCGAAGGAGGAGGCGCGCCGCGAGGTCGATTCCCCGATCTTTCATGGTGGCCTGTGGCAGAAAAACGGTGGCCAGATGCATATGGGGCGCTTCGGGACGGGGCTTGCAGAAGCCGCCGTGCGTCACGGCGCCCATCTGTTTGAATTCACCCCCATGATTGGTGTCGAGCGTGACGGTGAGCATTATCGGCTGACCACCCCGCACGGCGAGTTCCAGGCCACCAACGTGCTGCTGGCGACCGGTGCTTCTCAGGTCGGTCCGCTGAACTGGTTTCGTCGTCGAATGGCGCCGGTGGGCAGCTTTATCGTGGTGACCGAACCGTTATCTCCCGATCAGTGCGCCCAGCTCATTCCTCAGCGTCGCGCCTGCGTCACCAGCCGCATCATCGGCCACTATTTTCGACTCACCCCGGATGACCGCCTGCTCTTTGGCGGGCGCGCCCGCTTTGCCATGTCCGGCGGCAAATCCGATGCCAAAAGTGGCGAGATCCTGCGCCGCGGCCTGAGTGAAACCTTTCCGCAGCTTGGCGCCACGCCGCTGTCGTACTGCTGGGGCGGGCTGGTGGACATGAGCCGTGACCGCCTGCCGCATGCCGGGCGCCATGACGGCATGTATTACGTCATGGGGTTCAGCGGCCATGGCGTGCAGATGTCGGTACACATGGGGCGCCTGCTGGCCGAGATGATGCTGGGCCAGCGCAAGGAATATCCCTGGCAGGGCGATGACTGGCCGGCCATTCCCGGCCATTTTGGCAAACCCTGGTTTTTACCTCTGGTGGGCGGCTGGTACCGCCTGCAGGACCGGCTGCACTAGCCGGACAGACACCACAAACAACAGGACAGCCAGAGGCTGTCATCGATGCAGCGCTGTATCCGAATGCAATAACAATTTCAGGCAGAAGGAGAAGGCTCATGACACACAATAAACATGGTGATGACGGCTTCGTCTCCCCCGAGCAGAGTCTGCAGGTCTATCGTGCCATGCAGGCCGGCCTGTCACGTCGTCAGGCGCTGAAAATGCTTGGCGCTGCCGGCATCATGGCAGCCGGTAGCGGGCTGTGGCCCGGTATGGCCACGAGCTGGGCCAGTGAAGGCGCGGCGCAGGGCACCCCCAAACGTGGCGGGCGTATCCGGGTGGCCGCACACACCTCCTCTTCCGGCGAATCACTCGACCCGGCTCTGGGCTCGACCGCCATCGATTACGTTCGTGCCTATACCTTTTATAGTGGTCTGACCCAGTTCAATGAGCAGCTTGAACCCCAGCCGGCGCTGGCAGAGTCGTTTGAAACGACCGACAACGGCGGTCACTGGATCCTTACCTTGCGCCAGGGCGTGACCTTCCATGATGGCAAACCGTTGACGCCGCAGGACGTCATCTACTCGATGATGCGTCACAAGGACCCGTCGGTTGGCTCCAAGGCGCTGTCGCAGGTCAATCAGCTTGAAAGCGTCAAGGCGCTGGACGATCGACGCGTCGAATTTACGCTTGCCTCACCCAACATCGAGCTACCCTCGATTCTGGCCATTCCGCATCTGGTCATCGTGCCCGACGGCACCACCGATTTCTCGAAGGGCATCGGCACCGGACCGTTCAAGTGTCAGGAGTTTCGTCCCGGCGTGCGCTCGGTCGCAGTGCGCTACGAGGATTACTGGCGTGATGGGCATCCGTATCTGGACGCCATTGAACTGGTGGGGATCAGCGATGAGTCGGCACGCGTCAATGCGCTGCTCTCCGGCGATGTCCAGATGATCAACAACCTGACCGGGCGCAACGCCGATCGGGTCAAGCAGATTGAGGGACGCCGGGTCAAGGCCACCAACTCGGGCAACTACACCGACCTTGTCATGCGCGTCGATCAGCAGCCCGGCAGCCGCCCCGAGTTTGTCGAGGCGATGAAGTATCTCTTTGATCGCGAGCAGATCAAGCGTGTGGCCCTGCGCGGCTATGGCGAGATCGCCAACGATCAGCCGATCTCCCCGGCCTCGCCCTACTATTTTGATGGCCTGCCCCAGCGTGAATACGACCCCGAGCGGGCCGCGTCGCTTCTGAAAAAGGCCGGCGTGGCCGGTGCACGTGTGCCGATCGTGGTGTCGCCGGCGGCCAACTACTCCATGGAGATGGGACAGCTGCTGCAGCAGTCGGCGGCACAGGCCGGGCTGACCATCAATCTTGATCGGGTGCCAAGCGATGGCTACTGGTCCAACCACTGGATGAAGCACCCGCTGGGCTTTGGCAACGTTAACCCGCGACCCACGGCCAACATCCTGCTGACGCAGTTTTTTGCCTCCAGTGCGCCCTGGAACGAATCAGGCTGGAAAAACGAGCAGTTTGATCAGCTGCTGGTGGCGGCTCGAAGCGAGCCGGATCTTGCCAAACGCCAGCAGATGTATGCCGACATGCAGACGTTGATCCACAACAAGTGCGGCATCGGCATCCCGGTCTTTCTAAGCGACGTCGAGGGCTATGACGCCCGTCTCGGCGGCATGGATCGCACCATTCCGCTGGGCAGCTTCATGGGCTACATGTTCGCTGAATACGTCTGGTGGAACGCTTAAAAAGCGTCCTGATCCTTCCTGTCACTGCGGCCGGCGAGCACAACGTGAAAGCCATGATGATTCATGGCTTTCATATCCCGACCGGCCCCCACCCGGAGGCGTAGTCATGCGCAACACCATGTCCAGACTGGTGCTGGGACGGCTGTCCTCAAGTCTTTTGACGCTGTTTCTGGTGTCCCTGGTGATCTTTGCCATTACCTCCCTGCTGCCGGGCGACACCGCCCAGCAGATTCTGGGTCAATTTGCCACGCCCGAGCAGGTGGCCGCCCTGCGTATCGAAATGGGGCTCGATCAGCCGGCACTGCTGCGCTATTGGCACTGGCTAAGCGGATTCGTGACCGGCGACCTGGGGCAGTCGGCCAGCAATGGCATGGCGGTGGCACAGCTCATGAACGACCGGCTGCCCAATTCGCTGCTGCTGGCGGCCATCACCACCGCCATTTCCGTGCCCATTGCCCTGATCATGGGGCTGGTGGCAGCCATGCGCCGTGGCGGCAACGTGGACCGGGCACTGAACGTGGTCACGCTGTCCATGGTGGCGGTACCGGAGTTTCTGGTGGCAACGCTGGCCGTTTTGATCTTTGCCGTGCACCTGGGCTGGCTGCCGGCGCTCTCATATGTCTCGACCGTCGACAGCTTTGGTGACTTCGTGCGGATCTATGCCATGCCGGTGCTGACGCTTTGCTGCGTGCTGATCGCACAGATGGCGCGCATGACCCGGGCGGCCCTGATCGACCAGCTCGACAGCGCCTATATCGAGATGGCGCGGCTCAAGGGAGTACCGCCCATGCGTCGCGTGCTGCGCCACGCCCTGCCCAATGCGATCGGTCCGATCGCCAATGCCGTGGCGCTGAGCCTCTCCTATCTGCTGGGCGGTGTCATCATCGTCGAGACGATCTTCAACTATCCGGGTATCGCCAGTCTGATGGTGGATGCCGTGTCCAATCGGGACCTCGCCCTGGTTCAGGCCTGCGCCATGCTCTTTTGCGGCGCCTACCTGATTCTGGTGATGGTGGCCGATCTGTGCGCGATCCTGTCCAACCCGAGGCTGCGAAACCGATGAGTGAGACCCATGCCATGCCACATCGTCGCCAAACCTCGCCGGCGCATCAGGCGTCCCACCGGCGCATGAGCCACGGCAGTCGCCTGCCGATCGCCACGCCCGCCCGGCGCAACAAGCCCCGTTTGAAGCTGACCCGCTGGATCGGCCTGACCCTGTTCGGCTCGTGGGTGCTGATCGCCATTGTCGGCCCCTTGCTCGCCCCCTATCCGATGGGCGCCTTTGTCTCCGATGAAATCTACGGCGGCGCGAGCGCCGCGCACTGGCTGGGTACCGACTATATGGGCCGCGACATGCTCAGCCGCATGCTGACCGGCGCCCGCTATACCGTGGGGCTGGCCGTGGTGGCGGCCCTGCTGTCGAGCCTGGTGGGGGCGGGCTTTGGCATGTTGGCCGTGCTGCTGCCGCGCTGGCTGGAGGAGGGCGTGCGACGCATCTTCGATACCCTGATCTCCATTCCCAGCAAGATGATGGCGCTGGTCATGGTGTCCGCCTTTGGCACCTCCATTCCCTTGCTGATCATCGCGGCGGTGCTGAGCTATGCGCCGGGTGCGTTTCGCATCTCCCATAGCCTTGCGACCAACCTGGCCACACTTGAGTACGTCCAAGTGGCCAAAACCCGCGGGGAAGGGCGCTTCTATATCGCTGCCGTCGAGATTCTGCCCAACATGATCCAGTCGGTACTGACCGATATGGGCATGCGCTTTGTCTTTATCGTGTTGCTGCTCAGCGGCATGAGCTTCCTGGGCCTTGGGGTTCAGCCGCCGGCCGCCGACCTGGGATCGCTGGTGCGTGAAAACATCGGTGGGCTGAGCCAGGGGGCACTGGCCGTTGTGGCGCCGGCGCTGGCCATTGGGACGCTCACCATCGGCGCCAATCTGCTGATTGACAGCCTTTCCAACAGTCGCGGCTCGCAAAAGGAGTGACATCATGCTGGGAGAATCACTCACCGTACGCGATCTCAACATCTGCGCGACTCCGCCGGGCGGCGAGGAACGTACCATTGTCAGCGACATCAACTTTGCTCTGGCGCCGGGAGAAGTGCTGGCGCTGATCGGCGAATCGGGCTCGGGCAAGACCACGATTGCGCTGGCCATGCTGGGCTATGCCCGCAGCGGCTGTCGTATTGCCGGTGGCAGCGTGGTGCTGGGCGAGACCGATGTTCTGTCACTTGATCCCATCGAGACCCGAGCCCTGCGTGGCCACCGGGTCTCCTACATCGCCCAGAGCGCGGCGGCGGCCTTCAATCCGTCGCGTACCCTGATGGACCAGGTCATCGAGGGGGCGCTGATTCACGACGTCATGAGCCGTCAGGACGCCCGTCAAAAGGCCGTGTCACTCTTTCATGACCTGGCCCTGCCGGACCCGGAACATATCGGTGATCGCTATCCGCACCAGGTCTCCGGCGGTCAGCTCCAAAGGGTCATGGCGGCGATGGCGCTGATCACAGATCCGGCGCTGGTCATTCTCGATGAGCCGACCACGGCACTGGATGTCACCACCCAGATCGAGGTGCTGCGCGCCTTCAAACAGGTCATGCGAGAGCGCGGCACGACCGCCATCTATGTGTCGCATGACCTGGCCGTGGTCGCACAGATGGCCGATCAGGTGCTGGTGCTGCAAAACGGCGAAACCCAGGAACAAAACACCACCGCCGCCATTCTGGAACGGCCGGCGCATGACTATACCCGCAGCCTTCTGGCCGCGGCACGTCCGCATGAACATCTCTCGCCCGCGGAAGGACGCCATGGGGGTGAACTGCTCGATATCCATGATCTACAGGTCGGGTACGGCTCGCGCGACGCCCAGGGCCGGCCCGAGAACGTGGTGCTTGAGCACATCAACCTGCACCTGATCAGCGGTCAGGCGCTTGGAGTCATCGGCGAATCGGGATCGGGCAAGTCGACGCTGGCCCGCGCCGTGGCCGGACTGGTCGCCCCTTCTCATGGAGCGGTTCAGTTCGACCGCCGCGAGCTCTCCACCACGCTTCGCGGGCGCACGCCCGATCAGTTTCGACGCATTCAGATGGTCTTCCAGAGTGCCGACAACGCGCTCAACCCTGCCCACAGCGTACAGCGCCTGCTCAATCGACCGCTGGAGACCTACTTCAATCTGGATCGTCGCGCTCGCCGTGCGCGCGTCGAGGAACTGATGGATCTGGTGAAGCTGCCGCGCACCCTGCTCGATCGCAAGCCCGGTGAGCTTTCGGGCGGTCAGAAACAGCGCGTCAATCTGGCACGAGCACTTGCGGCCAAACCGGATCTGATCCTGTGTGACGAGGTGACGTCGGCTCTCGACACGGTGGTGGGGGCGGCGATTCTGGAGCTTCTGGTCGAACTGCGCCGCGAGCTGGGCGTGGCCTATCTCTTCATCAGCCATGACATCTCGACCGTACGCTCGCTGTGTGACGACGTGATGGTGCTCTATCAGGGCCAGTGCGTGGAGAGTGGGCCGTGTCAGCAGGTACTGAACACGCCACAGCATGACTATACGCGCCGGTTGATCGGCTCGGTGCCGGAACTGCGTCAGGGCTGGCTGGAAAGCCGTCCGCCGCGCAGCGAGACGACCGTCACGATGGCATGAACAATGATCAGACGTCAGGAGAGAACAACATGGGCAAACCGGTGCTGAACGACGCCGCGCTCTGGCAGGAAACCGGATTTATCAACGGTCAGTGGTGCCGCGCCGATGACGACACCACGATTGAGGTCATCGATCCCGCCAGCGGTGAGCGGCTTGCCGCGGTTCCCGCCATGGGGGCGGGGGAAACCCGACGTGCCATCGAGGCGGCCGAGGCCGCCTGGCCCGCGTGGCGAGCGCGTCCGGCGGCGGAGCGAGCAACGCTTTTGATGCGCTGGCACGACCTGATGCTCGACAACCTTGAGGATCTGGCGCAGATCATGACCCGCGAGCAGGGCAAACCGCTGGAAGAGTCGCGCGGCGAGATCCGTTACGGGGCAAGCTTTGTGAAGTGGTTTGCCGAAGAAGCCCGCCGCGCTTATGGCGAAACCATTCCGGCACCCACAGCGGACCGCCGCATTCTGGTACTCAAGCAGCCGGTGGGTGTGTGCGGGGCGATCACGCCCTGGAACTTCCCCAACGCCATGATCACGCGCAAGTGCGCTCCGGCCCTGGCCGCGGGCTGCCCGATCGTGATCAAACCCTCGGAGCTCACTCCGCTGTCGGCGCTGGCCCTGGCCGTACTGGCCGAACGCGCCGGCTTCCCGCCCGGGGTTATCAACATTGTTACCGGCCTGCCGGAAGGGATCGGCGGCGAGCTGACCGCCAATCCGGTGGTGCGAAAGCTCTCCTTCACCGGCTCGACCCGGGTCGGGCGGCTTCTGATGCGCCAGTGCAGCGAGGAGATCAAGCGCCTGAGCCTGGAGCTCGGTGGCAATGCACCGCTGATCGTCTTTGACGACGCCGACATCGAGCTGGCCGTGACCGGCGCCATGGCGAGCAAGTTTCGCAACGCCGGCCAGACCTGTGTCTGTGCCAACCGCATTCTGGTGCAGTCCGGCATTCATGATCGCTTCGTCGAGCGTCTTGAAGCCGCAATGAGTGCGCTTCAATGCGGCAACGGCATGGACAAGGGCGTCACCATTGGCCCCCTGATCAACGATCAGGCGGTTGAAAAGGTCGCCGCCCATATTGATGACGCTCTGAGCCACGGTGCGCAGCTGATTTGTGGCAACGCACCCGATGGCAATGGCCGACAGGTGGTGCCGACCCTTCTGACCGGGGTGACCGAGGCCATGCGCATCACGCGCGAGGAGACCTTCGGGCCGGTAGCGCCGATCATGCGCTTTGGTACCGAAGAGGAGGCGCTGCGTATCGCCAACGCCACGCCGTTTGGACTGGCGGCCTACTTCTTCACCGAGAACATGCGTCGTGCCTGGCGTGTGGGTGAGGCGCTGGAGTTTGGCATGGTCGGACTCAACACCGGCGCGATCTCGATGGAAGTCGCGCCCTTTGGTGGCGTCAAGCAGTCCGGTCTTGGGCGCGAGGGGGCACGTCAGGGCCTTGATGAGTACTTCGAGGAAAAGGCCTTCCACATGGGCGGGCTGTCGTAGCGCCATGGAATGGCCCGGCATGCGCCGGGCCATTGGCAGGATTTCAGTAGCCGCGCCCGCGATCGACTTCCCCGAGCATCTTCTCACCGCTCTGATGGCGACGCAGATTCTCCAGCAGCACCGGAAAGGCGGTGTCGGGCTGGGTCATGGCGCCAACGTGTGGCGTCATGAGAATGCGCTCATCTGCCCAGAAGGGGTGATCGGGCGCCGGCGGCTCCTCACGCAGCACATCCAGCACCGCGCCGGAGAGCTGGCCTGCCTCCAGCGCCCTGGTTAGATCGGCTTCGACCAGGTGCTCGCCGCGCCCCATGTTGATCAGCGCTGCGCCCTGCGGCAAACGATGGAACAGCGTCTCGTTGAGGACGCCGCGGGTGGCTGGGGTCAGCGGCAGTACACAGATCAGAATATCGCAGCCGCCCAGAAAGGACGCCAGCGTTGCCTCCCCGGCATACGTGATGATGCCGTCCATTTCCCGCGGAGTGCGCGACCAGCCACTGATCTGGAAGCCATACCCTTTCAGATGATGGGCAATGGCCCCCCCAAGCTGGCCAAGCCCCAGAATACCGATGCGACGCTCGCTGGCCGGCTGGATCATGTGGGCCTGCCAGTAACGCTCGCGCTGCTGGCGTACGTAATCAGCCATGTGACGATGCAGCCAGAGCGTGGCGAAGGTGGCGTACTCGATCATGCCCTGCTCGATGGAGGGGTCGAGCATACGCACCACCGGCAGTGCTTCGGGCAGCGCATTGGCATCGAACTGATCAATGCCGGCGGAGGTGGCAAAGAGCACTTCAAGGTTGGGCAGCAGGGTATCGATCGCCTCCGGGGGTTGCCAGGCCAGCAGATAGCGGATATCGGCCGGATCACCGATATCGGGCCACTGGCGAAACTCGATGTCCGGGGCATGCTCGGCAAAAAGCGCCTGCCAGCGCCGGCCACGCGTCGGGTCGGATTTATACAGCAGTGCCATGTGAGGGTGCCTCGCGGTCGTCATCAATAAGTCTCTATCGTGCCCTTGATCGTGACGCATGGGGTAGCGTTATGACGTCCGCCGCCACGCGGTCGTCCTGAATTTTAAAGCATTCAAGGCAGATCCTGCCGTCACGCCAGGGGCGCAGTGAATCATGCCGTCTGGGCCCGGGTATTCAGCGCGATCCGCGGCCATGCATCGAAATACACACGTCACCTGAGGGGGCGGTCATCGTAGGCTGGAGTGCAGGACAGAGAGGCCGACACATGATGAGCGCGGGATCGACCAGGGAAGAGGAGCATCAAGGGATGCAGCTGACGGATTATTCGAGGCTATGCATTGCCGCACACGGGGTGCTGATGGATCGTGACAGCACGATCCTTGAGGGGCTTTCCCCCCTCTTGAAACAGATGCGTGATCCACCTGCGCCTGACAGGGTGCTGGCCGACTACTTCAAGGCCCTGCACGCATTGACCGATGCCGACATGAACACGGTATCGGCCCACTGTGTGGTCTATTGCGCGCTGGCCGGCGAATGGGGATTTGAAAGCGATTGGCAGGCCGGCATTGCCTTCGCTGGCAAGGTGGATGCCGGTACGCTGTATGAAGATGCGCCGGGCGCGATTCACTATCTGCGCAAATTCTATCGGCTCAGTGTGGTGAGCTCGCTTGATGAGCACGAGTTTTCAGCCTTGGACAAGCGGATTGGGCTTGCCACTCACGAGCGCCTGGCGACCGGCAGTTTTGTGGCGGCCCGGGCCGCCGTCCACGAGATCGTGAAAGACTCAGAGGTGCTTTTGTTAAGCGCAGGGCCTGCGCCGGTGTCATGTCGTGCGGGCTATTGTCGCATTACGCGCTCGCGGCCCGGTCTGACGCCTCTCGATGTGCAGGCGACGTGGCAGTTCACATCACTGAGCGACTTTATCGGTGCCCACCAGCTTGCCCTGCGGCGCGAAATCCTTTAGACAGGTGAGGCGACACCCGCAGACTCTGGCAGCAGCAGGCGGGCCCGAAGACATAAAAAAAGGGCGCTTCATGGTGGGCTCCGTTCGACTCGATCGCATTGATATCAATATTCTGGTTCAGCTCCAGAATGATGGACGCATGACCAACGTGCATCTGGCCGATGCCGTCGGCCTTTCTCCCAGCCCCTGCCTGCAGCGGGTAAAGCGGCTGGAGGCCGCGGGCTACATTACCTCGTTTCAGGCACGCCTTGATCTGACCAAAATGCTGGAAAGCGTGACCGTATTTACCGAGGTTACCCTGTGCGACCACCGTCGCGAGGATTTTCTGCGCTTTGAGCAGAGCATTCGAGAGATTGACGAGCTGATGGAGTGTCATCTGATCAGCGGCGGTTATGACTATCTGCTGCGCTTCATTGCCCGCAGCATCGCGCACTATCAAAGCGTGATGGAAACGCTGATCGAGCGCGAAATCGGTATTGAAAAGTATTTCAGCTACATCGTGATCAAATCCCCCATCGTCAAGGAGCAGCTGCCGCTGCGTACGCTGCTTTCCGGCGCGCCGGAACGTCTCTGAGCGCGGTACAAGGGTTAAACATCAGACGTCAAAACCCGGTGCAGGCACCGGGTTTTTTGTTGATGGCAGATACTCAGCGTCTGTCGGGGCCCATCGGGTCGTCGCGATGTGTCCCGTCGAGGTCTGTCGTCCTGTCGATGACTTCTTCATCGCGAACCGAATGGTGGTCGCTCAACGGTCGAGGCTCATCGGCAGACAGCTCATCACTTGGGTGATCCTCTCTGGTCGAGGAATCAACCGAGTGCCGACGTACGCGTGACGGTGTGCTGCGGTCGCCGTCACGACGACCGGGTACAAGCTCATCCCCGGACAGCGGCATCGGTGCCTCGCGGTCAGCGGGCATGGCCGGATCAGCGTGAGTGCTGTCATGACCTGACAGTCCACCGGAGGCCACCTTCGGCGCCGTGCCGGCCCCCATGCCGCTGGTCAATCCCTCACCATCACTGTGCTCCACGCTTTTTTCGTCGATGTCGACGGGGTCATGTCGCTCCAGAATATTCTCGATGTGATCCAGAGCGGAGGTCAGTGCCCGCACGGCGATCACGGTAGCGCCGCGCTCCACGCTGCGGTCGTAGGCACTGGTATCCTCGCTGTGATCGTGCTTGCCGAACAGGCGCTGCCAGAAGCTCGGTTTTTCCTTCTCTTCATGATCTGTCGCGCTGTCGTGGTCGGTTCGGGTGTGACGATTGATGGCCTCTTCGGGGATGCCGGCATCACGCAGATCCTGCATGGCGGCGTCAGCGTTGGCTTCGGTGTCGTATACGGCAACAATAAGTTGTTCTTCCATGACCTGTACTCCTTTGGCGTACCCGGGACGGCCCATGGCCGATGTCATTCTCTCGGTGACATCGACGTCATGACGTCATCTCACCGCGGGGGCATCGAGCATCAGACCGGAACACCCTTCAATCTGGCAGGTCGGTGGCACTTCGCGAACGCTTTATTGTTATCTTTGGTATAAATAAGCTACATCACAGCATTTGTGGTCATTTTGCGACGCTTTGGCGTCGCTTTTAATGCTTTTGCAGTTTTATGGCTGGCATGACATGAAAGGGGGCGCCGCAGCGCCCCCTGATTCAAACGGTCGGTATCAGCTTCAGTATTACGGCGTGATCTCGGCGATGACGTGACCGGCCTCCAGGGTGTCTCCCGCCTCGGACTTGAAGGCTACCGTACCGCCAAGCTCGGCGGTGATCTGCGTCTCCATCTTCATCGCCTCCATGATGGCGATCACATCGCCCTCATTGACCCGGGCCCCGTCCTCGATCTGCCAGGCCAGCAGCGTGCCGCTGATCGGCGCCGTAACGCTGCCTTCGTGCTCGGCCGGCGCTGAATCGCGGTCGGCTGAGGCGGCGCCGGGCGCGAGATGTGACAGCAGCGATACGGGCAGGCCGATACGGTGGCGCTTGCCATCGATATCGATCATGGCGTGCAGCATGCCGGGCTCGGGGGCGGGTGTTCGGCGCGGCGCCCACTCGAGATTGTCCTGAAAGTCGGTCTCGATCCAGCGCGTATGCACGTTGAACGTGTCGGTACCGGTGAAGTCCGGATGGGCCATGACCGCGCGATGGAAGGGCAGTACCGAGGCCACGCCCTCGATCTCGAAGTGCTCAAGCGCTCTTCGCGCCCTGGCGATGGCCTGTTCGCGGGTGGCGCCGGTCACGATCAGCTTGGCCATCAGGGAGTCGAAATGACCTGATACGCGCCCGCCGCTTATCACACCGGTATCCAGACGCACGCCGGCACCGGTAGGGGCCGTGAAGACCTCGACGGTGCCGGGCGTGGGCAGAAAGCCCTTGGCGGCGTCCTCGGCGTTAATACGAAATTCAAAGCTGTGGCCGCGCGGCGTCGGCGTCTCGGTAAAGGAGAGGGGGTGACCTTCTGCAACGCGCAGCTGCTCGATGACCAGGTCCACGCCGGCCGTTTCTTCGGTGACGGGATGTTCGACCTGCAGGCGGGTATTGACCTCGAGAAACGACAGGGTGTCGTCACTGCCCAGCAGAAACTCCACCGTACCGGCGCTGACATAACCCGCGCTGGCGCAGATGTCATGGGCGGCCTGGTGAATCTGTCGGCGTTGCGCCTCATCAAGATATGGGGCCGGGGCCTCTTCGACCAGCTTCTGGTTGCGTCGCTGCAGCGAGCAGTCCCGGGTACCGACCACCACCACATTGCCGTGCTGGTCCCCGATGATCTGCGCCTCGATGTGGCGTGGACGATCCAGATACTGCTCGACAAAGCACTCACCGCGTCCGAAGGCGGCCTCGGCTTCACGCACTGCCGAGTGGTAGCACTCGGTGACCTCTTCCATGCGCCAGGCGACCTTGAGGCCGCGGCCGCCGCCGCCAAAGGCGGCCTTGATCGCGATCGGCAGGCCGACCTCGTCGGCAAAGGCCACGACCTCCTCGGCGTTTTCTACCGGGTCTTCGGTACCGCGGGCCAGCGGGGCACCCGCCTTGAGCGCCAGGCGCCGCGCCTGAACCTTGTCGCCCAGCACGTCGATGGTCTCCGGGTTCGGGCCGATCCAGATCAGGCCGGCGTCCTGTACGGCGCGAGCGAAGTCGGCACGCTCGGAGAGAAAGCCATAGCCCGGATGAATCGCATCGGCGCCGGCGCGATGGGCCACGTCCAGCAGTCGTTCGATCGATAGATAGCTCTCACTTGCGCGCTCGCCGCCCAGCGCCCAGGCCTCATCAGCCAGCTGGACATGCAGGGCGTCCAGATCGCCCTCGGCGTACACCGCCACGGAGGCCACATTGTAGTCACGGCAGGCGTTGATGATGCGTACGGCGATTTCGCCGCGGTTGGCAATCAGAACCTTTTTCAGCGGACGCAGGCTGTTGTTCAGCGTGGGCTGTGTATCGGGTGCGTTCATGAGGTGACCTCGTGCGATGCGTTGTCACCGGCCAGCGGTGCAAAACGGGTGATCGGGTGAAAACGAACGGTGGCGCCGGGCGGAATCTGCCCGGCGAGATCCAGATGATGATCGGCCACACAGGCGATCACCGGATAGCCACCGGTCAACGGGTGATCGGCCAGAAACAGCACCGGCTGACCGCTGGCCGGAACCTGTAGCGCGCCGGTGACGGTGCCTTCGCTGGGCAGCTCGCCGCTGCGCTGGCGTGTCAGTGAGTGTTCACCTTCAAGGCGGATGCCGACCCGGTCGGAGCGTGGGGTGACCTGCCAGACCTGATCGCCTAAAAGCGCCAGGGCCTGCTCGGTAAACCAGTCGCTGCGCGGGCCCATGACGATATCGAGCGTGACGCACTCCCCCACGCGTGGCAGGGGATGGGCCGGTGTCTCATCAAGTGACAGCGCCGTCACCGCCAGAGCGGCCGAAGACAGGGCATCGCCGGGCTGTAATGGCGCCGGTCCAAGCTTTGCCAGGGTGTCGGTCGCGGTGCTGCCCAGTATCGGGGTAACGTCAAAACCGCCGCGCATGGCCAGGTAGCAGCGCACGCCTGCCGTGGTGGCCCCCAGCGTCAGGGTGTCGCCTTCGGCCAGCTCGATGGGCTTCCAGAGTGTGGCGTGATGGCGTCTGCCCTCTGCAGTGCTGACGGTCAACGTGGTCTCCGCCCCGGTCACGGCGACAATGGTGGGCCGATGACAGCGTAGCGACAGCCCGCCGTGGGCGGTTTCAATCACCGTGGCCCCTGCAGGGTTGCCAACGGCCCGGTTGGCACTTCGCAGGGCGTGCTTGTCCAGCGCGCCAGCCCCTGACACGCCCTGACCGGTCTGGCCCTCGCGGCCGAGATCCTGAAACAGGCTCTGGAGACCGGGTTTTAGTACCTCAAGGTCAGGCGTCGCTCCGGTACCCGAAGCGCTTTTGATGTCGGTGGGGACACTGACGCTGGTCCGCTCCGGAGCCTCGGCAGTGGCGCTGAAACGCACCCGCATGCCGGGCTGAAGCAGCGCTGCCGGCTCGCGATGAAGGTCCCACATCTCAAGCGGCGTGGTGCCGATCAGCTGCCAGCCACCTGGGCTGTCGGTGGGGTAGATGCCGCTGAAGGTGCCGGCCAGCGCCACGGAACCGGCCGGAATGCGGGTGCGAGGTGTATCGCGTCGGGGCACGTCAAAGCCCGCGCCGCCGGCCAGATAGGCAAAGCCCGGCGCAAAGCCGCAGAAGGCGACCTGATAGTCATGCTCGCCGTGACGTCGGATCACCTCGTCGGTGCTCAGTGACAAGTGTCTTGCCACGTCATCAAGGTCCTCGCCGTTGTAGTACACGGGAATCTCGATCAGCTCGCCGTTTTGATGGCTGCCGCCGCTGACGGGGCGGGTCCTCAGTTCACGACTGAGTGCCTCGGCGCTGATGCGCCCGGGCATAAAGCTCACCAGCAGGGTGCGCGCCGCCGGGATAATGGTCGTCACACCGTGGATCGGTTCGCGCTGGAGCTGGTCATAAAGCCCCAGCGTTTGCGACAGGTCCTCCAGCTCGAGGAGCAGGGTACTCAGATTGACGGGAAGTATGTTCACGAAAACTCCTGAAAGCGTGCCTCGGGCAGGCTCGGTCAGACGTGATAGCGGCTGTCCGGCACATCGGTAATGAACATGTGTCCCGGTGCGTGGGTGAGCGCAAAGGGAACGTTCGAGGCCATGACGGCGACCTGAGGGGTCACACCACAAGCCCAGAACACCGGAATCTCGCCGGGTTCGATGCGCACGGGATCACCGAAATCCGGGCGGTCGAGATCAACAATGCCCAGCGCCTTCGGGTCGCCCACGTGAATCGGCGCGCCGTGGACGCCGGGATAGCGCGCGGTAATGGTGCTTGCCCGGGCGATATGCGCCGCCGGCAACGGTCGCATCGAGACCACCACTTCTCCCTGCAGTCGCCCGGCCGGATGGCAGGGTAGGTGGGTGCGATACATTGGCACGTTAGTGTTGTCCGTGATGTGGCGCACCTCGATGCCGGCCTCGAGCAGAGCATTTTCAAAGGTGAAGCTGCAGCCGATCAGAAAGGTGACCAGATCAGGATGCACTTCCCAGCAGGCGCTGGCGTCATTGATTTCCTCGGCGAGCACGCCGTCGCGCCAGACCCGGTAGCGCGGAAGGTCCGTACGCAGGTCTGCGCCTTCGGCAAGCCCGGTGTGCCAGTCGCCGGGGTCCGTGACTTCCAGCACCGGACAGGCCTGCGGGTTGCGCTGGGCGTAGAGCAGAAAGTCCCATGCCCAGTCGCGTGGCAGGGCGATCAGGTTGGTCTGGGTCATGCCCGGAGCGATGCCGGCAGTGGGGCGGCACTCGCCGGCGCGAAAGCGTTCACGCGTCAGGCGAGCGGTACTCTGTGAAGGATATGCGCCTGTCGTCATGATCCTGCCCCTGCAAAGGCCCTGAGCTCAACGCCGGCCTGAGTCAGTCGCGCACGCACGGCCTCGGCCAGTGCCACTGCGCCCGGGCTGTCGCCGTGCACGCAGATCGAGTCGGCGGCAAGCGTCAGATCCTGTCCATCGATGGTCTCGATCACACCCTCACGGACCAGTCTGAGCATGCGTTCGGCGACCTGATCGGCATCATGCAGTACTGCGCCCGCCTCGCGGCGCGAGACCAGGCTGCCATCACTCTGGTAGGCGCGATCGGCAAAGGCTTCAGCCGCCACGCGCAGACCGGCTTCACGAGCCCATTCAAGCAGCGGGGCGCCCGCCAGTGCGACCAGCACCAGCTGATCATCAATGGCCTTGATCGCCTCGATCACGGCATGCGCCTGACGTTCGTCCCGGGCAATGGTGTTGTAGAGCGCGCCGTGTGGCTTGACGTAGCGCACTCGGGTGCCGGCGGCCCGGGCCAGCCCGGCAAGCGCGCCGATCTGATAGATCACATCGCCCTTGAGCTCATCACTGGCAATATCCATGTTGCGTCGGCCAAAGCCCACCAGATCCGGATAGCTGACGTGAGCGCCGACGCTGACGCCGTGCTTGGCGGCCGAGGTGAGCGTTCGCAGGATGCCGCTCGGGTCGCCGGCATGAAAGCCGCAGGCGACATTGGCGCTGGTGACGATGCCGAGCATGGTGGCGTCATCGCCCATGTGCCACTGACCGAAGCTTTCACCCAGGTCGCTGTTTAAATCGATAAGGGACATGGAAGACTCCTGTTTAAGCAGACGGTGTCAAAAAGGCAAAGATCGGACCGATGGCATTAAAGCCCATGTACCAGGTGAGCGCGCAGACTACCGCGCCTGCGATCAGCAGCCAGCGCGGATAGCGATGTCCGTGCATGAGGTCACTACGCCGCCAGGCCACGTAGATGAACAGCGTCAGGCCCACCGGCAGGATCAGCCCGTTGAACCCGCCTACAAACACCAGAAGCGCGGCAGGCGGGGTGCCGATGGACACAAAGGCGATCAGCGAGATGGCAATAAAGACCAGTGTCGCCCGATTACGCACGCCTTCGCTGATGCCGGGGCGAAAGGCACTCAAAAATGACATGGACGTATAGGCCGCCCCGATGATGCTGGTGATGCCGGCCGCCCACAAAATCAGGCCAAAGGCGCGCAGACCCAGTTCGCCGGCAGCGGCCTGGAAGGCCTGGGCTGCCGGGTTGGCGCTCTGACTGGAAACATCGATGACCACGCCACTGGCGACCACGCCGAGAATGGCCAGAAACAGGATGTAGCGCATCAGCCCGGTGACCAGGATGCCGCGCAGGGCAGCACTGGAGACGGTTTCGACGTTCTCGACGCCGCCCAGGCCGCGGTCCAGCAGGCGGTGAGCGCCAGCATAGGTAATGTAGCCGCCCACAGTACCGCCCACGATGGTGGTAATAGTGGCAAAGTTGATGGTGTCGGGCATCACGGTCTGACGCAGGGCCTCGCCCACCGGCGGATTGGAGGCGATGGCCACGAACACGGTCATCGCCATCATCAACACACCCAGTACGATGATGATGCGGTCAATGGCAATGCCGGCACGTTTTGAAGAGAAAATGCCGGCGGCAATCACGGCGCTGATCAGCCCGCCCCAGGTGGTGTCCAGACCCATCAGGGCATTGAGCCCCAGGCCTGCGCCAGCGATATTACCGACGTTGAAGGTCAGTCCCCCGACGATAATCAGGATCGCCAGCAGATAGCCGCTGCCCGGCAGGGCGGCGTTGGCGACTTCAGGGGCGCGCATGCCGGTGACCGTGACCACGCGCCAGATGTTGAGCTGAACCACCAGATCGATAAGGATCGAGGCCAGAATGCCAAAGGCAAAGGCGGCACCCATCGTGGCGGTAAAGGTGGCCGTCTGGGTAATGAAACCGGGGCCGACGGCCGAGGTGGCCATCAAGAATACGGCGCCGATCAGTGAAGCGCGTCGGGATCGAGCGAATCCGACCTCAGGGGTAGCTGCCATTTCCAGAACTCCGAATGGGAAGGGGGGACAGGCCTTACCAGCAATTGGCGTGCCACAATGGGCTTAACGACCGGATTTTGTAGGTGTTGTCCGTATCGATTGTTCAACAATATACCCGGCGGCCGCAGGAGGGTATTCGACTTGTGTTTCATTGGGGGGCACCAGAACGGGTGTGTGTGCCCTTTTGGTGCACGGCACGTGCTTGTCGACCGGCTCCTTTATCGGGACACTGGGGATCTTGAGTCAACGTCATGACCGGAATTGCGTTTAATGAAAAAACAGGCCCTGGAAGACAGGAATAGATCGCTGGGAGAGACCGTGACGGCGAACATTCGTCGCCTGCTGGTAGAAGGGGCCTTTGCCCCCGGGCAGAGGCTTTCGGAAGTTGCGCTGTGTGAGCGACTGGGCGTGTCACGCAATACCCTCCGGGAGGCCTTTCGAACGCTTGCCCATGAAGGACTGGTCACGCACCAGCCGAATCGCGGCGTCTTCGTGACCCGTCCCGATGCTGCCTCCATTGTCGAGATCTATCGTCTGCGGCGCTTTATCGAGTGTCGTGCGCTGGGAGAAGCATGGCCCAGTCATCCGGCCGTCAAGGAGATGCGTGCGGCGGTAGAGGCGGCGCAGGAACACGGCGCGCGCTGCGACTGGCTGGCAGTAGGTACGGCCAACATGGCGTTTCACGGGGCGATCGTGGCGCTGGCGGACAGTGCGCGTCTCAATGGCTTCTTTCGCCAGGTACTGGCCGAGCTGCGCCTCGCCTTTGGACTGATGTCCGACAAGGAGTGGCTGCATGCCCCCTATGTCGATATGAACCAGCAGGTGCTGGAAACCTTTGAAGGTGGTGATACCCGGGCGGCCGTGGCCCTGCTGGAGCACTATCTGGCCCAGTCCGAGCGCATCGTGCTGGCGGCCTGGGAGCGTCAGGCTTCATCAGGTTAGGGATTGTCAGAGCGGCATATGACAAGGGCCCCGCCATCGCTGGCGGGGCCCTTTTTTCATGAGGCAATGTCATGAGGCAATGCGCGGCTCATTGAGCGCATTGATCGCCTCAGGCAGTGGCGTGCTCTGGCGTTTTAGCGTGAGAGGTCTGATCCGGGCGATCGGTCAGCGCTCGCTGGCCTGACTGGATCGGAATCTGGCGAGCGCGCTGCTGCTCGGGCACCACGCGCAGCAGATCCACGATCAGAAGACCGTTTTCAAGCCGGGCGCCCTGGACTTCGATGTTCTCATCGAGCCGGAAGGAGAGCCGGAACGCGCGTCTGGAAATGCCGCGATGCAGATAGGTGACCGTTGCCTCATCGCTGTTGTTGTCACCGCGCCCGCCGGTAATGGTCAACACGCGATTTTCGACGTTGATGTCGAGTGCTTCTTCTGCAAATCCGGCCGTGGCGACCGCAATGCGGTAGTCGTTGTCGCCATGCTTTTCGACGTTGTAGGGCGGATAGCTGGGCACGTCGTTGTGAATGGCCTGTTCAAACAGATCGTTCAAGCGATCAAAGCCGATGCTGCGACGAAAGAGGGGAGAAAGGGTCATGGTGTTCATAAAACCTCCTGATGGACAGCAAAGTTCGTCACTACCTTGGATAAGGACTGGCAGACCCGCAGTGCGGCATCTGCACTTGCGATGACCGCTCTGGTCGAGCCTGTCGTCGCAACATTATGTTAAATAGTGGCGCCTGTCGGCGTTTCAAGTCTTCCCTGAAAATATTCCTGCCCTCTGTTCCTGCGCCACTGTCAGGCAAGGTAGGGTTGGTTTTCGGAGTTTCAACGGTGTAATACGAAAAAATTTGCGGCCGGAGCAGGGCGCCTGTCACGGGCTTTTGAAAGTGGCGAGCGCTTCGGGGCTTCTTTTTTATCCCCCAGCGTCGATAATCGTGGGGTCACGAACACTGGAAACCACCACATGAATCAGCCCCACGTTCACGGCCCGAACTGCCGCCACGACCATGACCACCATGGTCACGTCCATGGTCCGAACTGCAACCATGGCGCGCAAAAGCCCGCGCGCAACGCCCTGAAGGATGTCGGGCGTAATGACCCATGCCCCTGTGGCAGTGGTAACAAGTTCAAGAAGTGCCACGGCGGCTAGCGCTCCGGCAGGGAAGTCATGAGCAGGATACCGGCGCCTTCAGGCGCCGGTGTCTTTTGAGGCAGGCATGGATCATCGCGTGCCGAGCACGTTTACCTGGTGCAGGCACTTTTGATGAGCGAAGCAGGATGTTTCACGTGAAACATCGATATGCTCAATGCTTCTCCTGCATTGATGCTTAAGAGGCCATGCCATTTGGTCGCATCAGGCATGAACGGCACAGGTCGAATCGGCATAAGGACGCACCATGGCGGCTCCTGCAACATAACGAGAGTGCCCCTGATGCATGTGACGAGACTGTATTCCGGTGAGGACGGTGAGTCCCATTTCGAGGATCTGGAAATCGAGGTTGGTGGCGATGCCGAGATCGGCCGGCTGTCGAGCCCCATTGCGGCCACCGGCCTTATTTTCAGGGAGACCGCGCCTGATTATGACTACAACTGGCACAACGCGCCGCAGCGACAGTACATCCTGATGCTCGATGGCAGCGTGGACATCACCGTGGGCAGCGGGGAAACACGGCGTTTGAATACCGGCGATATTCTGCTTTGCGAGGACACCACCGGACGTGGCCATGTCAGCCGTGCCGTGGATGGCAAGCCGCGCCGCTCGGTCTTTATCACCCTGGAGTGACCTGACGGGACGCGGCTGATGACGTGGCGTTACAGCGTCAGCACCAGCTGCGTCACGGCGTGAATGGTCAAACCGATCAGCCCCCCGACCAGCGTGCCGTTGATGCGGATGAACTGCAGATCGTTACCGACATTCTTCTCGATCTGATCGACGATCTCATCGCTGTCGAGGCTATCCAGGTAGCGCTGGATGTAGGCATCGATGCGCGGTCCGTTACGTTCGACCAGTGCCGGCAGCAGCGTCACGGCCTGTTCGTTGAGCCAATCACGCGCCGGGGCGTCATGCTCGAGCGTTCGCGCATAGTACTCGATGAAGTGCTCAATCCAGGCGCGTGAGCGTGAGTCGTGTGCCTTCAGGTCGCGAGCCAGCCAGTCCATCAGCTCTTCCCAGACGCCGGCGATGTAATGGCTCAAGCGGTCGTTGTCGAGCAGATCATCTCGCAGCCGGTCAAGACGCCGGGCAAAGGCCGGGTCGTGGCGCAGCTGTTCAATGAAATCGGCAAACTGACGATCGAGATGATGACGCAACGGATGGTCGGGGTCGTCGCTGACCTCGCTGATCAGGCGCGCACTCTGCTCGACGATGCGTTCGTTGATCAGCCAGCCGGCCAGCCGGTGCATGCTGACTTCGCGACCCATGACGCGCGGGTTGAACAGCTTGAACACGGTGTCGGTAATGAAGTGCTTGACCCTTTCCTGATTGTCCTCGACCTCGAGCCAGCGTGACAGTCTGGTCAGTGAGTCATCCAGCAGCACTTGATGGCGCCCCTCGGCGGCCAGCACGCTCAGGGCGCTGCCCATCAGACGGGCAGTATTGATGCGCCCCAGGTGATGGCGCAGGGTGCGGGTCAGAAAGTCCCGTGCAGCACTCTGGCGAACCGCCGACAGTGAAGTACTCATCGCCTGGGTCAGGCGTTCCGCCACCATCGCGCGCCGCTCCGGACGTGACAGCCAGCCTGCCAGAGCGCCGGCCACATCAAAGCGGCGAACGCTGTCTCGCACGTAGGCCTCGGACAGAAAATTCTCGCGAATGAATCCCGACAGGCTTCGGCCCAGTCTTGCCCGATTGCGCGGAATGATCGCCGTGTGAGGAATTTTGAGCCCCAGCGGATGGCGAAAGAGCGCCGTGACGGCAAACCAGTCGGCGATCCCGCCGATCATCGCCGCCTCGGCAAAGGCCGACACGTATTCCAGTGCCGGGAGACGGCCCTGATACCAGGTGCTGACGGCATATAACACCAGCGCCCCCAGCAGACAGAGCGTGGCAATACGGCGTCGGTTGTGATGTGGCAGCGTCAAGCCGGTGCTCCTGTGTAAAAGGTTCTGCCGGGAGCCTGGCTCAGCGCGGCAGCCCTGTATGTTGACTACCCATTGGTCCAGGTCGGTTGTCCCGTCTGTTCGATCCGGTCACACTTCATGAAAACCTGATACAGCACCGCCATTGTGCAAGACATGATCCGCGCTGGCGGCGGGTAGATAGCTCGTGTCGGGATACAGTACACCCTCTGCTCCTTGCGTTTTCAAACGACGATAGAAGAGACGGCATGACCGATATACCGGATAACCGCACCGCGACCCCGGCTCAAAAGGAGACGAGCCTGGAATTTCGCCTTGGCGCGCTGGGCGCTGCCATTCCCCTGATATTTTTTGTCGGCTGGGCGATCATCACCAGCGTGCTGGGACTCTCCTCCGAAATTGGCCTGGTCATGGGCTGTCTGTTTGGCCTGACGCTGGGACTTTTGTTCTGTAAAAGCCGCTGGGAACACTACGCGCAGGGGCTTTTCGACGGCATGGCTCAGCCGATCGGTGTGATCGCCGTGGTGGCCTGGTTTTACGCCGGCATGCTGGCACAGGTACTCCAGACCGGTGGGCTGGTAGAAGGCCTGGTCTGGCTGGGCGGCATTTCCGGAGCCTCCGGTGGTGCCTTCGTGGGGCTGACCTTTGTGCTGGCGGCAGTATTTTCGACCGCGGTGGGGACCGGCTATGGCACCACGGTGGCGTTTTCTACCCTGATGTACCCGGCCGGTGTGGCGCTGGGCTGTGATCCGGTGGTGCTGTTCGGCGCCATTCTGGCCGGTGCGATCTTTGGCGACAACCTGGCGCCGGTGTCGGACACGACCATTGTTTCGGCCACCACCCAGGAGGCGGACGTGCCGGGTGTGGTGAAAAGTCGTTTCAAGTACTCGATCATGGCAGCTGTACCTTCGCTGGTGCTGTTCGTTTTGCTGGGCAATGCCAGCGGCAGTGTCGAGGGCAATGGTGACGCGCTTGAGGCCATGATGGCCCAGACCGATCCGACCGGCCTTTTGATGCTCATTCCCTTTGCGCTGGTGCTGGTACTGGCCCTGAGCGGTCATCACCTGATCACATCATTAACCTGGGGGATTGTCTCGGCCTCGGTCATGATTGTACTGGCAGGGCTCGCCGCCCCGGGCGAGATCATGGCCTTTGATCCGGACAGCGACACCGTTGTGACCGGCGCGCTGGTCGATGGTGTCAGCGGCTACGTCAACATGGCCATTCTGATCCTGTTGATCGTGGCCACGGCGCATCTGCTCAGGCTTGGCGGGACCATGGCGGCCGTCACGAAAGGGCTGATGCGCTGGATTGGCGATTCCGTACGTCGGACAGAGCTGGCCATCTGGGGCATCGTGGCGCTTTTGAATTCGGCAATTACCATCAATACGGCGGCCGAGATTGCCGCGGCGCCGTTCGTACGCGAGCTGGGTCGCAAATACCGCATCCACCGCTATCGTCGTGCCAATATGCTCGATGCCGTGACCTCGGCGCTGGGCTATATCTTTCCCTGGGGCGCGCCGGTGCTGCTGGGCTGGGCCACCATCACCTCAATGCAGGGCCAGTATGGCTGGCTGCCGGTCGTGGCGCCCACCGAGGTCTTCCCTTATGTGTTCCACGGCTGGTTTCTGCTTTTGATCATGCTGTTCGCTGCGGCCACCGGCTGGGGGCTGCGTTTCGAGGACCCTGAGGAAGCCGAAGCGACGGTTACGGCACGGTAATCGCCTGCGGCGTCATACGATAACGCTGGCAATCGGGGCACAAATCCCCTATGTTGGCACTCCTCTTCGCACGGGCAGGTCGTTGGCCTGCCTCCGTCATTTGAAATTCCCCCTGCGCTGTCACGGCGCTGTCGCTCTCGCGAAGAAGACGCCAGCATCCGATAGCGCCATGAGACAACCTGTCGATGTCATTTTCCCAACTTGGGCTGTCGCCCGAGCTTTTGCGTGCTCTCGAAGATGCTGGCTACCAGACACCTTCTCCCATTCAGTCCAAGGCCATTCCGGCCTGTCTTGAAGGTCGCGATGTGTTGGCGGCCGCCCAGACCGGTACCGGCAAGACGGCCGGCTTCACGCTGCCGATTCTGGAGCGATTGTCGCGTGAGCCTCAGGGCCACAAGCGTCCGGTGCGCGCCCTGATCCTGACCCCGACGCGTGAGCTTGCCGCTCAGATCGGTGAGTCGGTCGAGAAGTACGGCGTCCATCTCAAGCCGCGTCTGAAAAGTGATGTGGTCTACGGCGGCGTCAAGGTCAATCCGCAGATCGCGCGACTGCGCGATGGTGTGGATGTGCTGGTGGCCTGCCCGGGCCGTCTGCTGGATCTGGTCAATCAAAAGGCCGTGCGACTCGATCAGGTCGAAACCCTGGTGCTTGATGAAGCCGACCGCATGCTGGACATGGGCTTTATCCACGACATCAAGAAGATCCTGCGCCTGGTGCCCAAAAAGCGTCAGAACCTGCTCTTTTCCGCGACCTTCTCAAAAGAAATTCGCGAGCTGGCCGGCACGCTGCTGGACAACCCGGTCAGCATCGACGTGGCGCCGCGTAACACCGCCGCCGAAAGTGTCGATCAGTCGATCTATATGGTTGAAAAGCCCCAGCGCATGGCGCTTTTGACCCACCTGATCACGCATCATCAGTGGTCGCAGGCGCTGGTCTTTACGGCTACCAAACACATGGCCAACCGGGTCACCCAGCATCTGCAGAAGGCCGGTATCACGGCGGCGGCCATTCATGGCAACAAGAGCCAGAATGCCCGAACTGCCGCGCTTTCCGGCTTCAAGAGCGGGGAAGTGCAAGTGATGGTGGCCACCGATGTGGCGGCCCGCGGCATTGATATCTCCGAGCTGCCCAACGTGGTCAACTTCGAACTGCCCAAGACACCGGCCGACTATGTTCACCGTATCGGTCGTACCGGCCGTGCCGGTGCCAGCGGTCAGGCCGTGTCACTGGTCATGCCCGATGAGCGTGGCCAGCTCAAGCAGATCGAAAAGCTGATCGGTCGCGCCATTCCGGTGGCCAGCGCCGAAGGCTTTGACTTCAGCCGCGCCGTGCCGGAAACGCCGGACGAGCGCGAACAGCGCCCGGGCGGCGGTCAGCGTCGTCAGGGCAGCGGTCGCAATAACGGCGGTGGTGCGCGCAGTGGCGGCGGTGCCGGTCGCAGCGGCCCAGGCAATCGTTCACGCAGTGGCGGCAATGGTGGCAGCGGTGATGAGCAGGCCCGTCCGGCACGTCGCCGTCGTCGCAGCGGCCCTCGTACGGCCGACAACAGCGGCAACCGCTGACCATACGAAAGACCGCATTGTGATCACAACCGTCTGCTCCGGCAGGCGGTTTTTTTATGTCGGCCGGGCAGTGGACGCCTGCAGTGAGCAGTGGCATTGTCGCTGACCTTCATTGAATCACTGATTAAAGAGGCGTGTGATCATGCGTGCAGAAAGTCGTTCGGGAATGCTGACCCGGGAGCAGCAGGCGCGGCGGGCGGCGCTGGGCAGCTTTGTCGGGGCAGTGGTCGACTGGTATGACTTCCTGCTCTACGGCATCGTGGCGGCGCTGGTCTTCAACGGTCAGTTCTTTCCCAACGTCAGCCCGGCGGCCGGTACTCTGGCGGCACTGGCCACTTTTGGCGTGGGGTTTTTGTTTCGCCCGCTTGGCGGCGTCGTGTTCGGCCATTTTGGTGATCGGCTGGGACGCAAGCGCATGCTGGTACTGACGGTCATGCTGATGGGCATTTCCACGGCACTGATCGGGGTGTTGCCGACCTATGCCAGCATTGGCGTCTGGGCACCCACCCTGCTGGTGGTACTGCGCGCCCTTCAGGGCTTTGCCGTGGGCGGTGAGTGGGGCGGCGCGGCACTGATGGCGGTCGAGAGTGCCCCGGGGCATCGGCGGGCGTTTTATAGCAGCGGCGTACAGGTCGGCTACGGGGTGGGGCTGATTCTGGCCACCGGCAGCGTGTCGCTTTTGAGCCATTTTCTGGATGATGCAGCCTTTCAAAGCTGGGGCTGGCGGCTGCCGTTTGTGTTTTCGATCGTGCTGGTGGGAATCGCCTTCTGGGTACGCGCGGGGCTTGAGGAGTCACCCGAGTTCAAGGATAGCGTCGAAAAAAAGGGGCAGGCACCTGCCCGGCCGCCGGTACTCGAGGCGCTGAGCCGTCATCCAAAGGCGTTTTTGCAGATCATTGCGCTGCGACTGGCCGAGCTTTTCACGATGTATATCGTGACCACCTTTGCGTTGAGTTATTCCACCAGCCAGCTGAGGCTTTCCAGAGAACTCTTTCTCAATATTGGATTGCTGGTCGGCGCCATCAGCTGTGTGACCATCCCGCTGTTTGCGCTGCTGGCCGATCGTTTCGGTCGGCGTCGCATCTACATGATGGGGGCGCTTATCGGGGTGCTGTGCGCCTTTCCCTTTTTCATGGCGCTGGAGGCCCGCTCGGTGATCTGGATCATCTTCTTTGCCGTCATGCTGGCCAACATGGCCCACGACATGGTGGTGAGTGTGCAGCAGCCGATGTTTGCCGAAATGTTTGGAACGGCCTATCGCTATAGCGGCGCCGGGGTCGGCTATCAGGTGGCAAGCGTTGTCGGTGGCGGGTTTACACCATTTATTGCCGCGGCACTGGTGGATATGTCCGGCGGCAGCTGGCTACCGGTCGCCAGCTATCTGGCCGTGGGCTGCGCCCTGTCGGCGCTGGGCGTCATGAGCATTCAGCGGCACCGCGCCGGCTGACAGCTGGTGCCGGCGTGCTCGCTTCGTGCTGTCATGTTGGTCACGAACGGGCGACAGGGCGGCACGGGGCGACTACTCTTCAAGCATTGGCCAGCATAAGGCTCCTTTATTTCGCCATCTCTGGGACTCGATGTCTTTTACCGGATTAAGCTCCATGCCACGTCGCTCTATCGCCACCCTGCTCAAGGGGCTCAAGAAACTGCTTCATGTAGTGGCGCGTCCGGCCAAGTCTGAAAGGGTGCATGGCGGGCGATTGATCCATACCTATCGAGGCTACGGCACGCACCGCGAAGTGTTCATGATGGGGCGGGTATTTCGTCAGCCCGGTTTCAATCTGGATCTGCCTGAAGGTTCATGGCGCCGGGACCTGGCTGACATCGTGCGCCGCACCGTGCGCTGGGGCATCAAACATATCGATGTCCAGATCCAGTTGGGAGAAGAGACGGTCACGGTCACGACGGATCGGGATGGCTACTTCAATGCCCACATTCAGCTTGAGACCCCGCTGCCCGGTGACCGGATCTGGCATGAAGCGCATCTGCGCATTCTTTCGCCCAGCAAGGATCAAAAAAGTGCCCGCGCCAATGATGGGGCCGGTGGAGATGCTGTCGCCGACATCTATATTCCGCCGTCTGACATCGACTTTGCGGTCATCAGCGATATTGACGATACGGTCATGTATACCGGCGTGGCCAACAAGCTGAAGATGATGTATCACCTGTTTATCGCGCGCGCCGAGCAGCGTACTGCCTTTCCCGGGGTAGCCGCGCTGTATCGGGGGTTTCATGTCGGCGATGGCGATCAGCACTGCCAGCGTCCGCTGCTTTACGTTTCGCGAGCGCCCTGGAGCATCTACGAGATGCTTGAGGCCTTTTTCCGGCTCAATCACATTCCGGTCGGGCCGATTCTTTTTTTGCGTGAGTGGGGGCTGACCCTCCAGCGTCCGCTGCCGCGCAAGGCAGAAGATCACAAGCGCGAGCTGATCGAGACCATGCTCGAGCTTTACGATCCGCTGCCCTTTGTCCTGATCGGCGACAGCGGTCAGCATGATCCCGAAATCTATGCCGATATCGTGCGGGACTATCCCGGCCGCATTCGAACGGTCTATATCCGCGATGTCAGCAATGATACCGACCGGGAGCAGGCCATCGCAGCGCTGTCAGCCCAGATCGACAAGGAACAGAACAGTCAGTGCGCGCTGGTGCTGGCTTCTGACAGTCTGACCATGGCCGAACACGCCCATGAGCATGGCTATATCTCCAGTGATGCCCTCGATCGGGTGCGCGAAGCCCAGTAGTGCCTGCTTCAGTAGTGACTGCTTCAATGCTCCGCATGACGTGACAGCCGCACGCAGAGATTGTTGGCCGGCATCTCGATGATTTCGGCTAGCATGAATCCTGCTTCATGGGCAGCCGGTATGACGTCCTGCTCAAGATCCCGCACACCCCAGCGACTGTCACGCGCCTGAAGACTTTGGTGAAAGGCCGCATTGCTGTCGGCCTGATGCTGTCCGTTGCGTTTGAACGGTCCATAAAGCAGCAACCATCCGTTGGGTTCCAGGTGTTGTGCAGCTCCTGCCAAAAGATCCAGTGTGGCCTGCCAGGGCGCGATATGAATCATGTTGAAACAGAGCATGACATCTATCCGCTCGCTTAGAGGCCAGGGTCGTTGGCCGACTTCCAGCGCCAGCGGCGGGTGCAGTCGAGCATCAGGGGCTTCCTGCTGCAGCACTCGCTGCCAGGCCTTGATTGAAGCCAGCGCCGCAGGATGAGCATCGCTGGGGATAAACTCGTTGTCCGGCATCTCGCGGGCAAAGTGCATGATGTGCTCGCCGCTGCCGCTGGCAACTTCCAGTACGCGCGCGCCCCTTGCAAGGCGTGTACGAAGCACGTTCAGTAGTGGCGCCTTGTTGCGCTGGGCTGCCGGGCTGTATTGCCGTGGGTCATTCGGAGCGGTGCTCAAGTCATCCATGGTGGTCATGTCATGGTCCTTTTGGTCTGGCGGCACGAGGTGATGAAAACCGAGATGAATTTGAACTAATGGGCATTGCCCTGTCACGTTGGTTTTCTGCTATGTTAGAACGCTTTTTTGAATGGACTCAGTGAGGCGAAGCATCATGACAGTCAAGACCCCTGCTACCGAAGAAGAGCTTCTTGCCATGCCGGCTGAGGACTACATGAACGATGCTCAGCTGGAATACTTTCGCCAGCTGCTGCTCAACGAGCGCAAGGAAGTCGAAACGACTCTGGAAGAAATGCGCGGCAGTATCGGCATGGCCGAGAGCAGCGGCGATGACAGCGACCGCGCCGCAAGTGAAGAGGAGCTGCGTTATACCCTGCGTCAGGCCGATCGCGAAACGCGTCTGTGGCGCAAGATCAACGCAACGCTTGATCGCATTGATGAGGGTGATTACGGCTTCTGCGAAGAAACCGGTGAGCCCATTGGGCTCAAGCGACTGTTGCTGCGCCCGACCGCGACGTTGTCCATCGAGGCCAAGCAGCGCCAGGAGCAGCAGGAAAACCATTACGCACGCCGACGCTAAGCGGTGACATCCCTGTCGGGTGTTCGTACCGGCCCTGTCTGAAAATCGCCCCATCCCGGGGCGATTTTTTTATGTCTTTTTGCGATTTACTGGTGATGATGCCTCTTGGGGTTAGACTAAATCATGGCAAGTATCAAACCATGGTTTCCAAAGGCATCAAAAAGCTAATCATAATTAATCTTTTTATCGGTCGGTAAAAAGTACGCGCTATATCACCAAATCTGCACATATACATTTCTAATGTAAGCGTTATCATTCTGTAAAAGAACAATGAAAAGGCATCAATACAGGGCTGTCATGACAACCTTTCGTCCAGGGTTTTTAACCTGGATTGATCCGGATAAACCTGGTTGGTGACGATATGCACTGAGGAATGGTTGCTTCTTGAGCATTTGATGCCGCGGGCTGGCAGGCATGATGGCCGTCTCATATCAAACCACCACTGATGAGACACGCCGATTCATGCTGCCCCGGGTAGCTGGAAGTGGCTTTTTTTCTGGCAGGGGCAGGGAGCCTGAGAAATGCCGAAAGGCATGGTAATACTTGCATCGATAGTCACATTGCTGCTCTGGTGCGGCCAGGCGGTTCATGCCCAGGAATCGCTGGTGCTGATCGCCAACCCGTCGACGCCTCCTGGCAATATGACACGAGAAACCGTGCGCGCCATTTTTGCCATGCGCCAGCGCACCTTGCCTTCCGGCGAGGCGGCCCATGTTTTCGTACTCCCCGACAAGCACCCCCTGCATGAGCGCTTTACCAAGGAGATCCTTGGCGTGTACCCCCATCAATTGCGTCTTTCCTGGGATCGGCTGGTGTTTTCCGGCACCGGGCAGGCGCCCAATGAAGTCGGTTCGGTTGAAGAAATGAGACAACGTGTGGCCAGTACACCAGGCGGGCTGGGCTATCTGAATAAAGGAGCCGTGGATGATAGCGTCAGCGTTTTCTCGGTGGAGTAATGACCAGGCTTATCGCTGGTTATATGGCGCTTCGCTGGCCATGAGCGGGCTGGTCATTGGAATATCGCCGGCTCGTGCCGATGTATTTGATACCGTACAGGCGCATGGTTTCATGAGTCAGGCGCTGATCATCAGCCGGCATAATGATTTTTTTGGCCCCAGTACCCAGGATGGTGGCAGCCTTCAGTACACGGAAGTCGGTGCCAATGTGTCCATGCGTCCGACCAATAACCTGTTGATTTCTGCACAGGTGCTGAGTCGCCGAGCCGGTGATGACAATGAAAATTATGAACCTCGGCTTGATTACGGTCTGCTGGATTATCAATTGCTCGCCAATAATCATCGTTCGGCTGGTTTTCAGATAGGTCGAATAAAACATCCTTATGGTCTGTACAACCAGACACGCGATATTGCCTTTACACGCCCTGGTATATTGCTGCCACAGTCCATCTACTTTGATAGAACCCGATCCTTTGGATTGTCATCAGATGGTGTATTGCTTTACGAGGAAGAAAGGCTTTCCAACGGAATACTTTATTTTTATGTGGGTGGCGGTCTGCCCAACTTTGGTTCCGATGCTGAAAACGCGCTTTCCTTTCCCGGCGATAATTCTCCGTCAATGGATGGTAGCTATTCAACATTGGGACAGATTCGCTATGAGCATGAAGGCGGGAAGGTAGTGCTGGCGCTGAGTGCTGCTGATGTCAATGCAAATTTTGATACCAAAAACGCATCAGTTGGCAATGGGAAATTCAAGTTTCAGCCGATCGCCCTGTCAGCCCAATACAATAGTGCTGACTGGAGTCTGACGACAGAGTATGCACTTAGAAGAAGAAAGATTAGTGGACTCGATGTCTCCGAATTAAACCGGGACGTGGTTGGAGACAGCTGGTATCTCCAGTATGACCGACGCCTTTTTGAAGATTGGCGCTGGCTGGTGCGCTATGACGTTATGGCAAACAATTGGCGCGATCGTAGTGGCAAACAATACGAAAATGATAATCATGGTCCTGCATACTCGAGGTTTGCCAGAGACCTGACGCTGGGACTGAAATGGCAGCCCCAGCCGAACCTTCTTTTATCGACCGAGTATCATCACGTTGATGGCACAGGCTGGATTCCACCTTCGGATAATAAAACAAGTGATACGGAGAGATACTGGGACATGATGATGTTTCAGGCCTCTTTTCTATTCTAGTAGTTGAAGTATTTAAAAAGGCTGAGGGTAAGGATGAAACAGAAGTTTTTCAGCCTTAAATGGCGTGCCATATTTCTGACCAGTCTGGTGTTACTGGGGCTGGCGTCCGTTTTTACTTTTGTCAGCCATATGAACATGACGCGTCAGTTTCAGGTGATGCAAAATAATAATTATGAGCGCCAGATTAAAGAGATTGAGGTGTCAATCAAACGCGACAGCAATGATTTGCGCCAACTTGCCAGCATCGTGGCCGCTTCGGAAAGTCTGGGTAGCTCTCTTGCTAATCAGGATATCGGTGCAGGAAAGGAAGTCATTGAATCCCAATGGCCTACTCTGCAACTGGGAAGCGGGCTGGAAGAAGTCACGGTTTATAACTCTGATGGCAGCCTTTTTCTGCATATGGGCCAGCCACAGGCTGATACGGATGATGACATCATTGCTCGATGGGTAAAGGGAGTTTCTGATAACGATATCCCTGAAAACAAGATATTTTGTCGTTATGACTGCAGGCAGTACGCGATGGTTCCCATTCTATTGAATGGTAACAGTGTAGGCAGTGTGCTAGTGGCAAGACCCTTGGCTGATATCGCCCTTTATGCCCTGCAAAATGCAGGCGGCAATATTGCGCTATTATTAAAAAATAATAAAAAAAATACTGTAGATGACCACTATCTTGATAATTGGTCAATGATGATTACTGCAGTAACCCATGAGAAATCGACCCTGCCCCTTTTAACAGCAGCTGTAGAAAGATTTTCTTTTGAAGAACTATTGGGAAATCCCAGAATCATCAAATACCAGGGTCGATCCTACGAATTACTGGCGATGCCGATCAAGGCCGAAGAAGAAAGCCGTAAAGGTTATTTTATTTTGACATCGGATGTCAGTGATCAAATCAGTACCATCAATCGCACAACAACTTATACGTTACTTATTGCTCTTGGTGGGTGGCTAAGTGCAGAAATACTGCTTTTTGGCATCATGTGGCGCCCCATGGCACGCCTTAGACGCCTGACCTATTTACTTCCGGTATTGGCGCAAGGAGGCTTTGACAAGATTCGTCAGCAGGCAAAAGTGAGAAGCGGGCTATGGCATGATGAGATTGATGTGCTGGGTCAAACAGCACAGAAACTTGCCAACCAGCTGGAGTTACTTGAAGAAGAGGTCGATTTCAAGGGAAAACAGCTCAATGAGAGGCTTCTGGAGCTTTCGCATGAAAGGGACTTTATTACCGGTCTTTTAAATACAGCACATGTACTTATTTTTACCCAGGATGTGGATGGCCGTATCACACTCGTGAATCAATATGCTCTTGAATTGCTGGGGATGAATAGAAAACAGCTTCTTGGCAAGCAGTTCAAGAATATTTTTCAAATTCATGCTCGGGCACTGAACCACTCCTTGAGCCAGCATGAAAGTGTCGTCAGAGGAGCCCATCAAGAAGAGAAGATTATCACCTGGGTGCATACGACCATGGGGGATAATGATAAAACGGCGCAGCGTATTTCTGTAGGCCTGGATATCTCTGCCCGTAAAAAGGCAGAACAGAAGCTCGAATGGCTGGCACACCGCGATCCATTGACCTCACTTTATAATCGGCGCTTTTTTCAGCAATCTCTTGAGGCTGCTATTGCGCGTGGTGCTCATGGTGCTGTGCTTTATCTGGATCTTGATCAGTTCAAGATGGTCAATGAGCTGGGGGGACATCATGCGGGCGATCAGCTTTTACGCCTGGTGGCAGATGCTCTAAGTAGCGAGCTGGCCGGTGAGTGTATTGTGGCCCGTCAGGGAGGAGATGAGTTTTCCATTCTTTTGGAAGCCGCTGATGCTCAGGAGGCCCTGGCGACTGCAGAAAAGGTTCATGAACGGCTTGAAAGCATTCTATTTTCGGAAAATGGGCGCCACCATCGAGCCATGGCCAGCATTGGTATCGCGCTGTATCCCGAGCACGGAAATAATGAGACAGAATTGATGGCCAGTGCCGATCTGGCCATGTACAAAGCGAAAGAAAAAAGCACACAAAAGTGGTATCTGCTTTCCTCTATTCATGAGTCCCGTGAACAACTGCAGGAAAGAGCATATTGGGTCGAGCTTATTCGTTCTTCACTGGCTGATAATCGATTTAAACTGATGCTTCAGCCCATCGTTTGTCTCGAAGATCTTAGTGTCAAACATTATGAAGTTCTTCTAAGAATGTACGACGAAAATGGCAGATTACATATGCCAGGCTCTTTCATACCGGTAGCAGAGCGATTTGGATTGATCGTTGATATAGACCGCTGGGTCGTCAGGGAAGCCGTTTTGCTGTTAAGTAAATTAAAGAACGATCAGGCAAGCCTTGCCATTAATCTATCCGGACAATCTCTACATGATGACACCATTAAGCGATTTATCGAGCGTGAGCTGGATAATAGAAACGTGTCTCCTTCACGCATTATTGTTGAAATTACTGAGACGGCGGCCGTTGCCGATCTGGCTACTGCAAGAAACGTTTTGCAGGAAATCAGCGATCTTGGGTGCCGCATAGCACTGGATGATTTTGGAGTGGGCTTCAGCAGCTTTCATTACCTCGATCAGTTGCCTTCTGATTACATAAAGATAGATGGCTCTTTCATTCAGCATATGCTGACCAATGATAAGGATCGTCTAATTGTAAAATCAATTGCTGATATTGCGAAGGGCTTTGGTAAAGAAGTTATAGCAGAGTTTGTTGATCAGGAAGCAATCATTGAAATACTCAAGTCATATGGTATTGCCTATGCTCAAGGATACTACATGGGTCGTCCAGCAGAAGCTGCCTCGTTCAATATCCAGGAGTAAGGTGGCTGAAAATGGAGTTTGTTAGTGCTTTCTTTGAAAGATTCGATGTAAGACTGGCCTCGTCGGAGACAGATAAACACGAGATTTATAGATTAAGGCATGAAGTTTTTCTTCAGGAGCTGGGGTATGAGCTTTCGGGTGTTCCTGAAAACGGAGAAGAGCGCGACGATTATGATAGTAATGCCATTTATATCGTGGTTTTTTGTCGTGTTACTCAACAGATCGTAGGTTCTGCGAGGATTGTTGTTCCACAGTTGCATGTGATCGGCAGCCTTTCATACCTCCCTGTTGAAAACTACTGTGGAGGAAGCCTGGCCTCCAATACTATCGATCTTGAAAATATTCCTCGTGACAAATTGTGTGAGATTTCCCGTATTGTTGTGGCTCGCCAATACAGGAAGCGAAAGGATCTTGAGGGGAATGATTTGCAGACAGCGGGACTGGATGCTGTCAATCGACTTATTAGTATCGCTTTATTTGTTTCCTCTGCTGCCTTATTGGAAACGATGGGTCGACCGCATGTGATGGGATTTATAGAGAAAAAATTTGCTCGATTGCTGCGCGGTACAGGTATGAAAATAGAAAGGATTAGCCCCTTTCATGATATATGCGGTTTACGCGCTGCCTATTATGGCAATACACGTGATTCGCTAAGTCATGTTTCTCCTCTTTTCTCTCATATGTATGCTTTGGTCAAGGGGCGCCTCGACCAGGCTGAATCCGTCAGCCCACATACCAGCCATGGGGCCGGTTAGGCAGGGCTATCTTCGATAGCCCTGCCTGAAAATTTACTTCTTCAAAAAAAGATCCTTGTACTGATGGGGCTGCGAGCGCAGATATTGATTCGGCGCGGCAACCTGCGCCCCCAGGGAAGCGGCGGCATGCCACGGCCAGCGCGGGTTGTACAGCATGGCCCGAGCCAGTGCGATGGCATCGGCATCTCCGGTGGCCACGATGGCTTCTGCCTGTTCCGGCTCGGTAATCAGGCCTACCGCAATGGTGGGCATGTCAACGACCTCACCAATGGCGCGTGCCAGCGGTACCTGATAGCTCGGGCCCACCGGAATCTGCTGGGCTGACGTCAATCCGCCACTTGAGACATGAATGAAGCTGCAGCCGCGCGCATCGAGCTCGCGGGCCAGCGTCTGGCTCTCTTCTACACTCCAGCCGCCCTCTGCCCAGTCCGTCGCGGAAATGCGGATGCCTACCGGGCGCTCCTGTGGGAAAACACCGCGGACAGCATCGAAGACCTCAAGTGTCAGGCGCATGCGGTTTTCCAGACTGCCGCCATACTCGTCGCTGCGCTGATTGGAGAGCGGCGACAGAAACTGATGCAGCAGATAGCCATGAGCGGCATGAATCTCGATCGCGTCGATGCCCAGCCGCGCCGAGCGCTCGGCGGCACGTTGGAACTGTGCACGGATCTCGCCGATCTCCTCAATGGACAGCGCGTGCGGGATATTCTCCTCATCGCTGTAGGCGATTTCCGAGGGCGCCACGGTCTGCCAGCCACGCGGTGCGTCAGGTGCGATCTGGGCGCCCCCTTCCCAGGGCACATGGGTAGAGGCCTTGCGTCCGGCATGGCCAAGCTGAATTCCCAATGGCATATCCGAATGAGCGCGTACTGCTTCCAGCGTCTGTTTCAGAGCCTGTTCATTGTCGTCGTTCCAGAGCCCCAGATCATCAGGACTGATGCGGCCTTCCGATGAAACGGCCGTGGCCTCCAGAATCAGCAGGCCGGCTCCGGACAGCGCCAGATGGCCCAGATGGATGGTATGCCAGTCGGTGGCATTACCCTCATTGGCTGAATACTGACACATGGGAGCAATCAGGATGCGATTGGCCAGCTCAAGCTGGCCAAGTCTGAGCGGTTCGAAAAGACGAGGGGAGGGCATAACGGTGTTCCTTTGATAATGGGTCCAGCAGAGGGTCAAGAGTCTGGCATGAATCGGTTTTGTTAGCACGCTATCAAAATCGATGAGGCACATCGAAAATTTTTTGCACCTGTCAGGAACTCTTTCGCGATGGGTGACTCAAAGTCAGTGTTCCCTTGAATGATCCCTTGCAAGAAATATTCTTGTCGCCTGCCACCCCCTGGCAGGCTTTTTTTTGCCTGTATTTTTCCGAATCCCGTTGAATCGCACCGCCATGCGCGCTCAGACATACACTAAAGGTCGTGATCGCTACCCTCACTGGAGCTTCCCCATGATTCAATCCCCGCTGTTATCCGGCATCGCGTCAGTGGCACACGGTTTTGGCCATCGTCGGACGCTGATGCCCGAGGCCCTTGTCGAGTTTGAGTCGGCGCGCCTGAAAAAGCAGCAGGTGCACGGCACGCGGATTGTCACCATTGAGCAGTCGGGGCAGGCCTGCGGTCAGGCGGATGGTTTTCTGACAGACCGCCCCGGCATTCCAGTGTCGGTTGTCACGGCTGACTGTCTGCCTGTTTTGCTGGCCCATCGCAGCGGGCAATACATTGGTGCACTACACGCCGGCTGGCGCGGCCTGCTCGACGGTATTATCGAGGCAATGCTGGGTCGTATCATGGCGCAGCGCTGGGGCGATTTGTCAGAGTGGGTCGCGGTGGTCGGGCCGGCGGCCGGTGCCCGGGCTTATGAGGTCAGCGAGGCGCTTGTCACACGGTTTAAAACGTCTCTGTCGATACCCGATGAGATCATCTCGCCGCTGCCGCATCATCTGGCGCTCGGGGCCATGGCCTGTCACAAGCTGGAGGCCGCCGGCATCGGAGAAATCGAGCATATCGATCAGTGCACGATAACCACACTGCTTGATGGCAGCACCGGATCGCTGGATGGCCCTGACCCGGACGCCTATCGGTTTCAGAGCCATCGGCGTCATACGCTGACTCATCCGGACCCCGATGAACGCCCGAAACTGCCCAATCAGCATTCGGGGCTGGTGATATCGCCCTGAGACCTGTTGTCTGCAAAGACGGTGTTTCACGTGAAACACCGTGCCTTTCAAGGTCGCGCCCTTTCAAGCCATGCCCTTTAGAAAGACGAGCCGGGCGTGGTCAGGAAGGTGCGCTCTTCAGCCGTGCTGTCACGTCCAAGCGCGTCATTACGATGGGGGTAACGTCCAAAGCGCTCGAGAATGGCCAGGTGACGATGCTCCACCTTCAGGTGGCGTTCAAGACCGGGCTGGGCGAAAAGCCTGCCTGCCTCCTGATGAATGAGCAGGGATTCGCTGTGCATCCAGGGCATGTAAAGAAAGGGACGCTCCCTGAGTGACAGTCGCTGATCACAGCCCAGGCGAACGGCCTCCTGAGCCAGCACCAGTGCCTGCGCATCATGGGAGAAGGCGCGCGGATCGTTGCGATACACGTTGCGTGAAAACTGGTCGATGACGATAACTTCGGCCAGGCGGCCGCGGTCGCTGCTGCGCCAGTAGTGAAGCTCACCCCGACGTGCCGCTGCCAGCAGCGCGCCGAAGCGGGTCGCGATGGTGTCATCGAGGGCATCATCACGGCGAAACCACTGCCCGGGCGTCAGGGTCTCGAACCAGAACGCGAGGACATCCTTATGATCATGGCTGTGTGTCATGATCCTCGGTACCTCTGGCGTTGGTCAGCGGCTGTCCTGTGGCCAGCGACATCATGAAGCGTTTGACCGGCGCCATCCGATCGGCGCCCTTTAGACCACGTTCTGCCAGCGTTCGCAGCGGTGCAAAGGGCAGGGTGAACAGATGGTGAAGCTGCTCGACGCCGGTCAGCATGGCTGCATTGCGCGGCCACTGGCGGCGCTGATAGCGACTCAGTGCCTGAGCCGCCCCCGGATCGCTTTCATGCTCCAGAGCCTCGGCCAGTGCCATGACATCGGCCAGCCCCAGATTTATGCCCTGGCCGGCCATGGGGTGAATGACGTGGGCGGCGTCGCCAATCAGTGCGACGCGCTTGCCGGCATAGCGCTGAGCATGGAGTCGTCGAATCGGGAAGCGGCCGCGCTCGAGAATGGCCTCGATTTGTCCAAGACGTGTCGGGAAGGCCTCAAGAATGGCTGTCCGCAGTGCGTCATCGTCCATGTCCATGCGCTTCTGGACCTGTCCCGGACGGTCGTACCAGATCAACGAGGCCTGCCGGTCATGCAGCGGCAGCAGGGCCACCGGGCCGCTGGGCGTAAAGATCTGCCAGGTGGTGTTTCCAGGCGCCTCGGTCAGGCGTACGTTGATGATCATCGCTTCCTGGGCGTAGTCACGCTGCTGGCTGCTGATGCCGGCCAGATGACGCACCTGGGAACGTGCACCGTCGGCCCCGATGATCAGGCGGGCATTCAGCGCTCGACCATCATCAAGCAGACCGTCCACATGATCGTCATGGCGCTGAAGCGACGACAGTCGTGACTCGCTGATCAGGGTAACCTGTGCCATCGGCATCAGGGTCTGCCAGAGCGCTGTGCGCAGGCGATTGTTTTCAACAAAGACGCCGAAGCGGGCCAGATCAATGTCCCTGGCGCTGAAGCTTAACGCGTCCGGCGCATTGCGACTGCCGGCTTCGAGGCGATCGAAGTCGGTCAGAAAGCGTGAGGGCAGATGCGCCATGACGCCGGCCTCTTCCAATAGGCGCATCGCGGCGCTGTTAAGCGAGGTGGTGCGAAGCTGGAGCGTCTCGTCAGGCATTTCCGGGGCGCGGTCGCTGTCGAGCACCGTAATGGTAAAGGCCGTACGGTGCGCCAGTCGGGCGGCCATGGCCAGTCCTGCAATGCCGCCGCCGACAATGACGATGTCGGATGTGATCGTGCTGGTTTCTGTCATGGTTGCGCCATCCGTGTGAACAATGCCGTGTAAAAGAAGAACTCAAGTATAAACGACGCCTGCTGCGCTCGCGTGGTTCTCCCGCGCCGCCGCTACTGACGCGATGGGGTCATGGTCGGATCATCGGAGAGCAGGCGGTTGGCAAAATCGAGCAGCGAATCGGCAATCACGACCTCATCGGGGCGCTCGAGCTGATCAAGTTCTCCCCGGGTGATCTCTCCCTTGCCGGTCAATACCAGCGCTGTCCTGCATCCGGCGGTCTGGCCGGCCTGCAGGTCACGCAGGCTGTCACCTACCATCCATGCCTGATCAAGACACTCAAGCTGACACAGATCGCGGATCTGGTACAAAAGCCCCGGTTTGGGTTTGCGGGTCTCGCTGTCATCGTCCGGGCCGTGAGGCGAATAGACGACATGGGTGAGCCTGCCGCCTGCCGCCTCGACTTCGTGGTGCATCTTGTCGTGCATGGCATTGAGCGTTTCCACACTGAAATAGCCGCGGGCAATGCCGGACTGATTGGTGGCCACGGCCAGCGTCCAGCCGGCCTGATGCAGGCGGGCGATGGCTTCCAGCGCCTGCGGAAAGGCCAGCCACTGCTCGGGGCTTTTGATGAACTCGATGGAATCCTCGTTAATCACGCCATCCCGGTCGAGGATAATCAGTCCTGCATTCATGTCGGCGCTCTCTAAAGCGGTCCCGGAAAACGGGGATTGATTTGAAATGACGCCAGAGACCCGAGGTTGTGTTCACAGTCGGTTTCTGGACGCCCTGCAATGACTACATTACATTGAATCAAATTCTTTTTTCGGAGTTCACCATGAAAAAGCCCGTATCAATGCTCGGCGCGGCGCTCATCACGGCCGGCCTGCTGGCCGCCCCGATGGCCATGGCCGGCAGCCAGGGCGCTCAGCAGGGCCAGCCGCAGGCACCGGCGCAGATGCAACAGCCTCAGCCCGTGGAGCCTGGCACCCTGTCAAAACAGTATCAGGATGATGAGCTTCGCTCGTTTCTGGACGTCAATCGCGACATGATTCCGGTCATCAAGAGTCTGTCCAGCCAGAACGTGAAGGATCAGGAGCAGGCGCAGTCGATGATGCAGGAGTTCCAGAGCAAGACGGAAGACTCCCTCAAGCAGCATGACCTGTCCGTTCAGCAGTATCAGAAGATCGGTACCGATGCCTCGCGTGACAAGGCACTGGAAAAGCGCCTGATCAACATGGACCCCGAGCTCTACAAGCAGCTTCAGGCCATGCAGTCGCAGGCCCAGCAGCAGCCGGCGAAGTAAAGCCGGGTGTCAGGGCGGCCAACGCTGCTCGGTAGCATTAGCAAACAAAAAGCCGGCTCGCCATTTGGCGGGCCGGCTTTTTTGACGCCTGGTTTTGCGCCCGGCCATGGCGCTTCCCAGGGCTGATCAGATCATGACGAGATCATGTTGCCGGGGGGCTTTCATATCGATGACCTCGCCACCAGATCACAAGCCCCAAAAGGCTTGTGATGACGCCGAACGCCGTCACCCCCGTCCAGCCGGCATGGCCGTACAGCCACGCCGAGGCCAGCGAGCCGGTGGCACCACCAAGAAAGTAGCTCACCATATAAGCGGCATTGAGACGGTTACGGGCATCGGGGTCGATGCGATAGACCATGTTGAGGTTGGTGATATGCACCAGCTGCACAGCGATATCGAGCACCAGCACGCCGATCACGATCGCGATCATTGACCGCTCGGCCCAGAATAGCGGTAGCCAGCCCACCAGCAGTAACAAGAGTCCTGACGTGGTGGTCAGGCGTGCCCGACCGCGATCGACCTGGCGTCCGGCCCAGGGGGCGACCAGCGCCCCGGCAGCCCCCAGAAGGCCCAGAAGGCCAATGGTGGCATCACTGAACTGCCAGGGTGGTGCTGATAACAGAAAGGCCACTGGGGTCCAGAAGGCGGCAAACAGCATAAAGGTCAACGCACCCAGTGCGGCCCGCAGGCGCAGCGCCGAGTGTGTTGCCAGAAGCCGGCCGACCGAGTGGATCAGCGCCGCATAGCCAAGTCCGGCATGGGTGCTGAGTCTGGGCAGGGCGCGCCACAGCAGTCCGGTAGTGATCAGCATCAGTACGGCGGCGACCATATAGACCAGCCGCCAGTTACCCAGCGTTGAAAGTGCTCCGGCAAAGGTACGGGCCAGCAGGATGCCGATCAAAAGCCCGCTCATGACGGTGCCGACAGCGCGGCCGCGCTGTTCGGGCGCGGCAAGCGTGGCTGCAAAGGGTACCAGTACCTGGGCCACCACCGAAAAGATGCCGGTCATGGCAGTGCCCAGCAGCAGCACGGCGAGATTGGTAGACAGTGCGCTGATCACAAGCCCGACAGTGGCCAGCAGCATCATGGTCACGACCAGCCGGCGCCGTTCGACCATATCGCCCAGTGGGACCAGCAGCAAAAGGCCTGCGGCATAGCCCAATTGTGCGGTGGTGACGATGATGCCGGCGCCGGAATGGCTCAGGTTCAGCTGGTCGGCGATGGTATGTAAAAGGGGCTGGGCATAGTAGTTGCTGGCCACCGAGATGCCGGTGGCCATGGCCATTAGCAGCAACAAGGGGGTAGGCAGGGCCGTCGATGTCGTATCCCGGGATGTCACGGCAGGCGTCTCTCTGAAACAGGGCTGAACAGAAGTGGCGCAGTGTGATCCCGTTTGAATCCGGGTGCAAAGGAAGATGGCCGTCATCGACGGCCGCAGGGGTTATCGGGCGCTCGCGGATTCCGGTAGCGGATAGCGCCGGTTCGAACGTCCGGCCTTCACCACCTGTCCTGGTACGTCATGACCGACCAGCTCGGGCAGCGTTTGAGACACGGCCAGCAGGGCATCGAGATCCACACCGGTATCAATGCCCATCTCCTCAAACATGTGCACCAGGTCCTCGGTGCAGACATTGCCGCTGGCGCCGGGTGCGAAAGGGCAGCCGCCCAGCCCGCCCAGTGCCGCATCAAAGCGCGTCACGCCAGCCTGCCAGGCAGAGAGGGCATTGGCTAGCCCCATGCCGCGGGTATTATGCACATGCAGCGTGAGGGCAAGCTCTGGCCAGCGCGCCAGCACGTGCTCACACAACGCCCGGACCTGAGCCGGATTGGCCATGCCGGTGGTATCGCAAAGGGAAACGCCGCGAATGCCCATCGCCGTCAGCTGCGAGATGATCTCCAGGACACGGGAGGCCGGCACCTCACCGTCAAACGGGCAGCCAAACGCTGTCGAGATCGAGGCGTTGATGAAGACCTCATGGCCGCGTGCCAGCTCGAGTATCGCGGGAAAACGCTCAAGCGACTGCCAGGGCGTCATGCGCAGATTGGCAAGGCCGTGACTGTCGCTTGCCGACATCACCAGATTGAGCTCATCGGTGCCAGCGGCCAGCGCCCGCTCGGCACCGCGCTCGTTGGGCACCAGCGCGACGTAGCCCACCTGCTCGTGGCGGGTAATACCGGCCATGACCTCGGAGGCATCCGACAGATTGGGAATGGCCTTTGGTGAGGTGAACGAGGTGGTTTCGATCTTTGCCACGCCGGTTTGAGAGAGCGCATCGATCAGGGCGATCTTTTCAGAGGTGGGCACGAAGCGCTGCTCGATCTGCAGGCCGTCGCGGGGGGCGACTTCCTGAATGGTCACTCGCTGGTTCATGTCACTTGCTCCCTTGTCGATGGCCTGATGTCGGCGCTTTGGCATCCGGTTCCTGGGTGTCATACAGCACGCCCCGTTCAAACAGTGCCTGTTGGGTGTCGGCATCGATACCCAGCTCGTCGAGCACGTCACGGGTATGCTGTCCCAGTCGTGGGCCACCGCCTTCAATACGACCCGGTGTGCGGCTGAGCCTGGGCATCACGCCGGGTACCTTCAGTTTGCGCCCTTCGGAAGTGATGATGGTCTGGATCATGTCGCGGGCCTGATAGTGCGGATCGTTGACGATATCGCGTGCGGTGTAGGGAAAGCCCACCGGCACCCCGACGCTCTCCAGCACACTCAGAACATGGTCGCGCTCATGGCGCGAGGTCCATTCGGCGATGGCACCGTCAATGCGTTCGGCCTGACGCGAGCGACCGTCGTTGTGGGCCAGTGCCGGGTCTTCTGCCAGATCGGGACGCTCGATGGCCTGCATCAGACGCTGATAGATGCTGTCGCCGTTGCCGGCAATCAGCACATGCTCATCGTTCAGGCAGGGGTATGAATTCGACGGCGTGATGCCGGGCAGGGCGCTACCGCTGGGCTCACGAATCACGTCTGCGCCGTCATACTCGGGGATCAGACTCTCCATCATGGCAAACACCGACTCATAAAGGGCCACATCGATGTATTGTCCCTGACCGCTTTTGTGGCGCTCCTGCAGGGCCAAAAGTGCCCCGATCACGCCATAGAGCGCCGAAAGGGAATCTCCCAGGCTCACGCCGACCCGCACCGAGCGCTCGCCGGGATGACCGGAGAGATAGCGCAGCCCGCCCATTGCCTCGCCAATCACGCCGAAGCCGGGGCGGTCGCGATAGGGGCCGGTCTGGCCGTAGCCGGAGATGCGTACCATGATCAGCCCCGGATTGGCCGCGCTCAGGGTTTCCCAGCCCAGCCCCCATTTCTCGAGCGTGCCGGGGCGAAAGTTCTCCACCACGATGTCGGCCTCGAGTGCCAGCTGGCGCACGATTTCCTGACCTTCTTCACTGCGCAGATCCAGCGACAGCGAGCGTTTGTTACGGGTCTGGACGTGCCACCACAGGGAGGTTCCCTCCTCGACAATGCGCCAGCGGCGTAGCGGATCGCCGGTACCGGGCGGCTCGATCTTGATGACATCGGCACCGAATTCACCCAGCAGTTTGGTCGCAAAGGGGCCGGCGATCAGCTGGCCCATCTCCAGAACCTTCAAACCGGCGAGTGCCCCGGGGGCATCAATACCGGCAGTGGCGTCGGACGCAGTCATGGCGCACTCCTGACAAGGGAAAGGGCCTTGAGCATCGCCGAGGGTCAGGCATGGACGCAATTGGGGTTTGACCAAGGCAGCGTTCGCAGTCGACGAAGACAGTGGCAGACTAGAGCGCTATCTGATGGGAGCCCTCATGAAACGTCCTGACTTTGTCACCCTTCGCCTGTTTGTGGCGATTGCCGATGAGCGCAGTCTGACGCGGGCCGCCGAGCGCGAGCATCTGGCGCTGGCGGCGGTCAGCAAACGCATCAGTGATCTGGAAGACCAGACCGGCATTTCGCTGCTCTATCGCCGCCCGCGGGGCATCGAATTGACGCCGGCCGGTCACGCCTTCCTGCACCACGCCCGACTGATTCTGGCAGGACTTTCGCGGCTTGACGCCGACATGAGCGAGTACAGGGTGGGCATCAAGGGACATGTCCGCCTGCATGCCAATACCTCATCGGTTATCGAATTTCTGCCGGATGACCTGGGCGATTTCATGAACCGCTTCCCACAGATTCGCATCGACATGAAGGAGCGTCTGAGTCACGAGATCGTGACCGCCGTACGTGACGGGCTGGCCGATATCGGCCTCTATGCCGGACACGTGCCGGCCGAGGGGCTCGAGGCACGCCTGTGGCGACGTGACCGACTGGTGCTGGTCGTGCCGCAGGCGCATTCGCTGGCCGAAGCGCCTTCTCTGGCGCTTGAACAGGCGCTGGATAACGACTTCATCGGCCTTGAGCAGGACGCCTCGCTGCAGGCGCTGTTGCAGGATGGCGCGCGTCGCTTTGATCGGCCGCTGCGCATGCGCATTCAGGTGCGCAGCTTTGAAGGTATCTGTCGCATGATCGATCGGGGCATGGGGATCGGGGTGTTGCCTCTGCGGGCGGTCAACGCCGAGCGACATGGCCTTCGGCTGGCCACGATCCCCCTGATCGATGGCTGGGCGCTGCGCGACCTGCATCTGGTCGTGCGTGACCAGGAAGCGCTGGCGGTTCCTGCCCGGCAGCTGATGGATCATCTGTTGCGCTGCGGCGAGCGAGATCCCGGCGATTCACCCCCTGCCACCGCCTGAAGGGCTGCGACCAACGTCCTGGCGCTTCGCCGATGGCGAAGTCGTGCTTGTTCAATCATCAATATCCATCGGCAGTGAGGGCTCTATAGAGTCCTCCATGACCCCTTGTCCGTTGCGCATGCGGCGGCCGACCAACCGGGAGAGCATCTCATGAAACCCAGAATGTCCGAACCTGTTCGCAAACGGCGCGTCTGGTTAGGCTTTATTGTCCTGTTTGTTCTCATCAACCCCTGGTATTTCGCCAGTGATGCCGGCTCGACCCGGCTCATGGGCATCCCGCTGTGGGCGCTGATGATTCTTGGCGCCTCATTGGCCCTGTCGATCTTCATTACCTGGACGATCAACACCCAGTGGCGTACCGACAGCGACGAGCTTTATGGCGATGGGAAAGAAATCGGCGGTGACAACAACAAAAGCGACGGCGCCCGCCGTGACAGGGAGGTATAACCATGGAAGTCGAACTGGCGTTCAGTGGCTGGTCGGGCATCTTCGTGCTGGTGCTGTATGGCGTGTTGATGCTGGGGGTAGGGGTCTTTGCCTTCCTGCGTAATCGCGGCATGCGCGAAAGCCTTGATGAGTACTACCTCGGCGGGCGAGGCCTTGGGGTCATGGTGCTCTTTTTCACCTTCTTTGCGACCCAGTACAGCGGTAACACCGTCATCGGTTATCCGCCGACGGCCTACCGCATGGGCTATCAGTATCTGGTGTCGGTGCCGTTTTTCATCATGATCATCATGGTGTATCTCTTCTTCGCCCCGCGTCTGTACGCCCTGGGTCGACGATTTTCGCTGCTGACGCCGGTCGACTGGATCGAGCTGCGCTTTCGCTCCAAAAGCGTGAGCATTCTGGCGGCCATCCTGATGCTCTACGGTCTTGCCAACTATCTGCTTGAGCAGTTCGTGGCGATCGGGCAGGGGGTCTCCGGCCTGACTGGCGGGACAATTCCCTATCAGGTGGGCGTGATCTTCTTCATCGTCATCATGGTGGCCTACAGCTGGCTGGGCGGCATGCGCTCGGTAGCCTACACCGACACCATTCAGGGTCTGGCGCTGCTGTTCGGGGTGTTCACGCTGTTGATCGGTTCGCTGTATTACTTCGGCGGTCTGCCGTCTGCCGCGGAGTACATGCAGGCCAATTCGCCCGAGAAACTCAATCCGCCCGATGGTGCCGGCCTGACCCGCTGGTTCAGTCTGCTGGTGCTGGTAGGGATCGGGGCGGCGATCTATCCGCACGCCGTGCAGCGTATCTTTTCAGCGAAAAGCGAGGCCACGCTCAAGCGTTCCTTCATTCGCATGGCCTACATGCCATTTCTGACCGCCGGTGTTGTGTTCATGGTGGGTATCATCGGCATTGCCGCCTTCCCGGGGCTCTCCACGGCCGATTCCGAGCAACTGGTGGGCATGATGGCCAACGCGCTCGCCAATCAGAACGCCTTTTTCTACTGGGCCATGGTGCTGCTGTTCGGCGGGGTGATCGCGGCGATCGTCTCGACCGCGGATTCGGTACTGCTGACCTTTTCCTCGATCATTTCCAACGACCTGTACGGGCGCTATATCAAGCCTGATGCCAGCGAATATCAGAAGGTGCTGGCCGGCAAGCTGGTTGGGCTGGTGGCCGTGGTCATCCTGATCGTGATTGCCTGGTATCCGCCGGCCACGCTCTATCAAATTTTCGTGCTCAAGTTCGAAGTGCTGATTCAGGTCGCCCCGGCGCTGATTCTGGGACTGTACTGGACGCGCCTGAATGCCCGTGCCGTCTTTATCGGCATGCTGGCCGGTGCCGTGATGGCCGGTGTATTCACCTTCATGGGCTATCGGCCGCTGGGCGTTTACAGCGGGCTGTGGGGGCTTTTGCTCAATACTTCGATCTGTGTGGCCGGTACCTGGCTGGCCGGCGCTGATGCGACCAGCCGCGAACACGCGCGCAAGGTGATCGGCTTCGAGTACTGAGCATGATCCGATTCATTCACAAGGGCATTGGCCCGGGAACTGAATGAGGAGAAAAGAACCATGAAACGCACATTGAGTCGCAAGCTGATCGATGATCATCTGGTCTCGGGCAATCCACAGCCGGGCGAGGAGATTGCCCTGCGCATCGACCAGGCGCTGCTACAGGACGTATTGGGCAGCCTGGTCATGCTGGAACTGGAAGCGATGGGCGTCGAGCGGGTCGTCACCTCGCCCAGCGTGCAGTATGTCGATCATGCTCTGGTACAGGCCGATGGCATCAATGCCGAGGCGCATCTGTTTCTGGAGCGCGCCTGCCAGCGGCTGGGGGTCATCTACAGCGGACCGGGCAATGGCATCAGCCACCCGGTACACATGGAGTACTTCGGCCGGCCCGGCGAGACGCTGGCCGGCTGTGACAGCCACACCACGGCCGCCGGAGCGCTGGGAATGCTGGCGATTGGCGCCGGCGGCATCGAGATTGCCCAGGCCATGGCTGGTGAGCCGCTTTACATCACCATGCCCGAGGTCATGGGTGTCTATCTGGAGGGCACGTTGCCCGACTGGGTCAGCGCCCGTGATGTGGTGCTGGAGCTGCTGCGTCGTCATGGAGTGGCCGGGGCCAAAGACTGCATCCTTGAGTACTATGGCCCGGGACTTGCCGGTCTCTCGGCAATGGATCGACATGTCATGGCCAACATGGGCACCGAGATGGGGGCTACCAGTAGCGTCTTCCCCAGTGATGAGGCGGTGCGCACCTTTTTGAAGGCGCGCGGCCGCGAAGCGGATTTCCGGGCGCTGGCCGCTGATGACGGCTGTCGGTACGACCGCCATGAGCGTATTGATCTCTCAATGCTCGAGCCGCTGATCGCCCGACCTTCAAGTCCGGATAACGTGGTGCCGGTTCGCGAGGCGGCTGGCGAGCCGCTCTATCAGGCCTATATCGGTTCATCGGGCTGTCCGGGCTATCGCGACTTTGCCATCACCGCTGACATTGTGCGCGGTCAGATGGTCGCCCCGGGGGTATCGCTGGACATCAATCCCTCGAGCCGTCAGGTGCTGGCGACCCTGACCCGTGAAGGGTATCTGGGCGATCTGATCCAGGCGGGTGCGCGTCTTCATCAGGCTGGCTGCAATGGCTGTATCGGCATGGGCCAGGCCCCGGCCGCCGGTCGCAACAGCCTGCGTACGGTGCCCCGCAATTTTCCCGGACGCTCCGGCACGCGTGAAGACAGCGTCTTTCTATGCAGCGCCGAAACGGCGGCGGCCTCGGCCTTGACCGGGGTGATCACCGATCCTCGCACGCTGGGGCGTCCGGCGCCGCGTATCGAAGAACCCGGTGAGATGGTGGTCGATCCGCGCATGTTCGTGACGCCCCCCGAGGTCGGCGTGACTCGCCCGGTCATGCTGGCGACCACCCACACGCCAGCTCTGCCAGAGATGGCGGCCCTATCCGCGCGTATTGAAGCGCCGGTGCTGTTGCGGGTTGGCGACAACATCTCCACCGACGACATCATGCCGGCCGGTAACCGCGTGTTGCCGCTGTGGAGTGACGTGCCGGCTTCGGCGGCCTTTACCTTTGAAGCCGTAGACAGTGGCTATGCCGAGCGTGCCGGTGCCGGCTCATCGGGGCATGTCATCGTGGCCGGCCACAATTACGGTCAGGGGTCGAGCCGCGAAAACGCCGCACTGGTACCGCGCTATCTTGGCCTTGAGGTGGTCATCGCCAAAAGCTTTGCGCGGATCCACTGGCAGAATCTGGTGAGTTTTGGCGTGCTGCCGCTGACAGTAAGCGATGACGCCGATCATCAGCGCCTGATGGACAGTCGCGCTGTGACGATCGAGTCACCCGGCGAACAGATCGAACGGGGCACTACCGTTGAAGCGTATTTGAGTGACGGGACGACCGTGACGCTTGAACATCAGCTCAGCGAGCGTCAGCGCGATATCCTGAGGGCAGGCGGGGTCATCAACCATCTGAAGATGAAGCAAGAAGAGACCCGGGTCTGATGTGGAAGGCCTGAGTGGTATGGAGGAAGGGGCGGGTGTTTCACATGAAACACCCGCTTTTTTTGAGGACAGCCCTTGGAGCTGTCTTAGTCCAGCGTTTTCTCAAGCACGACAAAGCGCAGGTCATCGCGCTTTGGCGTCCCAAAGCGCTCATCGCCGTAGGGAAAGGGCAGATACTCACCGGTGCGGTGATAGCCCCGACGCTCATACCAGGCGATCAACTCCAGGCGCACATCGATCACCGTCATGCGCAGTCGTTCAAGGCCCAGTTCCTCACGCGTCATCCGTTCAGCCTCGGCCAGCACCGCCTGACCGATGCCATGGCCCTGAAGCCAGGGGCGCACGGCAAACATGCCGAAATAGCCGGCATCCTCGTCACGGGCCACGTGGGCGCAGGCCACCAGCTCATGGGTGCTGTCCCCCGGGCGCTCGGCGATAATGACATGGCTGTCAGGACGCTCGATGTCGGCACGCAGCACCTCCGGTGCAATACGTTCACCATCGAGCAGGTCCGCCTCGGTGGTCCAGCCGCTACGGCTGGATTCGCCCCGATAGGCGGATGTCACAAGGCTCGTCAGCGCTGCCACATCGCTTGAGGTGGCTCGGCGAAAACGGATGGTGCTGCTCATGACTGACCCAGCAACGCGATATCGGCGACTTCGAGGAAAAGTCCCTGAAGACCGGCCAGCAGAGCCAGACGGTTGCGCCTGAGCGCCTCGTCATCGCTCATCACCATGACCTGATCAAAAAACGCATCGACCGGTGCCTTGATGCTGGCCAGCGCGTCCAGCGCACTGGCGTAGTCGCGTCGGGCGATCAGCGGCGCAGTCTCCTCGCGCTTGACGGAAATGGCATCAAACAGTGCCTTTTCAGCCGGCTCGGCAAGATGGGTGGTATCGACCTCGGCCGGCACGTCGCCGGACTGCTTGGCCAGAATATTGGCCACACGCTTGTTGGCCGCGGCCAGCGCCTGCGCTTCTTCACGATGGGTGAAGGCGTGCACGGCGCGCAGACGACGCTCGAAATCGAACGGGTGGGTGACGGGGCGGGCCCGCACGGCCAGGTAGGTCTCCGCGCTCATGCCGGCTTCCAGTGCCCAGGCACGGAAACGGTCCAGCATGTAGTCCTGTACTTCATCGACCAGTGCCGTCACATCGGTAACGCTTTCGTGCTGGCCGGCGGCAACGGTCAGGAGCTCGCGCAGATCGAGATCCAGCTCGGCCTTGACCATGATGCTGATCACGCCAATGGCGGCGCGACGCAGGGCGAAGGGGTCTCGCGTGCCGGTAGGCCGCTGACCGATGGCAAAGATCCCGGTCAGGGTGTCAAGACGATCGGCAATGGCCAGGGCCTGGCCGGTCGGCCCGGAGGGTACTTCATCGCCGGCAAAGCGGGGCAGATACTGTTGATAGATGGCGCTGGCAACGGCCTCGTCCTCACCGTCAAAGCGCGCGTAGTAGGCGCCCATGATGCCTTGCAGTTCCGGGAACTCGAGCACCATTTCGGTGACCAGATCGCACTTGGCAAGCGTTGCGGCACGACCGGCCTGATCACTGTTGCCGCCCAGCCTTTCAGCGATGGTCCGCGACAGCACTTCAACCCGGGCGCTCTTGTCGGCCAGCGTCCCCAGCTTTTGCTGGAAGACCACGCTTTTAAGCGGTTCGATGCGAGCCGCCAGTGGTCTTTTGCGATCGGTTTCAAAGAAAAACGCGGCATCGGCCAGACGCGGACGAATGACGCGCTCGTTGCCCTCGATGACCTGACGCGGGTCGCGACTTTCAATGTTGCTGACAGTAATGAACGCCGGAATCAGATTGTCCTGCTCATCAAGCAGGTGGAAGTACTTCTGGTTGGCCTTCATTGATGAGATCAGACATTCGGCCGGCACTTCCAGAAAACGCTCGTCAAAGCGTCCGGTCAGCGCCACCGGCCATTCGACCAGGCCCGTGACCTCATCCAGCAGGGTGTCTTCGATCACGGCCGTGGCCCCCAGTGCCCGCGCCTGCTCGCGGACCTGCTCGACGATCATGCTGCGCCGCCTGACCATGTCGACGATCACGTGGCCCGGGGTTTCGAGCTTTTCGACATACTCATCGGCATGAGACAGCTCGATGGGCTGATTGTAATGATAGCGGTGACCGCGGGTGGTACGGCCGGACTCGAGCCCCAGCAGTTCACAGGGGACGACCTCTTCACCGTACAGCATCACCAGCCAGTGTACCGGCCGCGAGAATTCGACCCGCGAGGCGCCCCAGCGCATGCGCTTGGGGACCGGCAGGGCATCGACGGCGCGACGCACAATGTCAGGCAGCAGTGCCGTGGTGGCCTCACCCGGCTGGGTGTAACGATGGCCCAGACGCTCGCCCTTGTCGGTCTCAAGACGCGAAAGCTCGCTGACGTCCAGACCCAGCGAGCCGGCAAAGCCCTGGGCGGCCTTCGTGGGGTTGCCTTCCTTGTCAAAGGCGGCCGCTACAGCCGGACCGAGGCGCTCGATCTGCTGATCGGGCTGATATTCGGCCAGGCGGGTAATGCTGACGGCCAGACGGCGCGGCGTGGCCAGCGGCAGCACTTCGCCGTACTCAACGCCGGCGTCACGCAGACCGTTTTTGACGCCGAGAGCCAGTGCATCGACCAATTCGGCCAATGCGCCGGGGGGCAGCTCTTCACAGCCCAGCTCGATCAGAAGCGTGCGGGTGGAGGCCACAGCGTTGTTGGAGGCCATCGTGTTGTCAAAAGCCATCAGATCGCTTCCTTCTGACCGAGGATTTCAGCACGCATGTCAGGCGAGGCCAGCGGGAAACCGGCCGCCTCGCGAGAAGCGTAATAGGCATGGGCCACGTCACGGGCCAGCGTGCGCACGCGCAGGATATAGCGCTGACGCTCGGTCACCGAGATGGCATGACGGGCATCGAGCAGGTTGAAGGTATGCGAGGCCTTGAGCGTTTTTTCATACGCCGGCAGCGGGAGATTGGCCTCCAGCAGCGCCTTGCAGTCACGTTCAAAGTGATCGAAATCGGCAAACAGCGTCGGCACATCGGCGTGCTCGAAGTTGTAGGTCGACTGCTCACGCTCGTTTTGCAGATAGACGTCGCCGTAGCTGACCGTCGAGCCGTCGGGGGCGCGGGTCCAGACCAGGTCATAGACGCTGTCGACGTCCTGCAGGTACATGGCGATGCGCTCAAGCCCGTAGGTCAGCTCGCCCATGACCGGGTAGCACTCGATGCCACCGGCCTGCTGGAAATAGGTGAACTGGGTCACTTCCATGCCGTTGAGCCAGATTTCCCAGCCCAGTCCCCAGGCGCCCAGCGTGGGCGATTCCCAGTTGTCCTCGACAAAACGAATGTCGTGGATGAGCGGGTCGAGCCCGAGATGAGCCAGCGAGCCCAGATAGAGCTCCTGAAAGTTTTCCGGCGACGGCTTCATCACGACCTGGAACTGGTAGTAATGCTGCAGACGGTTGGGGTTTTCCCCGTAGCGCCCGTCGGTCGGACGGCGCGAAGGCTGTACATAGGCGGAGTTCCAGGACTCCGGGCCGATGGCGCGCAGGAAGGTGGCCGGGTGGAAGGTACCGGCGCCAACCTCCATGTCCAGCGGCTGCATGATGACGCAGCCCTGCTGCGCCCAGTACTGTTGCAGGGCCAGAATCAGGCCCTGAAAGGTTTTCACGTCTGGCGTTGACGCATTCGTGGATGAAACCGTCATCGGGGAACCACCGTTGGCCCATGAATTCAATAGCCCACAAGTATACAATCAGCGCCATGCGGGTTATAGGGCTGCGTCGATTCGACGACGTCCGAGCCATGGCAGATGAGCCGGATAGGGCGTCCACGAGACGCTACGCTTGTCATGTGACAGGCGCATTCGGCGGCACTGCCTTTCGAATTCAATGCAGGAGTACGTCTCATGATCGTCGTTACCGGCGGTGCCGGCTTTATTGGCGCCAATCTGGTCAAGGCACTCAATGCGCGCGGCCGCGAGGATATTGTGGTCGTTGATGACATGACCGACGGCACGAAGTTTCGCAATCTGGCGGACTGTCAGATTCAGGACTACCTCGACAAGGACGACTTCCTTGAGCGGGTCCGACGCGATGCCCGACTGCCGCGGATCGAGGCCATCTTCCATGAGGGCGCCTGCTCGGCCACGACCGAGTGGGATGGCAAGTACATGCTGGAGAACAACTTCGAGTACTCGAAGGTACTGCTCGATTACTGCCAGACTCACCAGATTCCCTTTCTCTACGCCTCTTCTGCCGCGACCTACGGGGGCAGCGACGTCTTTATCGAGACGCGCGAGCACGAAAAGCCGCTCAACGTGTACGGCTATTCCAAGCTGCTCTTTGATCAGTACGTGCGCGCGCGCTGGGATCAGCTGACCACTCAGGTGGTAGGCTTTCGCTATTTCAACGTCTATGGACCGCGCGAGCAGCACAAGGGCTCGATGGCAAGCGTGGCCTTTCATCACTACACCCAGGTCATGAATGGCGAGAACCCGAAACTGTTCGGCGCTTATGACGGTTATGAGGCCGGGATGCAGAGCCGTGACTTCATCCATGTCGATGATGTGGTGGATGTGAACCTGTGGTTTCTCGACAATCCCGACCGCTCCGGCATCTTCAACCTGGGCACCGGGCGCGCCGAGCCCTTCAGGACCATCGCCGAGACGGTGATCGAAATGACCGGACGAGGCGAGATCGAGTTCATCGACTTCCCTGAGCACCTCAAGGGCCGCTACCAGAGCTACACCTGCGCCGACATATCGTCTCTGCGTCAGGCCGGCTACGACCGGGAGTTCCGCGGTCTGGCCAGGGGTGTTGCAGATTACATGGAAGCGCTCGGTGTGACGGGGAAGCGTAGTTCGTGAGTGATTCGTCGCAACGCAGTGCCCGCGGTGAGCGCATCCTGGTCGTCGGCCCCTCGTGGGTCGGCGACATGGTCATGGCCCAGAGTCTTTTTATCACGCTGAAAACACATGACCCTGACTGCGTGATTGATGTCATGGGGCCAAAGTGGTCGGCGCCGATGCTCGAGCGCATGCCGCAGGTGCGTCGGACCATCGTGCTCGAGACCGGTCACGGTGAAACCGGACTGCGGACACGCTGGCGGCTGGGTCGATCACTGAAGGGGGCGTACGATCGAGCGATCGTGCTGCCACGCTCGCTGAAATCCGCGCTGGTGCCGTTTTTTGCCGGCATCCCTCGGCGGGTCGGTTTTACCGGTGAGCAGCGCTATGTCGTGCTCACCGAGCGAAGAGCACTCGACAAGGTCGTGCTGGATCAGACGGTCAAGCGTTTCGTGTCGCTGGGGCTGCCGGTCGAGGGCACCTCCGATGCGATCCCGGAGCCACGTCTGCAGGTGGATGCCGCGCGGCAGCAGACGCTGCGGGAAACGCATGGCCTGCATCAGCCGCTGATCGCGATGATGCCCGGCGCCGAATATGGCCCGGCCAAGCAGTGGCCGCTGACCTATTTTCGCCAAGTGGCCGAGGCGATGACGGTGCGGGGATATCAGGTCATTGTGCTGGGTGGGCCAAAGGATACGGAGGCCGGGGAGGAGATCAGTCAGGGACTCGAGGGCGTTTTCAATCTGTGTGGCCAGACCACGCTGACCGACGCCGTTGACCTGCTGGGTGCCTGTGAACAGGCGGTGAGCAATGACTCCGGGCTGATGCATGTGGCCGCGGCGGTGGGCACGCATGTGCAGGCGATCTATGGCTCCTCCACGCCCAACTATACGCCACCACTGACGCAGGCCCGGGATATTCACTGGCTCAACCTCTCTTGCTCGCCGTGCTTTGAGCGCATCTGTCCTCTGGGCCATACGCGCTGTCTCAATGATCTGGCGCCTGCCCGGGTGATCGAGACCCTGACCGTCGACTGATCAGGGCAAACGTCAGCGGGTCACGGTCAAAAGGCGCAGTCCCAGGCCGATAAAGACCGTGCCCAATAGCTGATCCATCCATTTTGTCAGGCGTTGCCGTCGGCGCAGCCCGTTGGACAGACGCGCGGCACCAAGGATGATGGCCAGTTCAATTGGCACCGCCACGGCCACCGTCAATGTGCCCAGAAGCAGCAGTTGCGCAGCCACCGGGCCGGCCTCGGGCCGTACGAACTGGGGCAGAAAGGCCATGAAGAAAAGCGCTGTCTTGGGATTCAGTAGATCTACCAGCACGCCCTGGCGAAAGGCACCCCATGCATCGGAGGCCCGCCGGGTCGACGCCGCAGGCGGCTGGAACTGCTGCCCGGCGTTGCGGATCGCCTGCACGCCGAGGTAGAACAGATACAGAGCGCCCGCCAGCTTGACGGCGGTAAATGCCGTGGCCGAAGCCATGACGATGGCCGACAGGCCCAGCGCAGCAGCCAGTACATGCACCATGGCCCCACACCACAGTCCGGCGCCGGCGGCCAGCCCTTCACGACGGCCGCCGCTGGCGCTTCGTGCCATGAGGTAGAACATGTCCGGCCCCGGCGTCAGATTGATCATCAGCGCCGCGCCCAGAAAAAGCCCCCAGTAGGTGATGTCCATGGCCGCTTCCTTTCATTTCATCCGCCGCGGCACGGGCCGGTGACGGTCAGCGCGTCAGTCGTGCCGGTCGCTGTCCAGCGCCTGGTCACGGGCGTGACGCTCAAGCGCCAGCTCGATCAGACGCGTGACCAGTGCCGGGTAGGCCATGCCGCTGGACTGCCAGAGCTTGGGATACATGCTGATGCGGGTAAACCCGGGCAGCGTGTTGATCTCATTGATGATCACGCGGTTGTCCGGGGTTAAAAATACATCCACGCGGGCCAGACCCTGACACTCCAGCGTCTCGAAGGCGCGCAGCGCAATGCGGCGAATTTCGTCGCTGGCATTGGCATCGATGTCGGCCGGGACGGCAACGGCGGCGCCGGACTCACTGATGTATTTGGTGTCGTAGGAATAGAAACCGTCATCGCTGAGCACCACTTCTCCGCAGACGCTGGCCTCGGGCGTGTCGTTGCCGAGAATGGCGCACTCGATCTCGCGACCCTTGATGGCGGATTCCACCAGCACCTTGTGATCAAAGGAGAAGGCCAGCGCCAGCGCCTTCTCAAGCTCTACGGCACTGGTGACCCGGCTGACCCCGACGGAGGAGCCCTGGTTGGCCGGCTTGACGAACAGCGGCGTGCCCAGCTGACCACTCAGGGTGTCAAAATCGGTATCGGCCGCGCGGCGGCGGGTCAGGGTGACAAAGGGCGCCACGGCAAGGCCTGCATCGCGCAGCAGTCGCTTGGTCACGTCCTTATCCATGCTGACCGAGGAACCCAGCACGCCGCTGCCGACAAAGGGCAGGTTGGCCATGCGCAAAAGACCCTGCAGCGAGCCATCCTCGCCGAGCGTGCCGTGCACGATGGGGAAGACCACATCAAGCTGCTCGAGCGCCTGCTGCCGGTCGGGCTCGATCAGCTGCGACTGCTCGCGCCCGGGCATGACGGCCAGATCGCGCTGCGAATGATGCAGCGCAATACGGGAAGGGTCGTCGGCATTGTCCAGATAGCGCTCGGCATCGTTGACGTGCCACTGCCCCTTTTTGTCGATGCCGATCAGCGTGACGTCAAAGCGCTCGCGATCAAGGGCATCGACGATGTTGCGGGCGGACTGTAGTGACACTTCATGCTCGGCCGACTTGCCGCCGAAGATGACCCCAACCCTGATTTTTTCCATGACCTCTCCCGATAAGCATACGTCTTCACTGCGTGCATGATGCCACGTTCAGGCGCCGGTGTGCGCGCGTGTCGGCTCAGGCATCACTCGTGCCGAGCAGCTGCGCATAAAGTGCGCGGTACTGGCTGGCCATGGTCTCGGGGGTGAAGGCTTCCAGGCGCTGACAGGCACCGCGGGTCAGGCGTGCGCCACGGGCAGGGTCGTCCTTTATGGCCAGCACCGCATCATGCAGTGCATTGGCATCGTTGGGCGGAATCAGTACGCCGCTTTCATTGTCGATGACGATATCGGGAATGCCGTCGACATCACTTGCAATGATGGGCACCTCGGCATCCATGACATCCAGAAGCGTCGAGCCCAGCCCCTCATTACGCGATGGGAAAACAAACAGATCCATCGCGGCCAGATAATCGCCCACGTTGGACTGAAAACCCTCCCAGATAACGTTATCGAGGCCTTCGCTTTCGCGTTTGAAGCGCGCTTCGTCCTCGCCACTGCCCAGCAGCAGAAACACGATATCGGGATGCGTGTCGGCCAGCCGGCGAGCCGTTTCGATGATCAGGCTCTGGCCCTTGTGACGATCCACCAGTGCGCCGGCATGACCCACCACATAGCGACCTTCGAAGCGGTTTTTCAGCGTCTCGACCACGGTCGCGTTGCGGGTAAAGTGCGACAGGGCACTCGGGATATGCGTGACCGGGCACCAGCGACGTGCCTCGAGATGTGCCTCGATCGGCGAGGAAATGGCCACCGCCGTCGCCGCGCCCTTGTAGGTTCGGCGGTTGAACCACTTGTCCTTGATCGGCTGCGGGACGCGGCGGGTCAGCACATAGGGCGTGCGGCGAAGCTTCGAATGCCACCAGGCCCAGTGCACGGCGCGGGCTTCATGGGCGTGGACCAGATCCACCTCGGGCACATGCTTGTGGCCGACCCACATCTGATCGGCGGCCACCATGCCCAGTCCTTCGATGCCGGACAGCGCCTGACGCAGCGGCGAATCCTGACGACACACCAGCGTCTGGGGAATGTCATGGGCGGCCAGCTGCTCGATCAGAAGCTGGGTCTGGCGTTCGCCGCCGCGAAAATTGCGCGCCAGATTGACGTGACAGATATGCAAGAAATCACTCACCTGTAAAGGAATCGATGCGCCAAGGGTGGCGCATGAAGGGGCAGCAGGGCCAGTGATGATGCAAAAGTTGATGTCGGATCAGTGATGGCGGCTGCCGCAGAAAGTCTTACCAGACCCGGTTGAAGTCCTCACGCTCGCGGACCTGAGGGTCGCGCTGAAACTCCAGAAGCTTGGCGTATTTCAGGTAGGCATTGACGCCGGCCGAGAGCGATACCGACAAACCGTCCAGCCCCGCCAGACAGCCGCGCTGAAAAAGATACTTGCGCATAAAGGCGTTGGCACCGTGGATAAACGGTGAGCAAGCGTTCACTTTCTTGCCCTTGAGATACATGATCTTGGCCGCTCGGGTGGAAAAACGGCCGCCGGCCTTGGTGAAAAGCTCGGCAAGATTGGCAAAGGAGTAGTGTTCCAGATCGGCGTCCAGCTCACAGGGGGAGGTGGCCTGTACGCTTGCGTGCTGGCGCGAGTCGGAAAAGGCCGTGCGATCGCGATCAAACAGTCTCAGGCAGTAATCGGGATACCAGCCGCAGCGCTTCACCCAGCGAGAGCCGATGAAATTGCGCCGCCGCAGGGCGAAGGCGTCATGCGTTGTGGTCGAAAGCGACAGCGCCTGCAGAGCCGCCACGGCCTGATCGGTCAGACGCTCATCGGCGTCCAGCGACAGCACCCAGCGATGGGTCGCGGCCTTCGGCCCCACGTTCTTCTGCGGGCCATCGCCCAGATAGGGCTGTTCGATCACCCGGGCACCAAGGGCCCGGGCAAGTGCGCAGGTGTCGTCCACGGACCCCGAGTCCACCACGATCAGCTCATCGCATACGCGCCCCAGCGAGGCAAGACACGCCTCGATGTTCGCCGCTTCGTTCAGCGTGATCACAACCCCCGTGATGGGCGTGCGTGCGGCGGGGGTCGTCATGGAGTGTCCTCGACATCATCGGGGATGGCCGTGGTATCGCGCTCGGTCGGGTCGGCGCTGTCATCGATGGCCGGCCCACTGTTTTGATCACGCTGGCTGGCGGCTTCGCGCGCCTCCGGCACCGGCGTGGCCGGCTCGCCCATCAGCGCCTGGCGGTCGCTGTCCTGGGGATGAAGCGCGGCCGTTTGATCAGTATCGGAGGCGATATCAATGCCCACGCTTGTCATCAACAGCACCGGCATCAGCAGTACCAGGCTCCAGACCGGGAATGTGATGCGCCGGGCACGAGCCATGATGCGCCAGGAGAGCCACAGCTCGACCAGCGCGATCAGTACCAGGCCGCCACCGGTGATGGCCCACTGAGCCGTGGACAACGCCGGCTTGTGCTCACCCGACAGGTCCACCAGGTGGTCACCGACAGCAGAAAACAGTTGGGTATCCACCCAGATTGCGCCCAGTCCCAGCGTGCCCAGCACGGCGCATGGCCAGATCAGCATGCGCCGCTTCAAAAACAGCGACAGCAGCGCCGGCAACAGCCAGACTGCAAAAGCCAGCGTGCCAAAGCCGCCCAGCCAGGCGCAGACCAGCCATATGATGCCCAGAGCTTCCGGGGGCATCTGGACCATTGGCAGATAGCGCAGCGACAACAGCCAGACAAACATCAGGTTGAACAGGGCAAAAAAGGCCGTGGCGCGCAGTCGAAACCGCAGGGAATCTTCACTTGAACGAGGCATGGTCTAACTCGATTGGTATCCGTGGTTGATGGGGGCCATAAGGGTTTCGGCCTGTCCGGGAGCAAACTTTTCCAGAGAACGCTCAAGACGTGCAAGATTACCCGACTGCCAGCGACCGGGGGCGCGCAGCCGGCAGCGATCCAGATCGATCAGCCAGGGCATGTTCTGGTCGTCGATGAGGATATTGCGAGCGTTGAGATCGACATGGTCAAGACCTTCGTCATGAAAACGGCGGATCATGCGACCACACCTGGTCAAAAGCGCTTCCTGTCGGCTGGCGGCGTCCGGCGCCTGCACCAGTGAGGCCAGCGGCCGTGCGCCATCAATGCATTGAGTGATGAGCGCGGCCTGATAGACGAGACCGGAGCGCCAGACGCAGGCACCGATCGGCCGGGGGACCGGCAGTCCACGGTCAAAAAGGGTGGCCAGCAGTCGGCATTCCTGAAAGGCGCGGTTGCGCTCAGGGCCTGTCCAGACATAATGCTCGGCGCTGACACGTGCCACAAGGCCGCCGCGGCGGTAGTGACGCAGTACCCATGCCTGCTCACCGGCACGCACGAACAGGCTTTCTCCGCGTCCGGGAGCCTGACCGGTGACGGCCCCATGCGAACGCCACCAGCTGCCGGTGAAGTGTTCGGGCACCAGCGCCGACTGGCCGGTTTGTGGGGCCGTTTGGGCATCATATAGAATGTGCGCATTCGCTTTTCGGGAAGTCATCATCCGCATGAAGCATCCTTTGCCCGCGCAACCCGCGCATATCTGTGTATTGCGGTTATCCGCACTTGGCGATGTCTGCAATCTCGTACCGACCGTTCGGGCGTTGCAGCGCCAGTGGCCCACTGCCCGAATCACCTGGATCATCGGTCGGGCGGAGCACAGTTTACTGGCCGGCCTCCCCGGGGTCGAGTTCGTGGTGTATGACAAGTCCACCGGGCTTGCCGGCATGCGCAACATCTGGCGCGAGCTGCGTAATACGCCCTTTGACGTGCTGCTTCACATGCAGCAGTCCATTCGTGCCAGCATCCTCTCGCTGGGGCTCAAGGCGCGTGTGCGCCTGGGCTACGATCGCGCTCGCGCCAAGGACTGGCAGACCTGGTTTACCAACCGCCAGCTCACGCCGCATCCGAAGGCCCACGTACTTGAGTCGTTCATGGACTTTGCCCGCGAGCTGGGCGTTGATGATGACCGGCTTGAGTGGGGCATTCCGCTGCCGGAGGCCGCCCGGGAGGAAGCCCGACAGATTCTGGACGGTCGGCCGGCGCTGGTGATCAGTCCGTGTGCCAGTCCGCGGCTTCGCAATTTCCGCAACTGGTCGGCGGAAGGCTACGCAGCCGTCATTGAACATGCCTGGCGCCGCCACGGTCTGACCACCTTTTTGACCGGTGGCACCAGCACACAGGAACTCGAAATGTGTGAGCGCATTGCCGCCGGCGTCAGCGAGGCCTCGCCGGTCAATCTGCTGGGGCGTACCTCGCTCAAGGGGCTTCTGGCGCTGATCGACGAGGCGCGCATGGTGATCGCCCCCGACTCCGGACCGGTCCACATGGCCAATGCCATGAACACCCCGGTACTGGGGCTTTTCGCTACCACCAATCCCGAGCGCGCCGCCCCCTGGTGCTGGCGCGAACACGTCGTCAACCGCTATCCCGATGCCGTGGCCACCCATCTGCACAAGTCGCCGGACGAGATCGTCTGGGGCACCCGCGTACGCCATGAGGATGCGATGTCACTGATTACCTTTGAGGATGTCATCAATCGGCTCGATGAGCTGCTGGCATTGACCGCCGATCACGACAAGGCTGCCGGGAGCGTGCGCCATGATGTTTGATCCCGCGATACTGGCTGGCGCCCGCGTCACGGTGGTCGGCGATGTCATGCTTGATCGCTACTGGCACGGGCCCACCTCACGCATCTCGCCCGAGGCGCCGGTGCCCGTGGTACGCGTCGATGACAGCGAGGACCGCCCGGGTGGGGCGGCCAACGTGGCACTCAATATCGCCGCACTGAACGCTCAGGTGACGCTTTCCGGACTGATCGGCCGTGATGACAACGCCGCCATTCTGGATGACCTGCTGGCCCGGGCCGGGATCGCCACCCGCTTTCAGCGCAGCGCCGAGATTCCCACCATCACCAAGCTGCGCGTGATGAGTCGCAACCAGCAGCTGATTCGACTGGACTTCGAGTCCTCGCTCGAGGCCGTCAATACCGATGCCATGATGGATCAGGTCAGCGAGGCGCTGGCCGAGACCGATCTGATGATCCTATCCGACTACGGCAAGGGGACGCTGGCACAGGTTCAGGCCCTGATCGAGGCCGGCAGACGGGCCGGCAAGCGGGTATTGATCGACCCCAAGGGCAGCGACTTTCATCGCTACCGCGGGGCGAGCATCATCACCCCCAATTTGAGCGAGTTCGAGACCGTGGTCGGGCGCTGCCATAGTGAAGAGGAGTTGACCTCTCGCGGGGAAGCGCTGCGTGCCGAGCTCGAACTTGAAGCACTTCTGATTACCCGCAGCGAACGCGGCATGACGCTGATCCGCGAGGGCCAGACGCCACTGCACCTGCCGACCCGGGCCCGCGAGGTCTTTGATGTGACCGGGGCCGGTGACACTGTCATCGGCGCGTTGGGGCTGGCGCTGGCGGCCGGTCAGAGCCTGCCGGATGCCATGGCGCTGGCCAACCTGGCCGCCGGGCTGGTGGTCGCCAAACCCGGGACCGCCACGGTGTCGGTAGCTGAAATCGAGGCCGCCCTGAGCGCCGATCATGGTGTGGCCGCCGGCCACGGTGTGATTGATGACGAGACGTTGGTCACCGCCGTACGCGCCGCCCAGGCCAACGGTGAGCGTATCGTCATGACCAACGGGTGCTTTGATCTGCTGCATGCCGGGCACGTCAGCTATCTTGAGCAGGCGCGAGCACAGGGCGACCGGCTGATCGTGGCGGTCAACGATGATGCCTCGGTCACTCGCCTCAAGGGCGAGGGCCGCCCGATCACGCCGCTTGAGCATCGCATGGCGGTGCTGGCCGGCCTGCGTGCGGTGGATTGGGTCGTGGCCTTTGGTGAGGACACGCCGGCCGAGCTGATTGGCAGCGTGCTGCCGGATGTGCTGGTCAAGGGCGGTGACTACCGCATCGAGGAGATTGCTGGCGGTGAGGCTGTCATGGCCAACGGTGGTGAGGTACGGGTGCTGGGCTTTGAGGAAGGACTGTCCACCACCGGTACCATCAGCGCGATCGTCTCGCGCAGCGCGCGTCGCGGCGACGAATAGGAGTAGATCCCTCGTGGGAAGACGTCTCTATTCGGCCCTTTTGTACGCGCTGTCACCGCTGATCTGGCGCCGCCTGCGCCGTGAACATCTGGAGAATCATCCTCGCGGCGAGCGGTTGGGGCGTATTCCGTCCTATCAGGAGGAGCGTGTACTGTGGGTGCATGCCGCCTCCGTGGGGGAGGTGATTACCGCCCGGCCACTGATCCGCTCGCTGATCGATGACTATCCCGAGCACCGGGTGGTCGTGACCACCATGACCGCCACCGGCGCTCGCCAGGTGCAGACGCTGTTTGGCGATCTGGTGACCCATCATTTCGTGGCACTGGATTTTCCCGGTGCCACCCGGCGCTTTGTGCAGCGGCTGGCACCTGAAATCGCCATCATCGTTGAAACCGAAATCTGGCCCAACCTGATCTACGCCTGCGCGATGGCCGGTGTGCCGGTCACCATCGTCAACGCCCGCATTACCGAGCGCGGCTTTGCCCGCTATCAGCGCTTTTCGAAGCTGATGGGTGAGGCGATTCGCCGACTGGCCTGGGTGGGCGCCAAATCTGCCGAGGACGCCAAGCGCTTTCGCACACTCGGGGTCTCGGCGCGACGGCTCAACGTGACCGGCGCGCTCAAGTATGACCTGCACGTCGATGAACACGTTTTTGACCATGGCGATGACCTTCGCAGCCAGATCGGTGATCGTCCGGTCTGGGTGGCGGGGTCAACCCACGAGGGCGAAGAGGAGCAGCTTCTGGCCGCACATGAGCGCCTTCTGGCCCGCTTTCCCGATGCGCTGCTGATTCTGGTGCCACGTCATCCGCAACGTTTTGATGAGGTGGCCGGGCTGTGTTTCGACCGAGGCATGTCGATGGCCCGCCGTAGTGAAGAAGAGGTCATTGAACGTGACACTCAGGTTTATCTCGGCGATACCATGGGTGAGCTGATGACCTTTTATGCGGCTTGTGATATCGCCTTTGTGGGCGGCTCACTGGTCGATATCGGCGGGCATAATCTGCTGGAGCCGGCAGCACTTGGACTGCCGGTGATCAGCGGGCCGTCGCTTTCAAGTCTGGGCGATGTGGCCGATACGCTGGAGGAGGCGCATGCCAGGGTAGAGGTCGAAAGCGCCGGCATGCTGGGCGAGACGCTGGTCTCTCTTATGCTGGACAACGTGCGTCGTGACACGCTGGGCCGCAACGCGCTGGCGGTGGTAGAAGCCAACCGTGGCGCGCTGGGACACACGCGGGACTACCTGGGACGTCTGATTCGCGCTCGCGAGCTGCACGAGCCCTGGCCGCTGGCGGATGACCGGTTGCCGGGAGGCGGGCGCTAGTGGCGTGACGCCTGACGCCAGCCATGCTGCCAGGCATGGTGGTTGAGATATTCGGCCAGCCGCGCACGGGTATCGCTCATGGGGCGCCCCGGGGGAATAATGGTGGTTCGACACATCAGCGTATACTGATGACGCTCAACGTTGAACCAGACGCTCAGCAATGGCCTGATGGTTTCGCATCGGGTCAGCTCGAAATGCAGGGAGTGATCGGCGCCCCTGACACGTACGCCTTCAATACCCAGCGCATCATGGGATTCCAGCAGTGCCCTTCGCAGCTGATGCAGGGTGGCCGGCACGTACGAGCGGGCGGAAAGATCACTGCTCTGTCGCATGTGAAACCCTCTTTCTTGTCATTGAATATTCGAGATGAAACGTTCGGTCGCCTTGGGAGATCGTGCCGTCATGGCGCATTCATGTCATGAGCGATCGATGTGGCGGCCATCAGGCCCCTGATGGATGCAGCGTAGCTGTGGCGCTCGGATAATAGTGATAAACGCAGGTAATATTCTGCAGTTAAAGTGTGAGTGAGTGTTTCAAAACGGCAATGCGCCGTGAGTCATTGGTAATTCACGGCGGAGAAGAGGGCAAAAAGGGGTCTAACGTTCAGGAATCAGGCGCTGGACGCCTTCGGCAGTGCCCAGCAGCAGCAGGTCAGCGCCGCGATGAGCGAACAATCCGTTGGTGACGACGCCGGCAATCTGATTGATGCGGGTTTCCATTTCCCGGGCGTCATCAATGAGCTGATCAAAGAGATCGATGATCTGATGACCGTTGTCGGTCACCACACCCTGTCGATAAACGGGGCTGAAACCGAGCTTGACCATTTCACGCGCCACATAGGAGCGTGCCATGGGGATGACTTCAACGGGTAGCGGAAAGCCGCCCAGCTGGCGTACAAGCTTGGAACCGTCGGCAATACAGATAAACTCTTTTGCGCAGGCAGCCACGATCTTTTCCCGGGTCAGCGCCGCGCCCCCGCCCTTGATCATGGCAAAATCATGATCGATTTCGTCGGCACCGTCGACATAGACACTCAGCGTGCCGGCCTGGTTGAGATCAAATACTTCAATGCCGGCGGCCCTGAGCCGACGCTCGGTTTCCGTGGAGCTTGCCACGGCGCCGGCGAAGTCGTCGCGAAGCGGTGCCAGTGCCTCGATGAAGAGGTTGACGGTCGAGCCCGAGCCGACCCCCAGCACGGTATCACGACGCAGTTTCGAGCGAATTTCCTGCACGGCTGCCTGCGCCACTGCCCGCTTGAGCTCTGACTGATCCTGGGATGTCATGGTGTCTCCGAATCTGATGATGTTCTACAGCGGCCCATCAGGCGTATCATGGCGATTACCGTGGACACTGTCGATGGTTGCATGTGCTGTACCCGCCTCGGGCTTTTTGTTTCACGTGAAACATCACACGCGCGTGTCATGTCATCCGGTGCCCCGCAGCGCCGCCCTCAAGTCATTGCCCAGGATATGAGAATGCTGGAAGCCTACGCCAAGAGAATCCTTCAGGCCCGCGTCTACGAAGCGGCGGTTGAAACGCCCCTTTCCGACATGCCACAGATGTCCAGACGCCTTGATAATCATGTGCTTCTCAAGCGCGAGGATCTGCAGCCGGTTTACTCCTTCAAGATTCGCGGCGCCTATAACTGCATGGCGCAGCTCAATGACGAGCAGCGCGCGAAGGGTGTGATTACGGCCTCGGCAGGCAATCACGCTCAGGGCGTGTCGATGGCGGCCAAACGCATGGGTATTCATGCCACGATCGTCATGCCGCGCATCACGCCTGAAATCAAGGTCTCGGCGGCACGAGCCCGGGGGGCGAAGGTGGTGCTCAAGGGTGACTCCTTCAATGATGCCCTGACGCATGCCCAGATGCTGATGAATGAGCATGGCTATACCTGGATTCCGCCCTTTGACCATCCGGATGTGATCGCCGGTCAGGGCACGGTGGCGATGGAGATTCTGCGCCAGCATCAGGGGCCGATCGATGCAGTCTTTGCGCCGGTCGGTGGCGGTGGCCTTCTGGCGGGCATGGCGGCCTATATCAAGTACCTGCGTCCGGATATTCGTGTCATTGGCGTGGAGCCCGAAGACGCCGCCTGTCTCAAGGCTGCCCTTGAGGCCGGCGAGCGGGTCACGCTGGATCAGGTCGGGCTTTTTGCCGAGGGTGTGGCCGTGTCCCAGATCGGTGAGGCACCCTTTGAAATCCTGCGCCATCACGTCGACGAAGTGATCACCGTCAATACCGATGAGATGTGTGCCGCGGTCAAGGATATCTTCGAGGACACCCGCGCTGTCTCGGAAACCTCCGGGGCGCTGTCACTGGCCGGGCTCAAGAAATATGCCCAGCGCGAAGGCGTTCGGGACAAGACACTGATCGCCATCAACTCGGGGGCCAATCTCAACTTTGACCGCCTCCAGCACATTGCCGAGCGCACCGAGCTTGGCGAGCAGCGCGAGGCGATCCTGGCCGTCACCATTCCCGAGCGGCCGGGCAGCTTCAAGGCGTTTTGCAAGGCGCTGGGCCGCCGTATGGTCACGGAGTTCAACTACCGCTATGCCGATGCCGGACAGGCGCATATCTTCGTCGGCGTGCAGGTGCAGCCCGGTGGAGAGGATCGACTGGAAGTGGTTCGAAGGCTTGAAGCGGCAGGCTACAGCGTTGAGGATCTCACTGACAACGAGCTGGCCAAGCTGCACATTCGCCATCTGGGTGGCGGACGACCTCAGGAGCCGTTCAGCGAGCGTCTCTATCGTTTCGAATTTCCGGAGCGCCCCGGCGCGCTGATGAATTTCCTGAACCATCTGCCCGGTGGCTGGAACATCTCGCTGTTCCATTATCGTAACCACGGTGCCGCCTACGGCCGGGTTCTGATCGGCATGCAGGTGCCGGAAGCCGACTGTGCCACGCTTGAACAGCGTCTTGATGAGATCGGCTATCGTTACTGGCATGAAACCGACAATCCGGCCTATCGACTTTTCGTCTCCTGAGACACCGGGCGGGCCTTTGGCACAACAAAAATGCAACGGTATGTAATGTTATCGCCTGCGATATTGTGCTGATTCGGCGGTGACACTATGATGGCGCCGCCGCGGCCCGCTCGGGCCGTTCCCTCGTGCGTTCTTCTGTTGTGACGGAGCAGTAATGAGACGTAAACCCGATCTGGTCTTTACCCTGGTACTCATTCTTGGTCTGGGCGTTGTCGCCACAGGCTATGCCCAGAGCGTCATGGGGTATTAGGTGTGTCGTGATCGAATAAGGGATCGTTTCGGGGCGGGAAGGCTCAAAAAGGGCCACTCGGCGATAGAACATTTAAAAACGCATCCAGGAGGATGCGTTTTTTTATGCCGCCGAAAAAGGAAGCTGATCCGATATCATGACGTGGCAGGGCGTGGCCTGAGGACCTGCCGGTCGCTGACGATCATGTCGAGGTTTACATCCCATGGCTGGTGGGGCAACGCTTCAACCTGCTGACAGTCGTGCGCCACACCAATCAGGGTCGGACGCGGACCGCAGGTGTTCGAGGCAAAGGCGAGGGTGCGGTCGTAAAAGCCGCCGCCCATGCCAAGGCGATGGCCCTGCGCGTCAAAACCTACCAGCGGCATCAGCACCACATCCATGGCCCAGGGCGGAAGACGGCGAATGCGATGACCGCTCTGGCGCAGGTCGGGTTCAGTGATTCCGAAGCGGTTGAGTACCATGTGGGTATCCGGACGCCAGTGCACGAACCACAGGCGGTTTTCCACCAGCGGACGTAATACCGGCAGATAGACCCGGATGCCGCGCCGATGCAGCCAGTCCACCAGTGGAGTTGGATCGATTTCACCCTTTTCGGGCAGATACAGCGCCACATGGCGTGCATATCGCAACGACGATAGCTGCATCAATTGATGGACCAGTGCCATGGACGCCAGACGCTGGGCTCGAGCATCGAGTGTGCGTCGACGGCGGCGCAGTTCGCGGCGCAGTGCCGGGCGATCATCGCAAGCAGCCAGTGGTGCCATGCCTGGATGGGCAGGACGCGATAGCAGGGGAGAGAAAAAACGTCGCCGGGGGCGAGGAGTGCGCAATGACAAGGCGCGAAGTCTGCGAGCGCGCGGTTGATCCGCGGGAAGTGCGCAGCGCACTGACATGAGGGTTCTCCAGAATGCCGCTGTTGTTCTGGCCCTGAACCTACTGGTTCAAGGTGGGTGACCGCAAGTGGGCCATCAGGCTTTCCGTCGCGCGGACATGCACACAGGCCCACTTATAGTGGCCCCCTGGGTACTGCGCATAGGCTCGAGGGACTATAACAACTGGCAAACACCCCAGAGAACGAAGCAATTCTAACAGATATCCCGGGGGGCTGCGCTACCCTGTTGACCGCCTGCTGTCAGGAGGTACGATTTCGCTCCAGGGCCTTTTGCAGGCGCTCATCAAGCCCGGCCAGTCTTTCTTCGAGCTCCTTGCGGCGTCGGGTCTCATCACGCAGCTCATGGGTAATGTTCAGCCCGGCCATCATGGCGACCTTGTCGATGCTGATGGTGCGACCGCGGGTCTGAATGCCGGCCATGGCCTGGTCGAAATAGCGCGCCGCTTCATGCAGCGCCTGCTCTTCACCGGGGGCACAGCTGACAACAAAATTCTGACCCATCAGGGTGATTTCGGCGGTCTGACGAGGACCTTGCGGCATGACATCACTTCCGATATGGGCCAAGCTCTGGCCGTTACGCTAAGATGGTGGGCAGCCACTGATGGCCTGCAGATGAGGGTTCCACTCAGCTCCATGCCATGTTGCTGCGCTTGCAGCACCACTATAGAGAGACGACCGGGGGCGGTCAACGCGCGGCCCCCGGGCGATAGTTCATGATTCCCGCTACGGGAACGACCAGTAAAGGGATGCAGTATGCCGTCCGGTGATAACGCCCTCGACTTCGCCACCATCAGCGATATTTTTCTAGCCCATGGCAGCCTGCAGTCGCCGGCCTTCTTTGATGGCTATCTGTGCGCGCGTCTGGCGCTTGAAGACATCAGTGCCGAGGACTGGCTGAACCTGATCTGCGCGGCACTGGGCGTGGAAGAACCCGCCACCCGCGAAGACGGTGAAAAACTGCTGGCCTGGCGAGCGATTGCCAGAGAACGTCTGGACGCCGAGGAGATGAGCTTCGAGCCGCTGCTGCCTGATGAGCTGTTCTCACTGTCCGAGCGCGCGCAGTCACTCGCCCTTTGGTGTCAGGGCTTTCATGAAGTGGCCGGTGAAGTCGATGCTGATCAGCGCAAGACCTGGTCAACGCCGCTTCAGGAAGGCGTGACTGATATCGAGCAACTCTCTCGTATTGATGATGACATCGAAGATAACAGCGAAAACGAAAACGACCTGTTTGCGCTGACCGAACACGCCCGCATGACGGCGCTGATGCTTTATGTCGAGCAGCATCCGGGCAAACCGGATGTCGAAAAGCCGGCGCAGTCGTTTGAAGAGGGCTTGAAGGAAGAAGGTCTGAGCGGTGACGGCGAAACGCGTCACTGAGCAACGAGGCGTGTCTGACCAGAGAGCGTCAGCGACAGACAGGCGCCGGATGAAGACGTCGTGAGAACATCGGTCACGGGAGAGAGCATCAAGTGACACAGGCAGAGCAGGGCACACCAGTCCCCATCACGACCGAGGCGTATCGACAGCGCCGCGAGCGGCTGATGTCGGAAGTGGCATCAGACAGTGCCATTCTTGTTCCGGCGGCCAGGCTTTCGGTACGCAATCAGGACAGCGAGTATCCGTTTCGACAGGACAGTGACTTTCACTATCTCTGTGGCTTTCCCGAGCCGGAGGCGTGGCTGGTCCTGCTGCCCGGTCGGGATGCGGGAGAGAGCGTTCTGTTTTGCCTGCCACGTGACCCGGCCGCCGAGGCCTGGACGGGCAAACGGGTCGGGCCACGCCGGGCCGTCACTCGCTACGGTGTGGATGAGGCCTGGCCGCTGGAAGCGCTTGATGAACAGCTGATGGATCTTCTGGAAGGCCGGCGCACCCTGTATCTGTCGCTTGATAATGATCGGGCGATGGCGCTGGCCGGACAGATGCGTGACGGTCTCAAGGCCCGCGAACGGCGTGGCCCGCCGGCGCCCTCGGGCTATGCCGATATCGACGTGATTCTCCATGAGCAGCGTCTGATCAAATCCGATGAGGAACTGGCGCTGATGCGTCAGGCCGGTGAGATTACCGCCCGGGCACACGTCAAGGCCATGCAGGCCGTCAGGCCCGGCATGTTTGAATATCAGCTCCAGGCCACACTGGAGTACGCCTTCGTCATGGCCGGCGCTCGCGCGCCGGCGTATGCCACCATCGTGGGCAGCGGTGCCAATGGCTGTATTCTGCACTACACCGAAAACGATGCCGCGATGGCCTCGGGTGATCTGGTACTGGTGGATGCCGGCGCCGAGTACGCGCTCTATGCCGGTGACATCACCCGTACCTTCCCGGTCAGCGGCCGCTTTAGCGAGCCGCAGCGCCAGCTCTACGAGATCGTGCTCGGCGCCCAGCAGCGTGCCCTTCGTGCCGTGCGCCCCGGTGCCACGATCAAGGGCATTCATGAGGGCGTCGTGCGTGATCTGAGCGCCGGTCTGGTGGCGCTGGGGCTGGTAGAAGGCCCGGTCGAGACCGTGGTCGAGCAGGGTCACTACAAGCGCTTTTATCTGCACGGCACCTCCCACTGGCTGGGCCTGGATGTGCATGACGTCGGCGCCTATCAGGTGTCAGGCGAGTCACGCGTGCTCTCGCCCGGCATGGTACTGACCGTCGAGCCCGGGCTCTATATCCCCGATGATCTGGATATTGCCGAACAGTGGCGTGGCATCGGCATTCGTATTGAAGACAATGTGGCGGTCACGGCGCAGGGCTGCGAGGTGCTGACCGAGGGCGTGCCCAAACGGGTTCGGGACATCGAGGCGTTGATGGCACAAGGACAGACATGAGCGAAACTCCGGTAGACATTGCCATTATCGGCGGCGGGCTGGTGGGTGCCAGCCTGGCCGTGGCGCTGGCGCCCCTGATCGAGCGTGATGGGCTTCGAGTGGCCGTGATCGAGGCCAGCGAGCTGAGCGCCAGCGGTGCCCAGCCAAGCTTTGACGAGCGTTCCAGCGCCATTGCCTACGGTTCCAGAGCCCATTTTGAGACCATGGGGATCTGGTCGCGACTGGCCACGCGAGCCGCCCCCATTCATGACATCGAAGTCAGCCAGCGCGGTGCCATGGGGCGTACCCATCTGTCGTGTCGAGAGGTGGGCACCCCATCGCTGGGCTATGTGTTGCCCAATGCCTTTCTGGGGCAGGTCCTTCATGAGCGGCTGTCCCACATGCCGATCGACTGGTACTGCCCGGCCCGGGTCGAGTCCATTGTCCCGGCGGTAGACGGTCACCGACTGACGCTGAACAACGGGTGTGTGCTGCATGCCGGGTTGACCGTGCTGGCCGATGGCGGTCGCTCCGGGCTCAAGGCGTCACTGGGGATCGGCACCGACCGCCACGACTATGAACAGCATGCCGTGATCGCCAACATTGAAACGGCCAGAGAGCATCATGGCTGGGCGTTTGAGCGCTTTACCGAGGAAGGGGCGATGGCACTGCTGCCGTTGCAGGCGCGTCGCATGGCTTTGATCTGGACCCGGCCGCCGGAGGTGATTGATGCCACGCTGGCCATGAATGATCACGACTTTCTGCAGGCGCTGCAGGCGCGACTGGGGACACGTCTGGGCCGTTTTCAGCGCGTTGGTACTCGCCATGTCTACCCCCTGTCGATGTCGCGTGCCCGCGAGCAGAGCCGTCCGCATCTGGCGGTGCTGGGCAACGCAGCGCATGCCATTCATCCGGTGGCCGGTCAGGGGTTCAACCTGGCGCTTCGCGGCGTCATGGATCTGAGTGCGGCCATCGAGGCGGCGCTCGAGGCCGGGCGGGCACCGGGAGAGGCGCTGACCATGGCGGATTTCGAGCAGCGTCGTCAGAGTGACCGGGATCTGATCATGCAGGCCAGCGATACGCTGGTACGCCTTTTCGGACTGGAACTGCCGGGCATCCGCGGGGCGCGCGGTGCGGCGCTGGGGCTTTTCAACCTCGCCACTCCGCTCAAGCGTGCCCTGATCCGCCGTGCCATGGGCATGGCGCGACATTAAAACGGGCTTGCAGCCTCCATGCCTGCCCAACGGAGAACTTCATGACGCGCGACACCGCACCATTTGACATGGCCATCGTCGGCGCCGGACTGGTCGGGGCAACGCTGGCGCTGGCGCTGGGCCAAAAGGGCCACCGGGTCGCCCTGCTGGACGGTGGCGATCTGCAGGCCACGTGGCAGGCCGATACCATCGATGCGCGCGTCAGCGCCATTACACCCGCCTCACAGCAGTTGCTGACCCATCTGGGCGTCTGGTCGGGCATCGTGCAAAGGCGTTTAGGCCCCTATGACCGAATGGCCGTCTGGGACGGAGAAGGCACCGGCCATATCGACTTCAGTGCCCTGGAGGTCGGCCGTGAGGTACTTGGTCATATCATTGAAAACAATGTGGTCCGCGATGCCCTGCTGGATGCGCTGTTGGAGTGTGACAGCGTCACGCTCATGCCCGAGGCACGGGTCACCCGTCTTTCCGATGCCGAACAGGGCACGCGTTATCTCACGCTGGAGGATGGGCGCACTCTTGAAAGCTGCCTGGTGATCGGCGCCGATGGCGCCGGCTCACGGATTCGGGCCCTGTCCGGGCTTGGCCACCGTGAATATGCCACCGGCCAGCGGGCCGTGGTGGCGACGGTGTGGCATGAGTACGATCATGCCGCCACGGCGCGACAGCGGTTCATGAGTACCGGGCCACTGGCCTTTCTGCCTCTGGGCATTGATGGACGTCAGAAGACCTCATCCATTGTCTGGTCGGCGGATACCGAATTTGCCGATGACCTGATGGCCATGTCGGATGAAGCTTTCATGCGTGCGCTCGAGATGGATTTTGAGCATTGTCTGGGGCGCATCGAACGCGTCAGCCGGCGCCACGACTTCCCGCTGATTCAGCGCCATGCCAGACGCTATGTCGATGACAGCGTGGCGCTGGTGGGAGACGCTGCGCATAACATTCATCCGCTGGCCGGGCAGGGCGTCAATCTGGGCCTGATGGATGTGGCGGTGCTGGCCGAGGAGCTCGACCGTGCCAGACGCCGTGGTGCGCCGCTGGGGGATCTGCGCATCCTGTCGTGCTATGCGCGTCGTCGTCGCGGTGACAATACGGTCATGCTGATGGCCATGGATGCCTTTCGAATCGGTTTTGGCATCAGCTGGCCGCTGATGCGCGTGCTGCGTAATCAGGGGCTGACCACCACCGGGCGATGGCCCTGGGTGCGCCGGCTGCTGATCGAGCAGGCGATGGGCCAACGCAGTGATCTGCCACAGAGCATGAGACCGCCGTCAGCCTGACAGTCCCGCTGCTGGCCACCGGGTGTTTCACGTGAAACAGGGCCTCATAACGTAAAAAAGCCCGCCTGAACGGCGGGCCTTTTTTTGTCAATCCTGTAGCGATCATTTACGTGCCGGACTGGGTATTGCTCGGCATGGTGTCGTTGTTGCTGTCGATACCACCGCCCGGTGATGTCCCCATGGGGCTGCCGTGGGATGTTCCTGTCGGGGTTTCGCTGGCACCGGACATGGAGCCGGACTGCTGTGTGCCGGACTGTGACATGCCCTGCTGCTGATTTTCCGGAGCACCACCGGAGGAAGAACAGCCCGCTGCCAGCAGCACGGCCGCGGCCAGCGCGCCCATCGTCAATCCTTTCTTCATGTAATGTTTCTCCTTATCAAGGCGGATGGCGTTATCCATTTGCCTTTTCAGCGTAGACGCTTTTACGGGTTTGTGTCATCCGGGGCGTCATCGGAGGGTGCCGTGTCGTTTTTAGAGGCCCCATTGCCGCTGTCCGTGAGGGTATTTCCCGACGCTCGGTCATCAGGCGAGGCGTTATCGTGTTGGCGCATGCCGGGCTGCTGAAACACATTGATGCCGCGCAGCAGGTTGAGCGCCTCGCCCAGCTGATAGTCATCGGCGGCTATGGGAGAGTCGGGCAGTGCTGCCTTGTCATCCTCCTGCTCGCCGCGGGCATTTTGTAGATGGCCGCGCAGATTGGCCTCGCGAATTTCAAATCCGCTCTTTTCAAGCTCCAGCCGGCCGCGCTGTACCGTCACGTCCGGCTCGATGCCCTCGGCCTGAATCGATCGTCCGCCCGGGGTGTAATAAAGCGCCGTGGTCAGCTTGATGCCGGTATTGTCATCCAGTGGCATGACCGACTGTACCGAGCCCTTGCCGAAGCTTTCAGTGCCCAGCACCACGGCGCGGTGATGATCCTGCAGGGCGCCGGCAACGATCTCGGCCGCCGAGGCACTCCCCCCGTTGATCAATACGACCATGGGTGTGTCGGGCAGGGCCGTCTCGGCATTGGCTTCAAACTGCATGTCAGAATCCTTGAGCCGCCCTCTGGTGTAGACCACCAGGCCGTGATCGAGAAAAAGATCGGCCACGTTGACCGCGCCATCCAGCAGCCCACCTGGGTTGTTGCGCAGATCCAGCACCACACCGGACAGGCCGTTGTCGCCCGCCTGTTTTTTCAGCGAGGCGATTGCGTCACTGGCCTCCTGGGCCGTGTTTTCCTGGAACTGGCTGATGCGCAGATAGCCGTAGCCGGGAGAAAGCATGCGCGAGTTGACGCTGGCAGACTGGATGTTGGCGCGCTCCAGACTGACCTCGATCGGGGCATCGGCGCCTTCGCGCAGCAGCGTCAGATCAATCTTGCTGCCAGGGTCACCGCGCATCAGGTCGACGGCTTCTTCCAGCGACATGCCGTCGGTGCTCTTGCCATCAATTTCGATGATCAGATCGCGCGGCTGAAGGCCGGCCTTCGACGCCGGCGTATCGTCGATCGGCGAAATCACCATCAGCTGGTTGTCTTCCTGACCCACCTCGATGCCGATGCCGCCGAACGCACCCTCGGTCATTTCGTGCAGCGTGCGAAAGGCGTCTTCATCCAGATAGTTCGAGTGCGGATCGAGGCCTTCCAGCATGCCGCGCATGGCGTTGCGCAGCAGCGTCTTGTCATCGACATCGTCCACATAGGCCTGCTTGATGCGCTCGAACACCTGCGCCAGCGCTTGAATGTCTTCCAGCGGCAGACTGCTCTGCTCGCTGGCGTCACCGCCGGCACCAGAACGGCCATCGGTCTCGGCAGGCACGAGGGGGGAATTGTCCGGCGTACTGTCGGCCGGCGCGGCATCCGTGGTGGGTTCGGCTGCGGTGGCCGGCAGCGTCAGCAGCAGGGCTGACGACAGGGCAAGCGATAAGGCGACATGGCGCATCAGCATGCAGACTCCTTTAGCGGGTGGGCCGGGCGCCGAGGCGCCCGATACCTTCAACGGGTGATGCGTTCGCCGTACTAGCGCGAGGCCAGCCAGCTTTGCGGATTGATGGTCTTGCCACCACGACGTACCTCGAAATAAAGCGCCGGACGCGACAGACCGCCGGTATTGCCGACATAGCCAAGCGTTGCACCGCGCTCGACCCGATCACCGGCGGACACGGCAAGGCGCTGCTGGTGAGCATACAATGACAGTATGCCACCATGATCGATGATCACCAGATACCCAAAGCCGCGCATCCAGTCGGCAAAGACAACCTGCCCCTTCGCGGCGGCATAAACCGGGGTGCCGGCCGGCGCGCTGATCAACACGCCATTCTTGTTCAGACCGTCACCGCTACCATAGCTGGATACCACCGAACCACTGACCGGCCATTTTGAGCTGCGGGCGCTCCTGTCGGCCTTGTGGGTGACGACTGCGCGTGCTTCAGCGCGTCGCTCGGCCGCCGGGTCCACGCTGCGGGTCGGCACGCTGCGGGCATTGCTTGAGCTGGCGTTCATCTCGTCGCTGCTCAGGCCCTCATCGTCTGATGGAGCCTTGTGGGAGGAAGACGATTGAGACTGCGCCTGCTGTCTGGCCTCACGAGCCTTGCGTTCGCGCTCGGCCCGTTCACGCGCCTCACGCTGTTCCCGGGCACGGGCCAGCTGCTGTTCGATTCGGCTGACCATTCTTTCGGCTTCGGCGCGGTCGGACTCCAGTCCCTGAAGATTGCTCTGTCCGCTCTTGTAGCGGGCATCCAGTCGTGTCAGTGCCTTTTCACGCTCCTGGCGCTGCTCATCCAGGGTTTGCTGACGGCTTTTGAGCTCGCCCTGGAGCTGGTCGAGCGTCTGCTGCTGGTCAAGGGTCTGGGCGCGGTTGTCCTGAAGCTCCTGGTTGAGCGAGGCCAGCCGCGACAGTCGTTCGGCGCGAGCCTCATTGAGCCGGTTGAGATAGTGCTGAAAGCGATCGATCTCGCTGGGGTCCTGATTGTCGAGCAACAGTTTCAGGCGAGGTTGATCGCCCAGCTTGTACAGGGCCCTGACCTGCTCGGCCAGTGCCTTTTGCTGAGCATCGCGCTGTTCGGTCAGGCTTTTCTGGCGCTGATCGAGCGTGGCCAGCGCCTCGGTGGTCTGGCTTCGGGCCTTTTGAAGGGTTTCCAGCCGTCGATGGGTCTCTGCCAGCGCCTTTTCAGCCTGCTCGAGCTCCTGTTGAGCATCGCCGCGCTGGGCATTGGTCTTTTCCAGTTGGCGCTGGGTCTGTTCAATGTTCTGGCGAATGCTGTCCAGCTCCGCCTTTGAGGCATCAAGGCTGGCGGCGCCGGCCGGCACCGCCAGACCCAGGGTCAGGGCCAGAAGCCAAAACCGGCCCGCAGGCCGGTGTAGTGTGAAAGACACCAAAGAACTCCGATCAGCTGTTTTCGATCAGCACGCGACCGGTCATCTCTTCCGGCTGAGTCTGGCCCATCATGGCCAGAAGCGTCGGCGCGATGTCACAAAGGCGTCCGTCATCAAGCAGGGTGGCCTTGCGCTGGCTGACATAGACCAGCGGGACCTGGAAGGTGGTATGCGCGGTCTGGGGGTTGCCGGTTTTCGGATCGACCATCTGCTCGGCGTTGCCGTGATCGGCGGTGACCAGACATTCCCCACCGGCACGCTCGATCGCCTCGACCACGCGGCCCAGACATTCGTCCACGGCTTCGATGGCCCTGGTGGCGGCATCCAGATCACCACTATGACCGACCATGTCGCCGTTGGCATAGTTGCAGACCACCAGGTCAAAGCGACCGGAATCAATGGCTTCGACCAGTCTGTCGGTCACCTCGAAGGCGCTCATTTCCGGCTTTTCATCGTAGGTTTTCACATCGCGCGGGGAGTCGACCAGAATGCGCTCTTCACCTTCGTACTCCTCCTCGCGACCGCCGGAGAAGAAAAACGTCACATGGGCGTATTTCTCGGTTTCGGCGATGCGCAGCTGAGTCAGCCCCTTTGAAGAGACGTATTCACCCAGCGTATTGGGCAAATCGTTGGGCGGGAAGGCCACCGGTACGCCCAGATCATCGGAATACTGGGTCATGGCGACGAAATGCATTTTTGGCGTGCGATCACGCTCGAAGCCATCAAAGCTCTGGTCCACCAGTGCATGGGCGATTTCGCGGGCCCGGTCGGCACGGAAGTTGGCAAACAGTACCGCATCGCCATCTTCGATGGTGATCCGGTCGTCATCGCCTTCACGCAGGCTGGTGGCGGTGACGAATTCGTCGGTTTCATCGCGCTCGTAGGCCGCATTGAGGGCCTGTTCGACGTCGCTTTCGACGTGCTCGGCTTCACCATTGACCATCAGCTGCCAGGCGGCCTGAACACGGTCCCAGCGGTTGTCTCGGTCCATGGCGTAAAAGCGTCCGACCATTGAGGCGACACGGCCCACGCCCAGCTTGCGCAGCAGGGCATCGGCGCGCAGCAGGCTGTCCAGCGCGCTCTTGGGCGCGGTGTCACGGCCATCGAGGAAGGCGTGGATGTAGACCCTTTTCGCACCGCGCGCCTGGGCCAGTTCCGCCAGCGCCAGCACGTGGTCCTCGTGGCTGTGAACGCCGCCGGGTGAGAGCAGCCCCAGCACATGGACGGCACGATCATCGTTGACGGCAGCGTCGATGGCGTCGGTCAGCGCCTGGTTCTCTCCCAGTTCGTTGTCACGAATGGCCTTCGAGATGCGGGTCAGGCTCTGGTAGACCACGCGTCCGGCGCCCAGATTCATGTGGCCGACCTCGGAGTTGCCCATCTGACCTTCGGGTAGACCAACGTTTTCACCGTCGGTATTGATCAGGGTATGGGCGTAATCCGATTGCAGCCGATCCATGACCGGCGTGTTGGCGGCGGCCACAGCGTTGTTGGCCGATTCCGGGTTATGGCCATAGCCATCGAGAATCAGCAGGGCGACGGGACGTGGTTGCGATGTAGACATGATTTCGCCTCGGGAACACGGACATGTAAGCCCCGATACCGGGTTGCGCTGTCTGGGTGTCACACGCAGCAGGCGCGCTATCAGGGCGTCGAAATGGTAATCATCATAACCCAGCCGGTGCATGCCAGCATTGATCATCGGGGACGGACGACGGCCGGGTGCTTGTGTATACTGGGCGCGCGCCGGATTCCAGCTGCCGGGCGGCTTCCCCGAACTCGCAGGGTAGACCAGGCATGACCGCGCGCCGAGCCATTTTAAACAACCAGGGTCAAGATATTTCCATGATCGATCAGCTGCTGGAGTTTGCCCAGAACCACCCCTTGCTGGTAGGTGCCTTCGTTGTGGTCTTGCTGGCCTGGCTGGCCTTTGAATCCCGGCGCAGTGCGACGGGTGGTGTCAGCAGCGGTGAGGCGACCAATCTGATTAACCGCGAAGATGCCATGGTGCTTGATATCCGCGAGATCAAGGAGTTCAAGGCAGGCCATATCGCCGGTGCGATCAACGTGCCCGCCGACAAGCTCGACAACAACATGCAGCGCCTTGAAAAGCACAAGGACAAGCCGATCATCGTGGTGGACAAGATGGGCCAGCACGGCGGCGGTGTGGTCACGAAGCTGCAAAAGGCCGGCTACAGCGGCGCCCGTCGACTCAAGGGCGGTCATTCACAGTGGGTGGCCGACGGCCTGCCTGTTGTGACACGCTGATGTCATCTCTTCAAGCGATAGTTCTTGCTGGCTTCAAGCAGTAGTTCCTACTGGCTTCAAGCGATAGTTATTACTTACTCACAGACCGGGAAACGAGCATGTCAGACAATAACGCCACCAGTGAGCAGGCCAATATCCAGTTCGCGCTGCAGCGCATCTACGTCAAGGACATCTCCTTTGAGGCGCCCAACTCGCCGGCGATCTTTCAGCAGCAGTTCAAGCCGCGGGTCAAGCTTGATGTCGACAACGACCATAAGCAGATCAGCGAAGGACTCCATGAAGTCAGCGTGCGGGTGACGGCTCACGTCTACAACGGTGACGAAGAGACCACGGCGTTTCTGGCTGAAGTCCATCAGGCGGGCCTTTTTGCCATCTCCGGACTCAGCGATGCCCAGCTCGATCACACCCTGGGGGCCTTCTGCCCCAACGTGCTGTTTCCCTATGCTCGTGAGTGCATCGACAACCTGGTCGGCCGTGGCACCTTCCCGGCACTGATGCTCTCCCCGGTCAACTTTGACGCCATCTATGCCCAGAAGCAGCAGGGCACGCCGCAGGCCGACGCCTGATGACTGACGGTCGCGGATAACCCATGCGCATTTACGTTCCCCATACGCTCAAGCCCGGCGCCACGATCAGACTGCCCGATGCCGCAGCCCATCACGTGGCGCGTGTCATGCGCCGCCGCGAGGGTGATCCGCTGGCCCTTTTTGACGGCAAGGGCAACGAAGTAAGCGCGCACATTGCTGCCATCTCCAAGCGCGGCGATGTACAGGTCACCGTTGAAGCGCGTCAGCCGGCCCTGGCCGAATCAGGGCTGGCCGTGCACCTGGGGCTGGCGGTTGGCAAGGGCGATCGCATGGATTTCGCCATCCAGAAGGCGGTCGAGCTGGGGGTGGCTGCGGTCACGCCGCTCTACACCCACCACGGCGATGTCCGGCTCAAGAGCGAGCGCGCGCAGAAAAAGCGTGATCACTGGCAGGCCGTGGCGGTCAACGCCTGCGAGCAGTGTCGCCGGGCCACCGTGCCCGCGATCTATCCGGCCATCGCGCTCGATGAGTGGCTGGCCGCTCGCGATGAAGCTCTCAGGCTGGTGCTTCATCCCTATGATGCCGGGCCGCTGCCAGACACCGACTCGCCGGGCAGTGCCGCCCTGCTGGTCGGCCCCGAGGGTGGGCTCAGCGATGACGAGGTCGCTCGGGCCCATGCTCACGGCTTCCACTCGTGGATTCTTGGCCCGCGTATCCTGCGTATGGAGACGGCGCCGATCGTGGCGCTATCACTCCTGCAGGCGCGCTACGGGGATCTTTGATCCCCGTTGTTGTCTTGTCTTTGATCCCCTTTGTTGTCTTGATAGGCTCCATTCCCCACGCTTTCCCTGATCGAACTATGCTTGTGGCCTGAACGGTGCCGGTTTCGGCGGTGCCGATGCCACGATGGCATTGGACTTTCGTCTTAATTTCGTCTGAACTCCAGAGACTGCATTTCTTGTTGCCGTGCGCCGGTCATGATCCATGACATGGCGCTCAGGCGCTGCCATCACAGGGAGACGTGAATCATGGCCGATTATAGTGTTGCCGACATGCTGGTAAGGACGCTGGCGCGTGCCGGTGTACAGAACATCTGGGGATTGCCGGGCGATTCGCTCAATGGCGTGACCGAGAGCCTGCGGCGACAGGACACCATCACCTGGCGCGGCGTGCGTCACGAAGAAGTGGCGGCGCTGGCCGCCAGCGGCGAAGCCGAGGCGCGTAACGGTCTGACCGTCTGTGCCGGCTCCTGTGGTCCGGGCAATACCCATCTGATCAACGGGCTCTTCGAAGCGAAGCGTGCGCATACGCCGATGCTGGCCATTGCCGCCCAGATTCCGTCCACCGAGGTGGGGCTGGGGTATTTTCAGGAGACCCACCCGGAGCAGCTGTTCAAGGAGTGCAGTGACTACTGCGAGCTGATCACCAACGCCTCCCATGCCCAGCGCGTGATCGAAACCGCCATGCGCACCGCCATCCTCGAAAAGAGTGTGGCGGTGATCGTGATCTCGGGAGATGTGGCGCTCTCGCCGGCGGTTGAGCAGAAAATGCAGTGGAGCACCCCGGTCGCACCGGTCACGGTGCCGCCTGAACCCGAGCTTGAAGAGCTGGCGGCGCTGCTTAACGACAGCAAGCAGGTGGCCATGCTTTGCGGGGCAGGCTGTGCCGGTGCCCACGATGAGGTCATGGCCCTGGCCGAACGGCTCAAGGCACCTATCGTGCACGCGCTGCGCGGCAAGTCCTGGCTTGAGTATGACAATCCCTATGATGTTGGCATGACCGGTCTGATCGGTTTCAGCTCGGGCTATCACGCGCTCAAGGAGTGCGATTTCCTGATCATGCTGGGCACAAGCTTTCCCTACCGGGACTTCTTCCCCGAGCATGGGCGGATCGTGCAGATTGATCTGCGCCCCGGCCATCTGGGCCGACGCAGCACGCTGCTCAAGGGACTGGTGGGGGATGTAAAGGCCAGTCTCGAAGCGCTGTTGCCGCGGCTTGAAGAGAAGACCGATCGCGCCTTTCTGGACAAGGCCCAGAAGCATTATCAAAAGGCCCGCGAGGATCTTGATGAGCTGGCCGGGCCGGCTGCCGAAGGCGCTCCCCTGCATCCTCAGTATCTGACCGCTCGCGTCAGCGCACTGGCCGATGACGATGCCTGGTTTACTGCCGATGTCGGTACGCCAACCGTCTGGGCGGCGCGCTATCTGAAAATGAACGGCAAGCGTCGTCTGACCGGCTCGTTCATGCACGGTTCAATGGCCACCGCCATGCCTCAGGCGATGGGCGCTCAGGTTGCCATGCCCGGTCGCCAGGTCATCTCGCTCTCCGGCGATGGCGGCATCAACATGCTGATGGGCGATCTGATGACGCTGGCCGAGGAGAAGCTGCCGGTCAAGGTGATCGTCTATAACAACACGACGCTCGGGTTTGTGGCGATGGAAATGAAGGCGGCAGGTTATGTGGATGAGGTGACCAACCTGCCGGTGACCGACTACGCCCGACTGGCCGAGGCGCTGGGCATCAAGGGTCTGACCGTGTCCAGTTCCGAGCAGCTCGATGGCGTGCTTGAGGAAGCCTTTGCTCATGATGGCCCGGTCATCGTCGATGTGAAGGTCGCCAAGCAGGAGCTGTCCATGCCGCCTACCATTGAGGCCGCTCAGGCGAAGGGCTTTAGTCTCTATATGCTGCGTGCAGTCATGAGCGGGCGTGGGGATGAGGTGCTGGATCTGGCCAACACCAACTGGCTCAGCCGGCTGAAGCCCGGGAAGTGATCGGCTGGTGGCGCTGATCGAAAACGATAGTAAGCACTTGCTGACAGGTGAGTGCCCGCCATTAAAAAGCCCCGGCCATGCCGGGGCTTTCTGCGAGATGACGATCAAGCGATCAGCTTTTTTCGTCGATCAGCGCCTGACGTGCCTTGCGGGCCTGCTCTTCCTCATACGTCGGGAAGTCGATATAGCCCCGGGCATCGCCGCCATAGAAGGTGGACGGGTCAAAGTCGGTCAGCGGCCAGCCATTTTTCATCCGCTCGACCAGATCCGGGTTTGACGTGTACGGGCGGCCAAAGACCGGCAGGTCGATGGTGCCGTCATTGACCAGCTTTTCGGCCTCGGCCTGGTCGAGATTACCGGCCAGCAGCAGGTTGCCCTGATAGGTCTCTCGGAAGGTCCTGAGGTACTCGCGCGGCATGGGTTCCATGCCCTGGCCACCCTGGTCGTGCAGATGCACGTAGGAGAGCCCGCGCTTGTTGAATTCGCGCGCCAGGTACAGATAGGTCTCACCGTTGTCATCGTACTCCGGCATATCAAATAGCGTACCAAACGGTGACAGGCGAACGCCCACGCGATGCGCGCCGATCAGGGCGCTGACTTCATCAACGACTTCCATCAGCAGACGGCAGCGGTTTTCACGCGAGCCGCCATATTCATCATCACGGTCGTTGACGCCGGGATTGAGAAACTGCTCGAAGAGATAGCCGTTGGCACCGTGGATTTCGACCCCATCGAAGCCGGCTTCGCGGGCATTAACTGCGGCCTGAGCGAAATCGCGCACAATGTCACGCACCTCGCGGGTTTCAAGCCGACGTGGGGTGCTGGCCTTGAGCATGTCGGGTGTCCCCTGCTCATTGTAGCCAAACGCCATGCCACCGAGCTGGTCGCTCGGACCTACCGGAGCGGCACCGGCAATCTGCACGGTGGTATGCGAGACGCGCCCGACGTGCCAGATCTGTGCGAAGAAAACCCCGCCGCGTTCGTGAACGGCGCGAGTGGCCTTCTTCCAGCCTTCAATCTGATCAGGACCGTAAATGCCCGGGTTGTACAGATAGCCCGTGCCCTGGCGTGATACCGGCGTGCCTTCGGAAATGATCAGCCCGGCGCTGGCGCGCTGGCGGTAATAGGTCGCTCCCAGCTCGTTCGGGATATCTCCCGGTGCGCGGGAGCGGGTCATGGGTGCCATGACAATCCGGTTATCAAGTTGAATGCCGGCGAGGTCAAAGCGTTCAAAAAGTGATGACATAAAATCCTCTCTGCAAAACGTCTGAACACGGGGTTCAGCGATGACTTGTTGCACGAAAGTCTAGACGATCAGACACGCTCTCCTGATAGTTTTCAAACATGCCTGCGATTGGAAAGAACAACTCCGCACAGGGGCACGTGGCAGGTTCGGTCATGGTCGAAGGATGAGGCTTGCGTCATACTGATCACATGAATGGCTGCCACAACGCCACGCTGCGACCACCTTAAGGGACCGTGTTCTGGAGTTTTAAATGAGTGAACGTGCATTGAACATTGCGGTCGTCATGGACCCCATCGCCAGTATCGCCTGGAAAAAGGATTCGACCCTGGCGATGCTATGGGCCGCCAAACGGCGTGGCCACAGGCTTTTTTATCTTGAGCCGGGAGATCTCTATCTCAAGGACGGGCGCGCCATGGGGCGTCTGCGCTCGCTTGAGGTGTTTGAAAACGACCCCGAGCATTACTACGCCCTTGGCGACGTCGAGGCCGGGCCACTGGCACAGATGGATGTGATCCTGATGCGTCAGGACCCGCCGGTGGATGTCAATTTCACCAACGCCGTGCACCTGCTGGGCTTTGCCGAGCGTGAGGGCGTGCTGGTGGTCAACCCGACCCAGGCGCTTTTAACCTGCAATGAAAAGCTCTATGCCCAGCAGTTTCCCCAGTGTCTGGTGCCCAGCGTCGTCTCCTGCAATGACAAGGTCCTGCGCGAGTTTCATGCCGAGCAGGGCGATACCATCTTCAAGCCGCTGGATGGCATGGGCGGCACCGGCATCTTTCACATCGCCCCTGATGGGCGCAACATCGGTGCGGTGATCGAGCAGCTGACCCAGCGTGGCACCGAGCAGATCATGGCGCAGCGCTACATCCCCGAGATCAAACAGGGCGATACCCGCATCCTTTTGATCGATGGCGAGCCGGTGCCCTACGGTCTGGCCCGCATTCCCTCTGCCGGTGAAGTGCGCGGCAATCTGGCCGCCGGTGGCCGCGGTGAAGCCCGGGCGCTGACGGACCGTGACTACTGGCTGGTCGATCAGGTCAAGTACTCCATCAAGTCGCTGGGACTGATCTTTGTCGGCCTGGATGTGATCGGGGACTACATCACCGAAATCAACGTCACCAGCCCCACCTGTGTGCGCGAAATCGATGCCCAGAAGGGCACCGATATCGCCGGCATGCTGATGGATGCCATCGAGCGACGCTTCACCGCCTGAGGTGTTGACGCCACGCCGGGCGGCCAGTGTTACCATGCACGCATTCCCCGCCAACGGCGGGCGAGTGTCGGCCAAGGCCGTGCTCTGATGACCCATCGATTCACGCCCCTGCCTGCCGGCAGGGGCGCGCGCTTTTATCCGGGAGGCCCATGCAAGGCTTACGCGATCACTTTCTCATGGCGATGCCCCATCTCGAAGACGAGAACTTTGCGGGTTCGCTGACCTATATCTGCGATCACGACGACAACGGTACGCTGGGACTCAAGCTCAATCAGCCCATGGAGCTGACGCTTGAAGCGTTGTTCGAGCAGCTTGAAATCGATGCCAGTGAATGTCTGTCGCTGGATACGCCGGTGCTCGACGGCGGCCCGGTTCATCGTGAGCGTGGCTTTATCCTGCACTCCGGAAGCCCCGAGCACTGGGATTCCAGCATCCGCACCGGCGAGAACCGGGCGCTGACCACGTCGATGGATATTTTGCATGCCATCGCCGCCGGCCGCGGCCCCGAGCAGTTCCTGGTCTGTCTGGGGTGTGTGGGCTGGGAGCCCGAGCAGCTGGCTCAGGAGATCAAGGACAACACATGGCTGACCGTGGAAGCCAGTGATGAGGTGCTCTTTCGTACCCCCGCGCCGGCGCGTCTTGAAACCGCAGCAGGGCACCTGGGCGTGAATCTGAGTCTGCTCTCCCGTGAGGCCGGTCATGGCTGACGTTGCCGGTCAGCGGCTGGTGCTGGCCTTTGACTTCGGCGTGCGCCGCATCGGTGTGGCGGTCGGCAATGAGCTGCTGGGCAGTGCCACGGCGCTTGACCCGTTGATGGCGCGTGACGGCATTCCCGACTGGAACGTGATCGCGCGTCTGGTCGAGGAGTGGCAGCCCGATCTTTTTGTGGTCGGACTGCCGCTCAATATGGATGACACCGAATCCGAGATGAGCCTGCGGGCACGCAAGTTCGGCAATCGGCTGCACGGACGCTTTGGCAGACCGCTTGAGATGTTTGACGAACGCGGTACGACCCGCGCGGCCAAGGCCATCGCCCGCGACGAGGGCCATCGCGGCAACTATCGCGAGCACGGTGTCGACGGCATTGCCGCCGAGCTGATTCTGACCGGTTGGTTCGAGCAACAGGCCCACGGCGCGCGGCTCAACATCCCTTCGCCCCGCTGACTTCTCTCCGCTGACTTATCCCTAAAGGCCCGCTTTGTAAGTAATGACTCACTTCAGAGCAATGAAGTCGGCATCATCGACCCCGATTCGATGCGGCGGTTGCCAGCCCACATCGCGAAGGTCGCGATCAAAGGTGTCCGCCACCCCCATGAGCGTGGCAAAGATCGCCATGCGCACCGGAATGCCGTTGTCGGTCTGGCGAAAGATCGCCAGTCGGGGATCGTCGTTGAGATCTACATTCAGATCATTGGCACCGGGGCGGCTGTCGCGCGGCAGCGGGTGCATGGCGATGGTGTGCGTGCTGCAGCGTTGATCCAGGAAAGCGCGGTCCACGCTGAAATCGCTCGACAGGCTGAATCCCTCCACCATTTCTTGGGTAAAGCGTTCCTTCTGGATGCGTGTGGCATAGACCACGTCCACATCGCTGTAGTCGGCCTGCAACGTGTCGCGCTGGATGACCCGGTGGCCGGCATTTTCGGCCCGATCGATCAGCTCAAAGGGCATTTCAAGGCCCGGCGGCGAGACCAGCGTGATCTGCATCGGCGGATAGAGGGCCAAAAGCTTCAGAAGCGAGTGTACGGTGCGCCCGTACTTCAAATCGCCGGTCAGCAGCAGATGCGCACCGGGCAGGGCCTTGCCGAGCCGCTCGAATTCCTTGTTGATGGTGTAAAGATCGAGCAGGGCCTGGCTGGGGTGTTCGCCCGGTCCGTCGCCGCCGTTGATGACCGGGACATGGGTCGCCGCGGCAAATTCGGCCACCGAGCCCAGGGCCGGGTGGCGCATGACGATGGCATCGACATAGCCGCTGATGACGCGGCTGGTGTCATACAGCGACTCGCCCTTGGCCATCGAGGAGAAGGTGAAGCCTGTCGTGTCACAAACGCTGCCGCCCAGCCGGCTGAAGGCGGAGTGAAAGCTCATGCGTGTACGGGTACTGGCCTCGAAAAAAAGATTGCCCAGCACGGCGCCTTCCAGCACCCGCGTGATTTTTCGGCGCTGGGCGATCGGCTCCATGCGCCGCGCCACGTGAAAGAGGTGATCGACGTAGTCGCGGGACAGGTTATCAACGGACAACAGATGGGCACTCATGGCACTCGCCTCTGGCTGGGAGGAACTCAAGCCGCCACAGCAGGCACTGTGGGGCACAAACGCGCGCTAGTGTAGCGCGACAGGCCCTTGCCCTTCATCGGGGGATCAGTCCCTGTCAGGCGCTTTTTTCAAGTGGCCGCCTCGTTATGGCATGACAGGATGGGCGGGCGCCGGTCAGCGCGATACACTGCGCTCGCTTTTTTCCATCCGGGCGAGAGCCCCGCGTCAGGACGGCGATCACACATGCAGGCACTGCTGGAATCCATTCTCGATGACGTACGACCACTGCTCGGTCAGGGGCATGTGGCCAGTTATATTCCGGCGCTGTCGGACGTTGACCCGTATCAGCTCGGCATTGCCATGCTCGGCACCGATGGCGCGCTTTATCAGGCCGGCGACGCCGATACGCCCTTCTCGATTCAAAGCATCTCCAAGGTTTTCAGTCTGGTTCAGGCCATCTCGCACGGCGGAGAAAGCCTCTGGGAGCGACTTGGCCATGAGCCCTCGGGTCAGGCCTTCAATTCGCTGGTACAGCTCGAGTTTGAAAAGGGCCGCCCGCGTAATCCCTTCATCAATGCCGGTGCGCTGGTGATCGCTGACATCAACCAGTCGCGCTACGCCGCTCCGATTCTGTCCATGCGCGATCTGGTACGCCGACTGACCGATAACGCGCAGATCATTTCCGATCGGGTGGTGGCCGAGTCCGAATACCAGCATCGGGCTCGCAACGCGGCCATGGCCTATCTCATGCAGTCCTTTGGCAACTTCCACAACGATGTAGAGGCCGTGCTCAAAAGCTACTTTCACCACTGTGCGCTGACGGCCAGCTGCGTGGATCTGGTGCGCGGCTTCTCCTTTCTGGCCAATGGCGGGCGCTGCCTGCACAGTGATGAGCACATCCTGACGCCGCGCCAGACCCAGCAGGTCAACGCCATCATGGCCACCAGCGGGCTCTATGACGAGGCAGGCAACTTTGCCTATCGCGTGGGGCTGCCGGGCAAAAGCGGCGTGGGCGGCGGCATTGTGGCCGTAGTGCCGGGCCGCTACAGCATCTGCGTGTGGTCACCGGCGCTCAACGCCAGCGGTAATTCGCTGGTCGGCATGGCCGTACTGGAACGGCTCAGCGAGCAGATCGGCTGGTCGGTATTTTCACCGCTTTCCTATTGAGACCGCCGGCGTTCTGACAAACGCCGGTACCCCGATTCAGACCCTTCTTGAACGCATTGCAGGGCGCTCTACGCTTGGATAGAGACGCGCCAGGAAGTTGGCGGCGTCAACATTAATCCATGTTTCAAAAGGAGTTTGAACAGTGGCCAATTCAACCCGTGCCCCCCAGTCACAGCCCGGTGATGAGCATCGCATGCAGGAGCCACCGGAATATATCCGGGACAGCTATCGTGGCACCGATAAACTCAAGGGCAAAATCGCGCTGATTACCGGTGGCGACAGCGGTATCGGCCGGGCCGTGGCCGTGCACTACGCCCGAGAGGGCGCTGATGTTGCCATCAGTTACCTCGAAGAAGATCAGGACGCCGAAGAAACACGTGTATTGGTGGAAGCCGAAGGGCAGCGCTGTCTCGTCATGAAAGGCGATGTGGGCGATGCCGATTTCTGTCGCGAAATGGTCGACAGAACCGTCAGCGAGCTGGGCGGCCTCAATATTCTGGTCAACAACGCTGCCGAACAACACGACTGGGATGACATTACGCAAATCCCCGATGAGCAGCTCGAGCGCACCTTCCGTACCAATATCTTCAGCCATTTCTACACGGTGAAGCATGCACTGGCGCACATGACCGCGGGCGACAGTATCATCGAAAGTTCTTCGGTCAACGCCTTCAAGGGCAATAACACCCTGATCGACTACACCGCGACCAAGGGCGCCATTCAGGGTTTTATGCGTTCGATGGCCATGTCATTGGTTGAACGCGGTATTCGCGTCAATGCCGTGGCCCCCGGCCCTGTCTGGACACCACTGATTCCGGCCACCATGGATGAGGAGAAGGTTGAAAACTTTGGCCAGCAGGTGCCCATGAAGCGCGTTGGCCAGCCCAGCGAAATGGCACCGGCCTACGTTTATCTGGCCTGCGAGGAGTCTTCTTACATGAATGGTCAGACCATTCATCTCAACGGTGGCGTTATCCTTAATACGTAACGTTATTACATAAATTACGCTAATTGGCCTCAAGCCCGCGCTATCTCCCATGGCGCGGGCTTTTTTATGCCGTATGCCGGCGCTCCTTTATCTGTATGGCGGATACTTTTCTGTCCATTGAATGATGTAGCCGTCAGAATATTTCAGTCGACCTGAACAGCAATATTGCTGTTCACTTCTCAGACGATGGTGCTTTTTACCTGTCGTGGGCATTTTTGTTTCAAAAACGCTGTGACAACCGTTTTCCAGACACTACTTTCTTCAGAGAATCCTTTTGGCATGCCATAAATCGACAATACTGCTTATTTTTTGTTCGGATTAAATTTTAACCAATTATGGTTTTATCAAATAGATACATTATTACGTAATTTATTTGATAATGGTTTCAGAACAGGGTGGCATGCCGCGCTGCCATAGCTGTTCTTACCGCAACCCTCACGATCTGGCGGTTTCAGCCCTCATCTGGTGACCCTGTGAGTTAGAGATGAAACAACCGGCGGGTGTTGTCACGAATGGCCTCGGCAACGTCCTGTGGTGACTCTTCCCGGATATCACACAGGCACTGCCAGACGTTGTTGATCCGTTCGGGGCGATTGGGCTCGCCTTGAAACCCCTGCACGGGCATGTCCGGAGAATCCGTTTCCAGCAGCAGTGAAGAGAGCGGCAGGCGCGACAGGGTGCGTCGGGTTTTGCTGGCGCGCTCGTAGGTCATTGTCCCGCCCACGCCAATGAAGTACCCCGCCTTGATAAAGGCCAGCGCCTGTTGCTCGCTGCCGGCGAAACCATGCACCACGCCACGCCGGGGCAGATCAAGGCGTCGCAGATGCATGGCAAGCTTGTCGTGCGTGCGGCGCGAATGGAGGATCACTGGCAAATTGTATTGGCGGGCCAGTCGCAGTTGGGCATCCAGCAGGGCTTCCTGTCGGTCAAATTGTGGATTGTCGATAAAAAGATCCAGTCCGATTTCACCGATGGCTACCAGCTTGTCAGGGCGCTGTTGAAGCCACGCTTCCAGCTGCTGGAGATGCTCGGCGCGAAAATCATTTATCGCCATGGGGTGAATGCCAAGCGCGGCATACACCGGATCAAAACGCTCGGCCAGCGACATCACCCCGGCAAAGCGCTCTGCCGAGACGCCCACCGCAATGATCTTCTCGATACCGGCTTCCTGGGCCAGCTGCAGGCTTCGTGTTTCGTCACCGTGAAACGGTGGAAAATCGAAGTGGCAGTGGGTATCCACAAACGTCGGTCGCATATCATCGCTCCTGTGGTGGTTGCCTTCAGCTCGGTGTATTTGAAGGTCGGTTATGCCGGAGTGTAGCGCTCTGTCGCGAAGGGTGGATGGTGGGGACCGCCGGCCGGATTCGCCGGGAGAAAGCTCAAGGCTCTACCAGTTGCCCACGCGAAGGAGAAGCTGAAGGGAGAGAGGCCAAAACTGTCGGATCGCCGCCAGATCCAGCCACGGCGCATGCATGACACAGGTGACTATTTGATCAGCGGTCTGGCCGAGCTGTTCGACGTCTTGCGGCCGACGGTTTATTGCGTCCTGCAACGGACGCCGGGCGCGGAGGTATCCATGGACACTCGACAGCTGCCCCTGGCCGCGCACCACATGCACTTACGCGATGCGGACCTTTCGGACATCGACCGATTGTCCTCACCCTTCTCCTTCTCGAATAAACCGGGGTCATGGAGGTCAAGAACCGCGTATTGCCCGAACATTCTGTCCGAACCCGGTGGCTCTCGGCGTGACCTGGCTGGCCGGTTTTTACTTCGAGATCAATGTCATCGCGCGCTGCCCGGCGAACCGAAACAAGGTGAGATCGTGGGGTGCGGTCAACTGGACCGTGACCTGCGGGCAGAGGGCCAGTGTCGTGCAAGGGCTTCAGGCGGCCCTGTTTCGCGCGGTGCATCACGCGGACAAGGCCGCCATTTGCTGTATGCCTTTGACAGCAGGAGATCAGCGCCATTGGGCACAGGCCTGTGCCCACGCCGTTTCAGGAGCGCGCCGGATTTACAGGGCTCTCGCGCAGAGCTGGCAGCACCACCTGTTCAACAAGACGCACCAGCAGGTCATGATCGATCGCGACTCTCAGGATCAGGGCGCGATAGGCCGCCATGGAGGGGATGATCTGGGCGGCTAGCGCAATATCTGCCGTTGATGGGATTTCACCTCGTGTTTTGGCGCGCTCCATCAGCACCTCATTCGCCGTGATCCATGGCTCGAAGATTGAGTAGTCGCCCGTTTCTGCCAATCCCGGCACCTGGCTGATCATCGACACCACACCTGCCATGGCGCGCAATATTCGGTCCACCCGCACGCCGTCTTGAGGCTGAAACATCGCCAGAAGATCGCCCCGTAACGAGCCGGTATCAGGCAGCGCTTCCAGGTCGATCTGTTGCGCCTTCATGTGCGCGACCGCGTCCAGTACCAGATCGGTTTTCGTCGGCCAGCGGCGATACATCGTGCCTTTCCCGGCCTGCGCGCGATCCGCCACTTTTGCCGTGCTCAGCCCGTCATAGCCGACCTCCGCCAGCAGATCGATCGTCGCCTCCAGAATGGCGCCGTCACGTTCGGGGTCGCGTTTGCGACCTCGCGTGGCAACAGAAACATCATTTTTGGTCATTGACATCCTTAATACGATACTGCACAGTTCCGATACTGTTCGGTATCGTAATATCCAAATGGCTTGATCACAATAGGAGCATATCCATGCGCTACAACCTTCTGGGTCGAACCGGTCTCTTCGTTTCCGAAATGTGCCTGGGCACCATGACCTTTGGTCAAAGCGGCGGCCCCTATGCTGCCGCCAGCGGCGTCATGCAGGACGACGCTGAAGCGATCCTGCGCCGTGCTTTCGACGCGGGCATCAACTTCATCGACACGGCCAACGTCTATGCTGGCGGGCAGTCGGAGGAGATCGTGGGTCGCGCCCTGTCATCGCTCGGTATCGCGCGCAAGGACGTTGTGTTGTCGACCAAGTTCGAGCATGGCACCGGCGCCGGGCCGAACGATGGCGGTGCCTCGCGCCAGCATATCCTGCACGAGGTACATGGCAGTCTGAAGCGTCTCGGCACCGATTATATCGACCTTTACCAACTGCACGGCTTCGATCCCGCCACTCCGGTCGAGGAAACGCTGCGCACCCTGGATGATCTTGTCCGGCAGGGTCTCGTCCGTTACATCGGCGTGTCGAACTGGGCCGCGTGGCAGCTGGCAACGGCGCTTGGTGATGCCAGGCGTCTGGGGCTGGAGCGGTTCCAGAGCTATCAGGGTTACTATTCGCTGGTCGGGCGCGACGTGGAGCGCGAGATCGTACCACTGCTTGAGGCCGAGGGTCTGGGCCTGATGGTCTTCAGTCCGCTCGCCGGGGGCTATCTGACGGGCAAGTATCGCAAAAGTGATGAAGGCCGCCGCGTCACCGTTCCGTTCCCCCCGGTGAACGAAGCGCGCGGCGCGCCGCTTCTGGACGTGATGGATGATATCGCCGCGCGGCATCACACCACCCTCGCGGCGATTTCGCTGGCCTGGCTGCTGCATCAGAAGGTTGTTGCCAGCGTGATCCTCGGGCTGAAACGGCTCGATCAGTTGGAGGACAACCTGAAGGCCGCCGAGGTGGCGTTGTCCGAGGACGACCTGGCCGCCCTGAATGCGGCAAGCGCCCTGGCACCGGAATACCCCAGCTGGATGATGGCCTCGGGTGAGGGTGCGCGCCGCAGCCTGATGGAGACCGGCAGGATGCCCGAGGCTCAGTGGGGGGCCAAATGACGATCCTTGTCACCGGCGCTACCGGCCAGGTCGGTGCGGCGATCCTTGATCGTCTGTGTGGGGCTGATATCCGTGCGCTGACCCGCGACCCCGCGCGCCCTGGGGAGCGCGACGGGATCATGGCGTCGTCGTGGAGAGCCTGAGATCACTAGGCCATCTTCGGCTGACCCTGGAAATGGGGGCGCTGTTCGTAGCGGCCCCCGTTGTGATGGCGTTTGTGGCGACGCCGGGGCAGCTGTTTCCCTCGATCCTGCCGCTTCTGGGGATTGGTCTGATTCTCCTGTGCATGACACCCGAATTTCGGTGGTCTTCGGTCCTGCACGGCTGGCGAGACGTGCGCGCGCCGCTTATCGCAGGCATCGGGCTTGCCACATTCATGGCAGGCTGGATCGCCATCCAGTGGCTGCAGCCATGGGCAACCTTCTGGCTATGGCGCGAGGAACGATCCGTGTTCTGGGGGTTGCTGGTGGCCTATCCGCTCCTGTCTGCCCTGCCACAGGAGCTCATCTATAGGACGCTCTTTTTCCGACGCTACGCCGCGATCCTGCCGGAAGGCCACCGTGCCATCGTGCTCAATGCCACGCTGTTTGCACTCGCTCACGTGATGTTCTGGAACTGGATGGTACTGTTCGTGTCGTTCGTGGGCGGGCTGTTGTTCGCCTGGTCCTACCGTCAGCGTGGCCTTGTCGAGTCCTGGGCCCTGCATGGCCTGACAGGGTTTTTGCTCTTTGTCACCGGCGTCGGCTGGTATTTCACGCCCGAAGCCTCGGCCCGGCCCTTCTGAACCCTTTCTTCCTTGACCCTCTCATTCATGGAGACGAAACCTGCTCGCCTTTATTTTTCAGATCGACGGGCTTGCCGGAGTTGTTGTCTTTTCCTGCTGGGGGCTGTGGTTCCAGTCTGATTGTCGGCGTGGGTTATCTTGTGCCCATGATCCTGAACATCGTGGTCCCCCCTTTTGTCATTTGATCCATCCGATGCTGGCATCTTTTGAAGTTCTGCTCTGTCGAAGTCTAGCGCCCTGTGGCGAAGGGCGAATTGCAGGGTGGATCAGGACGTCTACGCTTTAGACATTCGTCGCAAATAGCCATCACCCCGTGATGTGCGCAGTGATGTGATCAGGGACGAGTAGCCTTCGCTACTCAATGACAAGGAGCATAACCGTCATGGCAGAACAGATTCCCCCGCAGAAGCAGGACCGCCAGCCCGGCGTTGAAGGCGAGATGACCCCGCCGGCCGAGTTCATGCACCCGGACTATCGCGGCAGCGGCAAGATGCAGGACCTGGTGGCCATCATCACCGGAGGGGACAGCGGCATCGGTCGTGCCGCAGCCGTGCACTTTGCGCGCGAAGGCGCCGATGTGGCCATCCTGTATCTTGATGAGCATGACGATGCTGAAGCCACGAAACGGATGATCGAGCAGGAAGGCCGTCGGGCGCTGCTGATCGCCGGTGATGTCGCTGACGCCGAGGTCTGTCGCAATGCGGTGCAGCAGACCGTCGATACCTTCGGCAAGCTGGATGTGCTGGTCAACAATGCCGCCTAGCAGGTGCTGCATAACCGCCCGGAGGAGACTTCGGACGAAGAATGGCGGCGCACCTTTGACGTCAATATCCACGGCTACTTCTACATGGCCAAGGCCGCCATCCCGCACCTGCGCGAGACGAAGGGCGCGGTGATCAACACGACCTCCGTCAATGCCTTTGCCGGGAATGCCAATCTGCTGGCCTATACCACGACCAAGGGCGCCAACGCCGGCTTTACGCGCGCGCTTTCGAAAATGTGTGTCGAGGATGGCATTCGCGTCAATCAGGTCGCGCCCGGCCCAATCTGGACGCCACTGATTCCTTCTACTATGGGTCCGTTCGACGAGAGTATTGTCGAGGACTTCGGCAGCCAGTCGCCCATGGGACGCGCCGGTCAGCCGGCAGAGCTTGGGCCGGCCTACGTCTATCTGGCCTGCCGCGACAGCAGCTACGTGACCGGCCAGACCATCCACGTCAACGGCGGCATGATCGTCAACGGCTGATATGGCGCAACAGGGGATGGGGCCTTTTCAGACACCTTTACCCGGCCCTGCGAAGGGCAGGCATGAGGCCTGTCCTGATGCCTATCGAATACAAAGTCCATTGAAAAGGGAGATTTCAAACATGGCCGACCAGTTTCCAGTGCAGTCCCAGAATCGTCAGCCCGGGATCGAGCATGAGATGACCCCGGTGCCCGAGATCATTCGCGATGACTATCGCGGCAGCGGCAAGCTCGAGGGCAAAAAGGCGGTGATTACCGGGGGAGACAGCGGTATCGGTCGCAGCGCCGCGGTGCATTTTGCGCGTGAAGGCGCCGATGTGGCCGTGATGTATCTTGATGAGCATGACGACGCCGAAGAGACAAAACGCCTGATCGAAGCCGAAGGTCGCCAGGCGCTTTTGATCAGCGGCGACGTGCGCGACAGCGCCTTCTGTCAGCAGGCCGTCGAACAGGTGTTAAAGGCCTTCGGCGAGATCAACATTCTGGTCAACAACGCCGCCGTACAGGTGGTGCGTCAGGATATTGCTGATATCCCGGATGATGAGTGGCGCGACACGTTTGACGTTAACATCCACGGCTACTTCTACATGGCAAAGGCCGTGCGCCCGCACCTCAAGGCCGGGGACAGCATTATCAATACGACCTCGATCAATCCCTTCGTGGGCAACGCCATGCTGATGGCCTACACCTCGACCAAGGGCGCGATCACGGGCTTTACCCGCTCGCTGTCAGAGTCGTTGATCAAGGAAGGCATTCGGGTCAACGAAGTGGCGCTAGGACCGATCTGGACGCCGATTCAGCCCTCGACCATGGGACGTTTTGATCCGACCCTCATGCAGACGCTGGGCGAGAAGATGCCCATGGGGCGTGCCGGTCAGCCCAGTGAACTTGGGCCGGCGTACGTTTTTCTGGCCTCGAAGGACGCCTCCTATATTAGCGGTCACTCGCTGCACATCAACGGCGGCGCGATTATTAACTAGAGCACTTTTATCCATCAGGGTGCTGCGCTGCAGACGTTCAAAACCGCCTCCGGCCGGACCGGAGGCGGTTTTTTCATGCCACATCATTTCGACGTCAGAGCGAGCCGTCCGATGTTGAATCGTTAGTCGCCACGCGTTGTTCCTGCGGTTTTGCGGACGGCGCGGGTTCGGGCGCCAGTGGTGTTATCGCCACTGTCCCGGCCGGCAACGTTATGTGCTGCGTCTCATCAATGTCGGTGGCCGAATCAGCCAGGGCCACCTGATAGTCGCCGCCGTCCAGATGCCACTGGCGCTGCGTGCTGTCATAGCGGGCAAACTGGCGTGGGTCGATCTCGAGGCTGACCGCTTTCGACTCGTTGGGCGCGAGCTCAAGGCTCTGCCAGCCCCCTAGCCGAGCCGGTGAACCATCAGGGGCGTGAACGTATAGCTGCGGCGTAGTACGGCCCTTTTGATCCCCGGTATTGGTGACCGTAAAGTGAGCCGTCACTTTCTGACCCTGCCTCTCAAGCCTGAGCCCGTGACGCTCGAAGGTGGTGTAGGAAAGCCCGTGACCGAAGGGATAAAGCGGCGTTTTACCCTCGCGTTCGAACCAGCGATAGCCCACATCGGCCCCTTCACGGTTGTAATCGACATCAAAGAAGGCGCTGTTGCCGATGGCAAGCCCCGGCACATTTGGGCGCGGCAGTTGCTCGTCATTTTGCGCGAAGGTCACCGGCAGTCGGCCCGACGGATTTTTCTGCCCGAAGAGCACATTGGCGATCGCCTCGCCGCCGCGCTGACCCGGATACCATGCTTCCATGATGGCGGCGACATCGTCACGCCAGGGCATGGCCACCGGCCCGCCGGTTTCCAGCACCACCACCGTGCGCGGATTGGCCCTGGCGACTGCCTCGATCAGCGCGTTCTGCTGGCCTTCCAGCGCCAGACTCTGCATGTCCATGGTTTCCGAGGTCCACTGCTGGGCAAAGACCACGGCCACATCGCTTTCATGCGCCTGACGGACGGCTTCATCGATGTCATCGCCCGGGCTGAAGGTGACGTTCGAGTCGGGTGCATGCAGGCCGATCGCGCCCAGCGGTGAGGATTTGGGATACAGCCGCTGAGTGTTGACGCCCTTGGGCGGGTTGAGATCCGGCATGGCGTCGCCGTCCATCGGCACCACCGCGGCCGAGCCGCCGCCGGCAATCACGGCGCGGTCGGCATGAGCGCCGGTCACGCTGATGCGCTTGTCCCGCGCACCCTCCAGTGGCAGCACGCCCTGATCATTTTTTAAAAGCACCATGGCATTTTCGGCGATGCGCTGAGCCACATCGGCATTGGCCTTTTTGTCGATCGGCTCACGCGCGGGCGGATGGTCGACGATGCCGGAAGCAAAGTAGCTGCGCAGGATGCGATAGGCCATGTCGTCGATGCGCTCGCGGGGCACTTCGCCGCGCTCGACTGCCTTCTCCAGCGGCGCGCCAAAATAGACCACGCCGTCAAAGTCCTCTGCGGCCGACTGCTGATCCAGTCCCGCATTGGCAGAAGGGGCTGCCGAGTAGACCGCGCCCCAGTCGGACATCACAAAGCCGGGATAGCCCCACTCACCCTTGAGCACCTGGTTGAGCAGATAGCCGTTCTGACACGCATAGTCGTCATTGACCCGGTTATAGGCGCACATGGCAGCGCCTGGATGGCTGTGTTCCAGCGCGTAGCGAAACGACAGCAGATCGGATTCCTGCAGCGCCTGATCGCTGATGTCGGCACTGAGCTTGTGGCGCCCGGTCTCCTGGGCGTTCATGGCAAAGTGTTTGATGGTCGACATCACGTGCTGGCTTTCGATGCCGTTGATCTTGGCCGCCGTTGTCATGCCCGACAGCAGCGGGTCCTCGCCGGGCATTTCATAGTTGCGACCGGCGCGCGGGTCACGCACCAGGCCGGCGGTGCCGCCCAGCAGTACGTTGAAACCGTAGTGGTGCGCCTCGCGGGCAATCATGGCGCCACCCTGACGGGAGAGGTCAGGCTGCCAGGTGGCCGCGGCGGCCAGCACCGACGGCAGCGCCGTGGCTTGACGGTCCGGATCGATCCAGCCGGGATTGGTCACGCCCAGATCGGCATCGGTCTGCTGCTGGGCGGGAATGCCCAGCCGGCTGATGCCGGGCACGAATCCGGCCGAGCCGATGGCACCGCGCACGCGCTGTGACGTATCCATTGGCGCGGCAAAATCCCCGGCCAAAAGCTTCATCTTCTCGGTGTTGGTCATCTCGTTCAACGCCGCGCGAGCGCGCTCGTCGGGGCTTCGATGCGGGTCCATCCAGGGCGCCTGGGACAGGCGCTCATTCAGAGTCTGTTCAGCCTGCGCCAGCCGGCCGGGGCGCTGATCCGGCACCGGGGGCATCTGTGTGGCCAGCACCTGAGCGCTGAACATCGCAGACAGCGTCATCACGGGCAAAAGAAAGCGTTGGCGCATGCGTTGGGTGTCTCCGGAAGAACAGGATGCCGGCCCGGGATCACGGCGATCGCCGGGCATGGAACGGTCAATAAGCGGACTACCTTAGTCGTATTCAGCAGACTGTAGTGTGTCAAAACGTCAGCATTTGCCAGCGAGTGCCAGCAATCATGAGCGACTGTGAACCGGCGTCAGTACACGCAACCGGGCCGCTGCTCAAGAGAACAGCGGCCCGGCATTCAGGCGGAGGGCGAACCCTGAAAGGGCTCGGGTATCAAAGGCGTTCGAGGATTAGAAAAATGTCGGCTCAACGGCGGTCACCGCTAGATCGTCATCGACCCACAGTCCCTGGCGCCACTTGTCAAACGTCAGACACGGATGCGAAGCGCCAAAGGCGATCACGTCCTCGATCTGAATATCGGCCTCTTCAGGGACGCGCAGAAAGGTGTGCTGATCCATGATGTGCACCACCTGCCAGCCGCTCACCTCACGCACAAGAGCGCCATCGCGGTACAGCCTCAGCGCCATGGGCAGATCCGGGTCGCAGGAGATATCGCGCTTGCCCATGGCCACGATGGCAAGTCCAGGCTCGGGCAGCGACTGCACCTGAGCGAAGACTTCGAGTGCCGGCTCGAGCGTGCCTTCAAGTTCCGGACGGCGTTCGCTGACCGCTTCCATGGCCTCGCGATAAAGACGGTGATCATGGGCGACATAACAGCCCGGACGCAGTACCGGGGTGTAGTGTTCGCGCAGCTCGGCCTGGTCAAAGGCTTCGGCAATCAGGTCGAACCATTTTGATCCCGATGCCGTGACAATGGGCGCTGGCGTTGCCAGCACGCCGCTGTCGTGAAGGTGCCTGACGGTCTCCACCAGCCGGGCACCATAGGCACGCACGTCCTCCAGCGCACTGTCGCCGCCGATCATGCCTTCATAGCCCTCGATGCCGGCCAGCCTGAGCGCCGGGGCCTGCCGGATGACCTCTACCAATGCGCTTAACGCCTCACCATCACGCACGCCGCAGCGCCCGTCGGCCACGCCAAGCTCGATCAGCACCTGAAGCTGCTGGCCGCGGGCCGCAAAGAAATCATTGAGCGCGCGAACGTTATCGGCGTGATCCACCGTGCAGTAAAAGTCCAGCCCGTCTTCGATCATTTGCGCGACCAGCGCCATGTTGGCCTGTCCGATCAGCTGATTGGCCATGAGCAGACGTTTGACACCGTGGGCAAAGGCTGCCGCGCACTGGGGTGCGGTGGCCAGGGTGATCCCCCACGCGCCGGCCTCGATCTGACGTGAAAAGAGCGCCGGCATCATGGTGGTCTTGCCGTGCGGGGCCAGGTGAGCGTGATGATGATCGGCAAAATGCTGCATCCAGGCGATGTTGTGCTCGATCACCTTTTGATGCAGCACCATGGCCGGCAGACTCACACCGGTGAGCAGGTGGTCACCGAGTATCAAACTGCCCTTCTGGGGAGGCTGGCCTGTGGCAGACGAGAGCGAAGGGGTGTGCATGGTGTGGCGCTCCTGACGGGGTATTGATGTTGTTGTCATCCGGCGCCGATATCGGCGCCGTAGTGTCCGTAAAGCGTTGATGTTCACAGGGCGCTGGAGTGCGTACAGCGCCGGATCGATAAAGCGTCAGTGCCCGTAAAGCGTGCGGGCGGCCTGCTTCAGGGCGTCCAGCAGCTCGTCACGCCGTGCCTGTGGGGCATCACGGCCGATGGTGAAACACAGCGTGGCATGGGCATGGCCGCCCTGATCGAGTACCGGTACCGCCAGGCAGCAGGCAAAGCTGTCGGCAAGTCCCTCGGTTATGGCGTAACCCTGTTCGCGGGCCCGATCGATCTCGGTAAGGAAGTCCTCACGAACAATCTCGCGACCATCCGGCAGGATGAAGTCCTCCGGCGGGATGAAGTCGTTGATCGCCTCAAACGTCATGTCGCCCAGCAGGACCCGCCCCGACGCCGTCCAGGGAATCGGAATGCGCACGCCCGTGTCGGCGCTGATGCGAAAGGGACGGGTGCCATTGTCATCGAGCACCACGGTGTACTTGTTGCCCTCCAGCATGCAGAACTGGCTGGTCTCGTTGAATTCGGCCGCCAGCTGGCGCAGTACACCGCGAGCCCGGCTGATCAGATCGTTGTGGCGGGCATAGTCCAGACCGAACAGATGCATGGCGCGGCCGAAGAAAATGCGCCCATCGCGATCCACCTCCAGCCATCCGGCCTCGCTCAGGATGCTGACCAGCTCATAAACACTTGAGCGCGGCGCACCGGTGGCTTCGACCAGCTCTCGCGGCGTCATGGGCGCCTTGTGCCGATGCAGCTGGGTACACAGATCAATCACGCGATCGACGCCCCGGGCGCGTTTGGCGGACGAGGCCGCGGGGGCGTTTGGGGTAGTGGGTGACTCCGACATGACAGCTCGCTTCTTGTCCAACGATGATCCGACCATCGTGCACCGGATAGTGTCATTTGACGACTTGCATTCGATCTCGATATGGGAGCAGGATAAGCCTGTCCGGCAAGATGGACAAGTGTCCGATATATCGGACAATTACGGTGATAGTGATGCCGCCATGCCCAGGAGCCTCTCATGTCCACATCCCATCCTTTCGACGTTCTGATTCGCCGCGCGATGGTGCTTGATGGCACCGGTGCACCGGCCTTCGAGGCCGATGTTGCCATCCGCGATGAGCGTATTGTGGCGGTGGGGAATTTTGGAGATGCCCACGCCAATGAGGTGATCGAGGCGCATGGCCGCTATCTCGCCCCCGGCTTTATCGATGTTCACACCCATGACGATACCAACGTCATCCGCACACCCGAGATGCTGCCCAAGCTCACCCAGGGCGTGACCACCGTGGTGGTCGGCAATTGCGGTATCAGCGCGGCGCCGGTACGTCTTCGCAGCAACGTCGTGCCCGATCCCATGAACCTGCTTGGGCGGCACGAGGACTTCGTTTACCCGAACTTTGCCGACTACGCCGAGGCGGTCGATGCGGCCGGGCCTGCCGTCAACGTGGCCGCACTGGTCGGGCACACGGCGCTGCGGGCCAATCTGATGGACGCCTTTGACCGTCCGGCGACAAGTGACGAGATCGAGTCGATGCGCCTTGAGCTCGAGAAGGCACTGAAGGAGGGCGCCATCGGCATGAGCTCGGGGCTGGCGTACAAAAACGCGCGCCAAGCGCCGCTTGCAGAGATGCATGCGCTGGTCGATGAGGTGGGACGCCAGGACGCGCTCTACACCACCCACCTGCGCGATGAGTTTGCAGGTCTCCCGGAGGCCATGGAGGAAGCGTTCGCCACCGCTCGTCACGGCGGTGCCGAGCTTGTGATCTCGCATCTGAAGTGTGCCGGCGTCGGCAACTGGGGCAACGCGCCGCTGGCGCTTGAGCGCCTTGAACACGCGGCTGCCGGACAGACCTGCCACTGCGACTGCTACCCCTATACCGCGGGTTCCTCGACGCTGGATCTCGGTCAGGTGACCGATGAGATCGATATTTTCATTACCTGGTCCGAGCCGCATCCGGAAATGGCTCGTCGAGGGCTGGATGAAATCGCACGCGCCTGGGGGGTGTCGCTGATGGAGGCTGCCAAACGGCTGCAGCCGGCCGGGGCGGTCTATCACAACATGTCGGAAGCTGACATGACCCGCATTCTGGCGCATCCCTTGGCCATGGTGGGCTCTGACGGTCTACCCAACGATCCGCACCCCCATCCTCGCCTGTGGGGCGCCTTCCCCAGAGTGATCGCTCACTACTGTCGTGACGAGAAGCTGTTTGAACTGCCGGAAGCCATTCGCAAGATGACCGGTCTTTCGGCGCACAATTTCGGACTCACCGACCGCGGCGAGATTCGTGAGGGGGCCTTTGCCGATCTCACACTCTTTGATCTGGCAACGCTTGAAGATGTGGCGACCTTCAGCGACCCCATTGCTCCAGCGCGTGGCATCGAGCTGGTAATGGTCAACGGGCGCATCGCCTATCAGGCCGGCGCGCTTGTGCAGCGTGCCGGCCGAATGCTGCGACGCCGTGCGTCCTGAGTCCTTTCAGGGCATCAAGAACATCCACAGGGCATGACAGCCCGTAACGGATTCAATCCTTTATTCAGGCAACAGGAGTCACCCATGAGTATCAAGCGCTATGGCACTGGCGGCGGTATCGGCACCGGCGGGCAGAAACTGCCGTTTGCAAAGGCGACCGAGGCTGACGGCTGGCTGTTTGTGTCGGGGCAGACCCCAATGACCGATGGCGAAGTGGTCGAGGGCGGCATTATCGAGCAGTCACGACTCGCGTTCGAGAACTGCCTAATGATCATGAAGGACGCCGGTTACGGCGTTGAGGACGTGGTGCACGTCACGGCCGTGCTGACCGATGCGCGCTATTTCAGCTCGTTCAACAAGGTGTTTGCCGAGATCTTTGGTGACCATCCGCCGGCGCGCATCTGCAGCGTTCAGGACCTGGTGGTCGACTGCAAGGTCGAGGTCGACATGAAGTGCTTCAGATCCGACCGCAAGGGCTGATCGATCTGCCGGGTCAGTGAATGCTCACTGTCCCGGCAATCCTGATCATCAGTCTATCGCAGGCACCGTTTCTCGACAGGCATGCGCGTCTTTTCACCGGCACCGCGGCATCGCAACAACAGGCTTCATGGCATCAGACGACCTGCCCAATAACCACAAGAGGTCCTTCCATGCACACCACCTTTTTTCTGATCGGATTTTTCGCCTTTTTGCTGGCCATGATCGTGTTCGGCAGCGTGATGTCGCGCCGCTATCGCGGTGATGGCGACAACTTTCTGCTGGGCGGTCGCGGCGTTCCTGTCTTTCTGACCATCGGTACGACCGTGGCCACCATGGTGGGGACGGGATCGAGCATGGGGGCGGTCGGCTTTGGCTACAACAATGGCTGGGGTGGCGCGCTGTACGGGATCGGAGGGGCCATCGGCATTCTGCTGCTGGCCTGGTGGTTTGCGCCCATGCGTCGGCTTCGTTTCATGACCATGAGCGAGGAGCTTTCGTACTATGTGGGCGGCAGCCGGCTGGTACGCAACGTGGTGGCGGTGCTGATCTATGTGGCCAGTATCGGCTGGCTGGGGGCGCATATCCTGGGCGGTGGCATGTATCTCTCCTGGATTGCCGGTATCGATCTGAGCCTGGCCAAGATCATCGTGGCCATCGGTTTTGGGCTCTATTGCGTGATTGGCGGCTACATGGCGGTGGTCTGGACCGATACCGTGCAGGCCGTGCTGCTCTTTTTGGGGTTTATCGCCATGGCGGTGTTTGCGCTGATCGATATCGGCGGGTTCTCGCATCTGGGGGATAACATGAGCCCGGGCGCGGCCGAGAGCTGGTTTGGCGTGGCACAGCTGGGGCTGGTGCCGGCGCTGTCGCTGGCGGTCGTGGTAGGTGTGGGCGTACTGGCGACGCCGTCGTATCGTCAGCGCATCTATTCGGCGCAGTCGGTGAGCAGCGTGCGCCGCTCCTTTCTCTTTACCGGTGTGCTGTATCTGGCCTTTTCCATTATCCCGGCGATTGTCGGTATGGCGGCCCATACGCTGGCGCCGGATCTGGATAACAGCAACTACGCCTTTCCGTATCTGGCCACTCAGGTGCTGCCGATGGGGCTGGGTATGCTGGTACTGATTGCGGGGCTGTCTGCCACCATGTCGAGTGCCAGTTCCGATGCGCTGGCGGGTGTGGCCATCATGATGCGCGATCTGTGGGTCATGGCGACCGGGCATGTGCCGGCCCCGGAGAAGGTGGTGCTGTTTTCACGTTTCGCGCTGATCGTGACCATTGGTCTGGCACTGGCCTTTGCGCTGATCACCAATAATGTCATTACCTACATCACCACCATGATTGCCACCGTCATGTCCGGGCTTTTTGTCTGCGGTCTGCTGGGTCGCTTCTGGGACCGCTACAACTGGCAGGGGGCAATCGCCACGCTGGTCGCGGCCTCGGTCACTTCGCTGGTGGTCTCTGCCAGCGCTACCATGAAAGCCTTCTGGGGCAACCCGAGTATTCCGGCCGTGGTGGTGGCGGTGCTCGCTGGTGTCACCGTAACGCTCATGACACCGCGTTCCAGTGTCACGCGCGAGCAGGCGCTGAACATATTGAACGAAGAGCGCGCGCGTATGGAGATGCCGACGGCCAAACCCTGAGAAAGCCAGGCCATGAAAAGGGGCGCCCCGACCATCGGGGCGCCCCTTTTTCTGAGCGTATGGTCCTGTCAGGGTCGCTTAAAACATCACACGCAATAGGCCACCGACCAGCTCGCGTAGCTCTTCTACCAGCGTGGCAATGCCGTAGCAGGCAACGAAGGCGAGCGGATAGAACCAGTGAGGACGAGTCTGACTAAAGCCGACCAGCCAGCCGCCGATGCGCTGAAACGGCGGCAGCAGGGCAACCTGAACGGTCAAAATGGCCAGCGCTCCACCACCGATGATGTCGGTGATGAAGTGAAAGCCGAGATAGACCCGGGTAAAGCAGAGCAGGGCGGCAAAGACGAACGCGGCCAGGCCAAGCTTTCGATGCAGTCGCCAGATCACGTAAGCAAGGCCGATATAGACAGCCGCATGATCGCTGGGAAACGAGCTGAAATCATGCAGGGTCTGAGCATCGACTCCGGTCGGCGGCGTCATGTTCAATGCCTGGTCCTGCAGCGGCCGTGGGTGCTCCGGCGTCAGTTGCTGCATGATGCGGCTGAGTGCTGCTGATCCGAAAGCGGCCACGGTGCAGGTCAAGAGCTCCGCGCGACGAGCCATCAGGGACGGCATAAACCATAGCGCCCAGAAGCCTGCGACCAGCACCACGCCGGAAATCAGGTTCTGATAGGAGAGGACATTCATGATGAAATCAAACAGCACGCTTTCACGGGCCATCTGATTGATGCCCAGCATGACCTGATGTTCCAAGGGCAGAGGCGTTACGAAGGTGATCAGCGTCGTCGCCACCAGCAGCGCCAGCGCGGCCAGTGCGATCAGGCTTTCGCGAAGGACTGACGTGTCATTGCGGCTGTCAGTGTGTCGAAAGGAGAGAGTGGTCATGAGCTTTCACAATAAGGTCACTTTAAGGTGAGGCCAGTATGAAAGGTTCATGACATTGTTATTGTGTCATTGCGTGCACAAGGCTGGGATTCTTGTAAAAAAGATACGGCCCGCCACTAAAGTGTGACAGGCCGAAGATATTTGATTACCAGCCGTTTCAGCCTTGATGGCGACTGAGGTAGTCGTGGATGGCGGCAATGTCCTGTTGGCCCAGGCCTGCCTCCACTGCATCACGCCAGATCTCGCTGATGCGAGCCAGCCCCGGCAGGTCGGTATCGCCGGCGGCTTCAAGCGCAAGTTGAGCATCCTTGAGTCCCCATTCCAGCGCCATCTGAGCGCTGTACTCTTCAATGCCGATCTTGCCAAGCTTGGCCTTCACGTAGGGGGCTGCCAGCGGGCCACCCTCGAGCACCGACCAGAGATCATCGGTCGAGAACCCCAGTGTCCGGGCCAGACGGGCGCTTTCAGCAATGCCCTGCATCATGTGGATCAGCCAGGCGTTAACGACAAGCTTCATTCGCGATCCGCGACCGGCCTCTCCCAGCCAGACCACCCGCTTTGAGATGGCATCGAATACCGTATCGATTCCTTCGGCGGCCTTTTGATCGCCACTGGCCAGTACCGAGATGGTGGCCTGTTCGGCCGGGGCCTTGGTACCAGAGACCGGCGCATCAATGAAGATCACATCCGGACGTGCCGTCTCGATCTCGTGAATCAGCGTTTCGGTCTGTTCAACGCCAATGGTGCCCATCTGGATCACCACGCCCTTGTCGGGCACATGTTCCAGCGCGCCGCCGTTACCGAGCAGGACGTCATGAGTCGTCTCGAAGTCGGGCAGCATGGTGATGACAAATCGTGCATCGCTGACGGCCTCCACGGCGCTGTCGGCATTAAGCGCGCCACGTTTGGCCAGATCCTCGCCCCGTGAACGGGTGCGGTTCCAGACCCGTACCGACAGATCATTGTTTAAAAGGTTGGCGGCAAAGGCGTGGCCCATGGCGCCCAGGCCAAGAACGGCAACGGTCGTGTCATGTGACATGAGGCAGTGCTCCATTGAGGATGGCAAACAGGTCGCATCAGCGTAGCGCGATGAGCGTGAAAACGGGAACGCAAAAACGCCCCGGCGGGGCCGGGGCGTTGGCGTGATGGCGCAGGCTGTCTTACGGCGTCAGCACAATCTTGCGGCAGTCATCTTCCTTGGCATCAAACATGCGATAGCCTTCGGCAGCCTGATCGAGCTTCATGCGATGGCTGATGATCGCCTCGGGCTTGAGTCTGCCTTGGTCGATGGCCTCCATCAGGGTCGGCAGATAATCATGAACGTGGGTCTGGCCGCCCTTCATGGTCAGCCCCTTGTCGAAGAAATCCCCGATCAAAAAGCCATTTACGGCGCCGGCGTAGACGCCCGGGATGCTGATGCTGCCGCCGCGACGAACGGCCGCCAGGCACTGGTGCAGGGCGATATCGCTGCTTTCGACCTCAAAGTTGTTCATGGCCGGCATTTTGCCGCCGTGACCCTTGGCCTCATAGCCGACGGCATCGATCACGGCATCCACGCCACGACGGCCTTCGCTGAGCTGAATGATCGCCTCGGCCACGTCCTCGACCTGATCGAAGTTGAGCGTTTCGACGCCGTAGGCCTTCTTCGCGAAATCAAGACGGTACTGCTGATTGTCGATCATGATGATCTGCTCGGCGCCTTCCATGCGCGCGCATGCTGCCGACATCAGCCCCACCGGGCCGGCCCCGAAGATGGCCAGGCTCGAGCCCGTTTTGACGCCAGCATTGAGGACTGCCTGATAACCGGTCGGCAGGATGTCCGACATGAACAGCACCTGTTCGTCGTCCAGGCCGTCCGGGATGGCATAGGGGCCGGCATTGGCGTTTGGGACGCGCACGTACTCGGCCTGACCGCCGGGAATGCCGCCGTACATGTGTGAAAAGCCAAACAGCGCCGCCGGCGCCGGAATCGACTTCTTGTTCAGCGCCGCGCCCTCGTTGGGGTTGGTGGTCTCACACGCCGCATACAGCGAATGCTGGCAGAAAAAGCAGCTGCCGCAGGCGATCACGAACGGCACGACCACGCGGTCGCCCTTCTTGACGCTGGTGACGGCGGAGCCGGCTTCCTCGACGATGCCCATGAACTCATGGCCGAAGATATCGCCAGGCTCGGTGGCCGGCATCGAGCCGCGATAAAGATGCAGGTCGGAGCCGCAGATGGCCGTCGAGGTCACGCGCAGAACAATGTCATCGTCCTGCTGGAGCGTGGGTTCGGGAACATTTTCAACGCGAACGTCGTTGCTGCCCTGATAAACCAGTGCCTTCATGATTTCTTCTCCCTGACATACCCGGCCACTGATGATTGAACCATCATGGCCGTGCAGAAATGATTGGCGATGGCCGACATCCTGCCGGCCAGAGGTTTAGTGTAGAAAGCGAAGCGATAGGCGGCTAACGATTTATCGATACGCGATGTAAACGGAGCGGCAGGTCAGACGGACAATGAGGGTCATACGTCATGAAAAGGGGAGAGAGAGTGGCGAGGACGCCGCTGACACGACAGCGGGCGCCTCTTGAAGAGCGCGCCCGCTGATGGCCCGTGGTGACCTGCCTGTCAGGCACTAGGCCAGCGCGGCAAAGACAAAAAACAGTACCAGGACGATGTCGGCCACGATCACGATCAGAAGCCGCGGATCCTTCATGGCACTGTTCCCTCCGGGCCGGTTGGCCGTGGATTACTCACTGTCGGCCTGCGAATAGAGCACACGCGTGCGCAGGGTATGGTTGACCTCGCGCAGGGCGTTGAGCGCCTGTTCACCATAAGCCTTGTCGACATCAATGACCACGTAGCCAACTTCTTCATTGGTCTGAAGAAACTGGGCGGAGATGTTGATGCCTTCGTTGCCCAGCACGCGGTTGATCTCGGACAGAACGCCTGGCACGTTGCGGTGAATGTGCAGCAGACGGTGCTTGTCCGGATGTGACGGCAGGGCCACTTCGGGGAAGTTGACCGAGGTGATCGTGGTGCCGTTGTCGGAGAAGGTGATGAGCTTTTCAGACACCTCAACGCCGATGTTTTCCTGCGCCTCGACTGTGGAGCCGCCGATGTGCGGCGTCAGGATCACGTTGTTGAACTTGCGCAGCGGCGAGACGAATTCCTCGTCATTGCCCTTGGGCTCAATCGGGAAAACGTCGACGGCGGCACCCAGCAACTTGCCGGATTCCAGCACTTCGGCCAGTGCCTCGATGTCCACGACCTTGCCGCGCGAGGCGTTGATCAGATAGCTGCCCTGCTTCATCAGCGCCAGCTCGTCACGTCCGATCATCCAGGTGGTCGAGCGTGTTTCGGGGACGTGCAGGGTGACGATATCGGCGCGCGCCATCAGTTCCTGCAGGCTGCCGACCTGACGGGCATTGCCCATGCCCAGCTTGGTGATGGTGTCGTAATAGATGACGTTGAGACCGACCGACTCGGCCAGCACCGACAGTTGTGCACCGATGCTGCCGTAGCCGACGATGCCCAGCGTCTTGCCACGCGCCTCGAACGAGTTGCTGGCCGATTTCAGCCAGCCACCCTCATGGGCACGCGCGTTTTTCTCGGGAATGCCGCGCAGCATCATGATGGTCTCGGCCAGTACCAGCTCGGCGACCGAACGGGTATTGGAGTAGGGCGCATTGAATACCGGAATACCGAGCTTGAGCGCCGCCGGCAGATCAACCTGGTTGGTGCCGATGCAGAAACAGCCAATGGCCACCAGACGCTCGGCGGCGTCCAGCACACGTTCGTTCAATTGCGTGCGCGAGCGAATCCCGATGAAATGGGCGTCGCGGATCCTTTCGATCAGATCCTCTTCGCTCAACGACGTCGTCAGTCGCTCGATGTTGCTGTAACCGGCATTTTGAAAGTTGTCCACGGCGGACTGGTGGACGCCCTCGAGCAGCAGAACCTTGATCTTGCTCTTGTCCAGAGACGTTTTAGCCATGTGCGCATCAACCCTTTAATCGGCTGGCCTGAGGGAAAGTAGAAACAGCGATAGCGGGCATGACCCGATATCGGCCGAAAGTTATCGGGCATCGATACGGCAGCGGGAGAGGCTGCCCGGATAGCCCGCCTCGGCGGGGGGCTTATCCTACCATGGCGCCGGTCAGGGTGCATGGGCCCGCCGCGCACGGCACAGTGAAAGCTCCGCGTGTGCTGCATGAATTTGATGCATGAACGCTCTTGTCACACGCGTGGGTGCCGTGCCCTGATACGAGGGGCGGGCGGCGTCAAAAGCGTAACGGATGTGTATACTTGCTGACGGTCGGCGCTTGATCGTGACCGACGCCTTGATCTCAAGCCATGTTCCGGCGTTTACAGGATGATGCATGACACAACGGCCCGAGTCCGCTCATTTAAACGATCAGGCTGCGGCGGCGTCATCGACGCCTGCAGCGCAGACCCCATCCGATTTCGCCGGTACCCTTGCCGCGCTTGAGGGCCTGGTCAGACGCCTTGAATCCGGAGACTCGGGCCTTGAAGCGTCGCTTGAAGATTTCGAGCGTGGTATCGCGCTGGTGCGAGATGCCCGCGCTCGACTCGAGCAGGCCGAACTGCGGGTGCAACAGCTGCTGGAGCAGGATGACGGCGCTCTGGTGTCCCCGCCGCTGAATGAACAATCGCACGACAACGACGCATGATGGGTGAGAGATGACGGTGGATACGGCGAGGGTGGATGTTGGCGTGCTGATGGCAACGTGGCGCGACAGGATCGAAACGCAGCTGAGCACAGTGCTTGAAAGTGCCGCGCCTTCGCAGGCCTTTCGGCTCGAAGAGGCCATGCGCTACAGCGTGCTGGGCGGCGGAAAGCGATTGCGTGCCATTCTGGTCTATGCCGCCGGTCAGGCACTGGCAGCAGACGACGCGGCACTGGAAGCGCCCGCTGTGGCCATTGAGCTGATCCATGCCTATTCGCTCGTTCATGATGATCTGCCCTGTATGGATGACGACGACCTGCGTCGTGGACGTCCGACCTGCCATCGAGCCTTTGATGAAGCCACGGCGCTGCTGGCGGGAGACGCCCTGCAGACACTGGCCTTTGAAGTGCTGGCCGATACCGGGCAGCCGCGGGCGGCCGAGATGGTGGCAACGCTTGCCCGTTGTGCCGGGCGCGCCGGCATGGCCGGTGGTCAGGCGCTGGATCTTGACGCTGTCGGGCGACAGCTTGATGTGGACGCGCTCATGGCGATCCATCATCACAAGACCGGCGCGCTGATCGAGGCCGCGCTGTCGCTGGGGGCGCTGGCCGCCCCGAGCGTACAGCCCGTGCATCTTCAGGCCCTGAGCGAGTACGCTCGAGCCATCGGTCTGGCCTTTCAGATTCAGGACGACATTCTGGATGTGACCGGGTCGACCGAGGTGCTTGGCAAGACCCAGGGCGCTGATGCGCTGCGTGACAAGCCGACCTACCCGGCACTTCTCGGGCTTGAAGAGGCGCAGCGCCGCGCCCGTGCCCTGCTGGATCAGGCGCTGGCGGCACTGGCTCCGCTGGGCGAGCGCGGAGAGACACTGGCAGCGCTTGCCCGTTACATGATCGAGCGGGATCACTGAGACGACCCCGGCATCACGCCGGACAAGATACCCTTTGATGTCCCGGGGCATTACAGGACCAGGGACAGGATCCTGACAGGCCATTGAGGCGCTATGAAGCTGTTTGACGATATTCCCACTAAAAGACCGGCCACGCCGCTGCTCGATCTCATCGAGGCGCCATCCGATCTGCGCAGTCTCGATGAGCAGCAACTGCTGCGTCTGGCCGACGAGCTCAGGGCCTATCTGCTCTACAGCGTCGGCTGTACAGGGGGGCACTTTGGCGCCGGGCTTGGCGTCATCGAGCTGACCATTGCGCTGCATCAGCAGTACAACACTCCCCATGATCGGCTGGTCTGGGATGTAGGGCATCAGACCTATCCGCACAAGATTCTTACCGGCCGACGTGAAGCGATGGAGTCCATGCGGCGCTACCAGGGGCTGGCCGCCTTCCCGCGTCGCGAGGAGTCGCCCTATGACACCTTTGGCGTCGGGCACTCCAGTACGTCCATCTCGGCGGCACTGGGCATGGCGCTGGCAGCCCGTACGCGCGGCGAGAACCGACGCGTCTGTGCCGTGATCGGTGACGGCGCCCTGACGGCCGGCATGGCGTTCGAGGCGCTGGCGCACGCCGGCCACGTCGATGCCAACATGCTGGTCGTGCTCAATGACAACGAGATGTCGATCTCGGAAAATGTCGGAGGCATGGCCACCTATCTGGCGCGCATTCTCAACAGCGGCCCCTATGTGGCCGCGCGTGAGGGCGGCAAGCGGGTGCTCTCGCATCTGCCCGGCGCGCTGGACATCGCCCGACGGACCGAAGAACACGTCAAGGGCATGCTGACGCCGGCCACGCTCTTTGAAGAGATGGGCTTCAACTATGTTGGTCCCATCGACGGTCATGACCTGCCGCTTCTGATTCGCACCCTGCGCGATCTCAAGAACCGCAAGGGGCCGCAGTTTCTGCATATCGTCACCCGCAAGGGCAAGGGCTTTGAACCGGCCGAGGGTGATCCGATCGGTTATCACGCCATTACCAAGCTCGAAAAGGAGAAGGTCGAGGCGCCGCCGGTGCCCGCCCCGAAGAAATTCAAGTTCTGCAACGTTTTCGGCGAGTGGCTGTGCGACACCGCCGAGCGCGATGCGCGTCTGGTTGGCATCACGCCTGCCATGCGTGAAGGCTCCGACATGATTCGTTTTTCGAAGGAACATCCGGAGCGCTATTACGATGTGGCCATCGCGGAGCAGCATGCGGTGACACTGGCCGCCGGCATGGCCTGTGAAGACGTCAAACCGGTCGTGGCGATCTATTCCACCTTCCTGCAGCGCGGCTACGATCAGCTGGTGCACGACGTGGCCGTGCAGGGCCTCGATGTCACCTTTGCCATCGACCGCGCCGGTCTGGTGGGTGAGGACGGCGCGACCCATCACGGCACGCTGGATCTTTCCTACCTTCGCTGCGTGCCGGGTATGGTGGTCATGGCGCCCAGTGACGAGCGTGAGTGCTATCGCATGCTGACCACGGCCTATCAGTATGAAGGTCCTGCAGCCGTGCGTTACCCGAGAGGCACCGGGCCGGGCACCGCCTTTGAACCGGGCCTTGAGCCGCTCGAGATCGGCCGGGCCGACCTGCGTCGTGAAGGCCAAAAGGGCGAGCAGGGGGTGGCACTGCTGGTCTTTGGCAGCCTGCTGACCCAGGCACTCGAGGTCGCCGAGCGCCTTGATGCCACGGTGTATGACATGCGCTTTGTGAAACCGCTGGACAGCGAAGCCGTACTCGCCGCAGCAAACGAGCATGGCCTGATCGTGACGATCGAGGAGAACGTGATTGCCGGCGGGGCAGGCAGCGGTGTAGGTGAACTGCTGGCCGCCTCGGATGTCCGCACGTCGCTTCTGCACCTGGGCATTCCCGATCATTTCATCGAGCACGGCACACCGGGTGAGCTGCTGGCCGAATGCGGGCTGGATGCCGAGGGCATCGAGGCCTCGATTCGCCGCCGCCTGACTCACTGATTCCCTCAAACTACCGGAAACAGACTCGACTCATGCTGATTGTTATCTTTATTGCCGCCATGATCGGCTACGCCGTGGGCCGGTTGCCCGGGCTTCTGATTGGTGGCCTGCTGGGCTACGCCCTGGTGCGCTGGCTGCGCGTCAAGCTGATCGGGAAACTGGCCGAGCGCCAGACCCGCTTCCTCTCGGCCACCTTCTCGGTCATGGGCGCCATGAGTCGGGCCGATGGCGAGGTGTCCGAGCATGAGCGCCGCAGTGCCGAGGCGGTATTTGATCGGCTCAACCTCAACGGCACCCAGCGTGAGAAGGCGCGCGCCGACTTTGAGCGCGGTCAGCAAACAGGTTTTGATCTTGAGGCCGAGCTTGCCGGATTACGCCAGATCGTTGGCGCGCAGCGCGGGCTTTTGCAGGTCTTTTTCCAGGTTCAGCTTGTGGCGATGGCCGCCGATGGCAAGGTCGAGCAGTCCGAGCGCGACATGCTGATGCGCGTGGCGCGTGGGCTGGGCTGTTCACAGGAGGAGATTGCGCGTCTCGAAGCAATGCTCAACGCTGCGGCCAGCGGTGGTGGTACTCAGGAGAGCGCCCAGCCGCTGGAAGAAGCCTACCGGGTGCTGGGTGTGTCGTCCGAGGCCACCGATGCCGAGGTCAAGCGGGCCTATCGCAAGCTCATGAGCCAGAACCATCCCGACAAGCTGGCCGGCAAGGGGATGCCTGACAGCATGCGGCGCATGGCCGAACAGCGCACCAGCGAAATCAGCAACGCCTATGAGCGTATCCAGCAGGCCCGCGGATAGCCATTATCCGGGGCCATGTTGCAGACCGGCGCTTACTCGGTGCTTTCGCGATGGCGAATCTCGTGAAAGCGCTGCTCCATCTCGCGGCGCAGTTCACGTCGCCGCAGGCCCGACTCAAAGCGCTGTCGTTCGACGTCGGTGACTGGTTCAAGCTGGGGCACTTCGACCGATTTACCATCATCACCGACGGCCACCATGGTGAAGTAGCAGCTGTTGGTATGGCGGACCACGCCGGCGCGAATGTCCTCGGCAATCACCTTGATGCCGATCTCCATCGAGGAGCGGCCGGTGTAGTTGACCGAGCCCAGAAAGGTCACCAGCTCGCCGACATGGATGGGCTGGCGAAACATGACCTGATCCACCGACAGCGTGACCACATAGTGACCGGCCCAGCGGCTGGCGCAGGCGTAGGCCACTTCATCGAGATATTTCAGCAGCGTGCCGCCGTGAACCTTGCCGGAAAAATTGGCCATGTTCGGGGTCATCAGCACGGTCATGGTGATCTGGTGGCGTGGTGTGTCCATTCCCTCTCTCTCTTTTCTCATCGTGTTGTTATGGTCGAACTTTCGACGTCGAGCATAACTCATCCCTTCCCGACCGCGGGCGCTGTCGTCATGGCAAATTTGCCTCTGGGTGACTAGCATGGCGTCGCCGCCGCCGATATTGGCTCGCGGCGTTCGTCATTCATTCACCGGGGAGTGTCATGAAGGTCACCGACGCAAGACTTGAGCAACCCACCGCACGCTATCTATGGCTGTATGTGCTGATCGTGTGGGTCGGGCTCAATCTGCGTCCCTCGATTGCCGCCGTCGGGCCGCTGCTGGACCGGATTCAGGGCGAGCTGTCGGTGAGCTATACTACGGCGTCACTTCTGACCACACTGCCGTTTCTTGCGATGGGGCTGGCCTGCTTTCAGGGCATGCAGCTGATCCGGCGCTGGGACCGCCATCGTATCGTCATGGGGTCGCTGAGCCTGATCGGCCTGGCGTCGCTGATGCGGCTGTTCGGAGACAGCTTCATGCTGCTGGCCCTGTCCGCGATCGCGATTGGTGCCGGTATTGCCCTGATTCAGGCGCTGATGCCGGCCCTGATCAAGGTCACGCTGCCCAATACGGTAGAAACGGCCACCGGACTCTATATCGGCGCGATCATCGGCGGTGGAGCACTGGCCTCCGGGCTGGCGCCCTGGTTTGCCGCCCTCGGCGGCTGGCGACTGGGGCTTGCCGGCTGGGCCATCCTGGTGCCGATAGCGCTGCTGTTATGGCACCGCCATGGCGGTCAGATGCTCACGCCCGTGCCGCGTGAGCGCTCTGCCGAGGCTACGCCGCTGTCACACATTCCGCGAGCCTGGACGCTGGCGCTCTTTTTCGGCTTCGGTACGGCCGGCTATGCCTGTGTCATGGCGTGGCTGCCACCCTATTATCTGGCACTGGGCTGGAGTGCCGGGGATGCAGGATTACTGCTGGGCTACGTGACCCTGTTGCAGGTGGTGGCCAGTGTCGGTGCGCCGTTTCTGGTGCGTTACAGTCTGGACCGACGCCGGGCGCTGTATTTGACGGTAGGGATGTCGCTGATCGGCTTTGTCGGGCTGTATGTCAAACCTGACGGCGTGGCTTTTGCCGTACTGTGGGGCACGCTTTTGGGGCTGGGGATCGGCGCGCTTTTCTCGCTGTCGGTGCTGGTGCCGATGGATCACCATCGTGATCCGGCCCGCGTGGGGGATCTGGCGGCCTTTGTGCAGGGCCATGGCTATCTGGTCGCGGCCGTGGCCACGCTGCTTTCCGGCATGGCGCGTGACATGCTCTCGGGCTTTGACACCGCCTGGGTGGCGCTGGCCGGGCTCTTTGCCATCATGCTGGTGATGAGCTGGCGTTTTGATCCGCATTATTACCCGCGCCATATCGACTGAGTGGTCTTCCGGGCGCCTTGACAAGGCGCCCGGATGGCAAGCGATTCGAGATCAGGTGCGTTCGCGGTCGACGTCGCTGGCGGCTTCAAACTCATCAAGGGCCATCATATGGCCAAGCTTGCCGACCTTGGTCGACAGATACTGCTCGTTGTGGGCGTTAAGGCCGGTGGTCAGCGGCACGCGCTCACTGATTTCAATACCGGCCTGTTGCAGGGAAAGCACCTTGCGCGGATTGTTGGTCATCAATCGCAGCCGGGAGATGCCGAGCTTTTCGAGCATCGGAATGCAGATGTCATAGCGACGCATGTCGGCTTCAAAGCCCAGTGCTTCGTTGGCCTCGACCGTGTCGGCGCCACCATCCTGAAGGTGATAGGCCCGGATCTTGTTCATGAGGCCAATGCCGCGACCTTCCTGGCGCAGATAAAGCAGGGCACCGCGACCCTCTTCGGCAATGCGCTTGAGCGCGACCTGAAGCTGATAGCCGCAGTCGCAGCGCATTGAAAAGAGCGCATCACCGGTCAGGCACTCGGAGTGCACTCGAGCCAGCACGGGGTCACCATCGGCCACATCGCCCAGCGTGAGGACAACATGATCCTTGCCGGTCTCGTCATCTTCAAAGCCATGCATGGTAAACGTGGCCCAGGGCATGGGGAGACGCGAACTGGCGATAAATCTGATCGTCACGGTAACCTCAATCTTGTTGGCAAGCCGTCATGTTGGCTTTGGAAGCTATCTTGGCAGCGCAGGTTACATTTATCTACACATGCCACGATGGTGCCCGGGTGATGTCGGGTGGAAAGGGCAGGCCCTACATATTGCACCATGATGGGCTCTCCTGCAGCAGGACTGTCTGAGCTACAATGAAACGACATTTTTTTGTCGGATGATCTTGTCTGCATGACTCTCGAAAATGATCGCTTTTTGCGCGCCCTGGCGCGGCAGGACGTTGACCGTACACCGGTCTGGATGATGCGCCAGGCCGGCCGCTACCTTCCCGAGTATCTCAGGGTTCGAAAGCAGGCGGGCAGCTTCATGGATCTGTGCCGCAACCGCGACATGGCCTGTGAAGTGACCCTGCAGCCGCTGGAGCGCTTTGATCTGGATGCGGCCATTTTGTTCTCCGACATCCTCACCATTCCTGATGCCATGGACCTGGGGCTTTACTTTGTGCAGGGCGAAGGGCCGATGTTCAAGCGTCCGGTCCGTGACGCGGCGGCCATCAATGCCCTGAAGGCGCCCGACGCCGAGCGCGATCTTGACTATGTCATGAATGCCGTCTCGACGATCCGGCGTGAGCTCAACGGTCGCGTGCCGCTGATCGGCTTTTCGGGCAGCCCCTGGACACTGGCGACCTACATGGTGGAAGGCGGTCCCAGCAAGGACTTTAGACACGTCAAGGGACTGCTTTACGGCGACCCGGCAGCGCTGCATCAGCTGCTCGAGACGCTGGCCACGGCCGTGACCGATTATCTCAATGCCCAGATTCGCGCCGGCGCTCAGGCGGTACAGATCTTTGATACCTGGGGCGGGGCGCTCTCCACGCCGGCTTACAAGGCCTTCTCGCTGGCCTATATGGAGAAGATCGTGCGCGGTCTGATCCGCGAGCATGACGGGCGTCGCGTGCCGGTGATCGTCTTTACCAAAAACGGCGGTCAGTGGCTTGAAAGCATCGCCGATATCGGCGCCGACGGCGTCGGACTGGACTGGACCACCGAAATGGGCGATGCCCGTGCCCGTGTAGGCGATCGTGTCGCGCTGCAGGGCAATCTCGATCCGTCGGCGCTGTTTGGCTCGCCGAAGGTCATTCGTGACGAAGTCGCGCGCATTCTGGAAAGTTACGGACCAGGCAACGGCCACGTGTTCAATCTGGGCCACGGCATTTCCCAGTTCACGCCGATCGAGAACGTGCAGGCCTTCATCGAGGCGTTACATGAACTCAGCCCCCAGTACCACCGCGGATAGGCCGGTCACACCGCCAGCGGCCCCGGACTGGCCGGGCCAGCTGGTGGTCTTTGATGGCGACTGTCCGCTCTGCCGCCGGTCGGTGCATTTTATCCTTGCCCATGAGTCGCACCCGGTCACGGGACTGGTGACGCTGCAATCGGCGCTGGGACACCGTTTGGGCGCGCATTTCGACGAGGATGCCGATGATCTGGATAGCATGTGGCTGATTCGAGGCGGCGCCCTTTATCGCGACAGTGATGGACTCTGGCGAACGGCGCAGTCACTGAAGACACCCTGGTCGGCCGCGGCCGGTATCCGATGGCTGCCCGCGTCGCTGCGTGATGGTGTCTATCGATGGGTCGGACGCTATCGCAAGAGGCTGGCGACCGATCCTGGCATGGGCGGTGCCGCTGCGTCCCGCCTTCTGAGCGCACTGAACCGCGTACAGTGTGAGAATCTTTCCCTGCCCGAGACGCTGGCCGATCCCTGATCCGGAAGCGGGTCTCATCCTGGTGCATGGTCGGTGAGCACCTGCACCATTGTGTGACAATTTCATCATATTCCTGACTCCGGGCCTGCGGTCAGGTTTCCTCAAAAATCCTCTTTCTCTCCTAAAACGGCGCCATGGCGCCGTTTTTTTACGTTTTGGAATATTCCTTGCTATAACGTTACAGACGCCTCTGGCAAGCGCCATGAGGTCGCATCATTCAACAACCCGGAGTGTTGCAATGAACATGACAATAAAAAAACCCTGGGCATGGGCATCAACGGCAGGGCTTTTAACGGTCGCTACGCTGGCGCCATCGACCTCCTATGGTGCCACGCTCGATGATGTCAAAAGTCGTGGCCAGCTGCGCTGCGGCGTCAGTGACGGGCTGGCAGGATTTTCCTCTCCCAACGCCCAGGGGCAGTGGCAGGGCATCGATGTGGATGTGTGTCGCGCCGTGGCCACGGCCGTACTGGGAGATCCCGGCAAGGTCACCTTCGCCCCGCTGACCGCCAAGGAGCGCTTTACTGCCCTGCAGTCCGGCGAGGTTGACCTGCTCTCACGCAACACGACCTGGACGGCCTCGCGCGATAATTCGATGGGGCTGACCTTTGCTGGCGTCACCTTCTATGACGGTCAGGGCATGATGGTGAGCAAGGACCTCGGCGTCTCGAGTGCGAAGGAGCTCGATGGCGCTTCGGTCTGTGTTTCTGCCGGTACCACCACGGAACTCAATCTGGCCGATTACTTCCGTGCCAACGACATGACCTATAACGCGGTCAGCTTCGATGAGGCCGATCAGACCGCCGCCGGTTTCGACAGCGGACGCTGCGATGTGTTGACCTCGGACTCTTCTCAGCTGGCGGCGCTGAGGCTACAGCTGTCTGATCCGTCCAGCGCCGTGATCCTGCCCGAACGAATCTCCAAGGAACCGCTGGGCCCGGTCGTACGCCAGGGTGATGAGCAGTGGATGAAAGTAGTGCGCTGGACGCTCTACGCCATGCTCAATGCCGAGGAATCCGGCATTACCAGCGCCAACGTCGATCAGATGCGCGATGCGCCCAAGTCTCCTGACGATGCCCGCCTGCTGGGCAAGGATGGCAACTTCGGCGAGCAGATGGGGCTGTCCAACGACTGGGCCTACAACATCGTCAAACAGGTCGGCAATTACGGCGAAATCTTTGAGCGCAACGTTGGCAAGGGCTCGCCTCTTGAGCTTGAGCGCGGCGAAAATGCGCTGTGGACCGATGGTGGTCTCCAATACGGCATGCCGGTGCGGTAGGGCACAAGCCACGCGCTTCGGCGCGTTGTCCTTGACGCAGGGCCGGCCTCCGAGGCCGGCCATCACGGCCCTGGAGACTACTGCTCATGTTGCGTCCCTCCACTTCCATTCCACGCCGCGGTCGCGGACCGCTATGGCGTGATCCGTCGGTACGTGCCCTGTTTTTTCAGGCACTGCTGCTGGTGACAGTGCTGGGCATCATCGCCTTTCTGGTGCACAACACCATGGCGAACCTGGATGCCCGAGGCATTCGTACCGGTTTCGGGTTTCTCGACCATCGAGCCGGATTTTCAATTTCCCAGACCCTGATCGACTATTCCAGTAACGCCAGCACCTATGGGCGCACCTTTCTGGTGGGGCTTGCCAATACGCTACTGGTCTCCGCGATGGGGATTGTTGCCGCCACGATCATTGGTTTTCTGGTCGGTCTGGCGCGATTGTCGCCCAACTGGTTGCTGGCTCGGCTGGCCGGGGCCTATGTCGAGATCTTTCGCAATATTCCGCTGCTGTTGCAGATCCTGTTCTGGTACTTCGCCGTATTGCGCGCGCTGCCCTCACCACGCCAGAGCATTACGGTGTTTGACAGTTTCTTTCTCAATGTTCGCGGCCTTGTCATGCCCGCGCCCGAGACACTGCCTGGTTTTGCGGCCACACCGATTGCGCTGGGGGTGGCGATCATTGCGGTCATCGCACTGGTGATCCTGGCCCGGCGGCGGCAGGCGGCGACGGGGGCGCAATGGCCGGTACTGCCCTTGAGCCTGGTGATTTTGATCGGCTTGCCACTCGCGGTGTTCTTGGTGACCGGGTCGCCACTATCCTGGTCGGTGCCGGCGCTGTCCGGTTTCAACTTCCGGGGTGGCATGCAGGTGCTGCCGGAGCTGGTCGCCCTCTGGGTGGCGCTGTCGATCTATACCGCGGCCTTTATCGCCGAGATCGTGCGCTCGGGGATTCAGTCCGTGCCGCGTGGCCAGACCGAGGCGGCGCGTTCGCTGTCACTGCCGGGCGGTCTGACCCTTCGTCGCATCGTCATTCCTCAGGCCATGCGGGTGATGGTGCCTCAGGTCACCAGTCAGTATCTCAACCTGATCAAGAATTCATCACTGGCCACGGCCATCGGTTACCCCGATCTGGTCGCGGTCTTTGCCGGCACCACGCTCAATCAGACCGGTCAGGCCATCGAGGTCATGACCATGACGATGCTGGTCTATCTGAGCATTTCGCTGGTCGTGTCGGCACTGATGAATGTCTACAACGCGCGCATGTCGCTCAAGGAGCGTTGAGATGTCTGCCATGTCTTCAGACAGTGAAGAGAGGCTTATCGCCTCGCGCCCGCCGCCCACCCCTCAGGGCGGGGCCATGTACTGGCTGCGTACGCGGCTTTTCTCGGGGCCGATCAACAGCGTGGTGTCGATCGTGACACTGCTGCTCATTGCGCGGCTGGTCTGGCCGGTCATCGACTGGGCATTGATCGAAGCCGACTGGGTGGGCAATTCGCGTGCCGACTGCACCGGTGACGGTGCCTGCTGGGTGTTCATTTCCACCCGCTGGAGCCAGATTGTCTATGGCTTCTATCCGGTGGCCGAGCGCTGGCGGGTGGACATCGTGCTGGGGCTTTTCTTCGCCCTGATTGCCTGGCTGGTCATACCGCGTCTGCCGGGTAAAAAGGTGGCGGCGCTGATGGCGCTGGTCGGTCTGCCCATCATTGCCTGGGTATTGCTGCTGGGCGGCGTGTTCGGATTGGCTCATGTGCCGACGCGGGCCTGGGGCGGGCTGATGCTGACGCTGACCATCGCTGCGGTAGGTATCGTGGGCTCACTGCCGCTGGGCGTTGTACTGGCACTGGGGCGGCGTTCGAAAATGCCGCTGGTGCGGGCCGTCTGCGTGATCTTTATCGAGTTCTGGCGTGGGGTGCCATTGATTACGGTGCTGTTCATGTCATCGGTCATGCTGCCACTGTTCGTACCGGCAGAGGTGGAGTTCGACAAGCTGCTGCGGGCGCTGATCGGCATCATGCTGTTCTGGAGCGCCTATATGGCTGAAGTGGTGCGCAGCGGACTGCAGGCCATCGACAAGGGCCAGGGCGAGGCCGGTGCAGCCCTTGGGCTGGGCTACTGGCTGCGCATGCGGCTGATCATTTTGCCCCAGGCCCTCAAGCTGGTGATTCCCGGCATCGTCAATACGTTCATTGCGCTGTTCAAGGACACTTCGCTGGTACTGATCATCGGGCTTTTCGATGTGCTGTCGATCATTCAGGCGGGGCTGACCGACAGCGACTGGCTGGGCTTTGCCATCGAGGGTTACGTGTTCGCGGCGCTGGTATTCTGGGTCTTCTGTTTTGGCATGTCGCGCTATAGCCAGATCATCGAGCGCCGCCTCGACAAGGGCTACCAGCGCTAACACCTATCACTATCAGCACGGCACGGGCGTGTCGTGCATCGGGAGTGTCTGTCATGAACGATATCCAGCAAGGGGCTGCCACCGCAGGGGAAGCCACCTCCATGGTAGAGATATCGCGGCTGAACAAATGGTATGGGGACTTTCATGTCCTGCGCGATATCGATCTGAGTGTGGCCCGTGGCGAGCGCATCGTCATCTGTGGGCCCTCGGGGTCGGGCAAGTCGACCCTGATTCGCTGCATCAACCATCTGGAGGCGCATCAGCAGGGGGAGATCGTGGTCAATGGCATCCCCATGACCAACGATGTCAAACGCATCGAGCAGATTCGGCGCAACGTCGGCATGGTCTTCCAGCACTTTAATCTCTTTCCGCATCTCACGGTGCTGGAAAACTGCTGCCTTTCGCCCATCTGGGTACAGAAAAAGCCCCGCCGCGAGGCCGAAAAAGGTGCAATGGAATATCTGGAGCGGGTGCGGATTGCCAATCAGGCCCACAAGTATCCGGGGCAGCTCTCCGGCGGTCAGCAGCAGCGTGTGGCGATTGCGCGGGCGCTGTGCATGCACCCGGAGGTGATGCTCTTTGACGAGCCGACCTCGGCACTCGACCCGGAGATGATCAAGGAGGTGCTCGACGTCATGATCGAGCTGGCCCATGAGGGCATGACCATGCTCTGTGTCACGCACGAGATGGGCTTTGCCAAAACCGTGGCGGATCGAGTGATCTTCATGGATGAAGGGCAGATCATCGAGTCCGCCCCGCCCGAAACCTTTTTCAACGACCCCCGCTCGGCACGTACCCGCGAATTTCTCGGGCAGATTCTGGGTCACTGACTCGGGTCCAAAAACAGAAGCCGTCGTTTCTTCCGCCGGTCGGCGCCTCCCCGGCCGGTTTTTTAAATGCCTCATCCCCATGATTCTTCGCTGTGCTCAAGCTCTGATCACCTGGCGTCGTTAATTAATCCTCTTGATGTCTGACGCAATGAAGGGATTTTCCATGCGGCGCTCCATCGGTACTCGTATTCAGTTGATCTGTATGGCTCTTGTGGCCATGGCGCTGGTCGTAACCGGCATCACGATCTATACCGCCAGTCGTGAAGCACAGCTTCAAACGGCACAGCAGAGTGCCTCGGCACTGGGCAAAAGCGGGGCAGATACCATTGCTCAGTGGTTTGATAACCGACGCCGTATCGTGGAGTCCGTGGCCCATCATCTTGAAGAGGGTGATGTCATGGCCGGCCTTCGCAAGGCCAATGAAGCGGGGGATCTGTCGGTCACCTATGTGGCCTGGCAGGACGGGCGCGCCCTGTTTTCCAATGACTGGACACCACCGGCAGATTTTATCGCGACCCAGCGTCCCTGGTACCAGCAGGCTGCTGCCGCGGGTAACACCATTGTGACCGAGCCCTATCAGGACGCCATGACGGGCGGACTGGCGCTGGCCTTCGCCACCCCGGTTGTGGTGAATGGACAGACCATGGCCGTAGTGGCCGCCGATGCGGTCATGGATCAGGTCAGCGCCCAGACGCTGAATATTCGCCCCACGCCTTCAAGCCGGGTATTCATTACCGATGGCAGTGGCCGTGTCATTGTGCACGCCGATGCCGAACGCATTCTCAAGCCTGCCACCGATCTGTCACCAACGCTGAGTGCCACGGCTCTGACCGACATGGCGCGCCGCAATGCCCTGACCGACGTCAGCATCAACGATCATGACTATTTGATCTCGGCCACGCCCATCCCGGGCGTGGACTGGCAACTGAACATTGCGCTGGATCGCGATGAGGCGCTGGCAGGACTGGCCTCGATTCGTAATACCACGCTGGCGGCGCTGGTTATCAGCACGCTGGTGGCAGGATTAGTGCTGTGGCTGGCGCTCAAACCGGTGCTGGCGCGTCTGCGACGGGCCCGTGAGGCGATGGAGAACGTCGCCAGCGGTGAGGGGGATCTGACCCGGCGTCTGCCGGTTGAAGGGCGTGATGAAATCTCTGCCATTGCGACCGCCTTCAACGCTTTCGCTGATCGCATGAACGATACGCTGATCGAGATTCGCGATGCTTCAAGCCAGGTCCAGAGTGCGGCCGGCGAAATCTCCTCCGGTGGGCACGATCTTTCCCGACGTACCGAAAATACGGCGGCCAACCTGGAACAGTCCGCTGCGGCGATGGAGGAGCTGACCAGCACCGTGGAACATTCGGCCTCTTCCACGAAGGAAGCCAACGGTCTGGCCCATGAAGCGGCCACCATGGCCCGCGGCGGCGGCGAACAGATGCATAACGTGGTCGCGACCATGGCCCGCATCCGCGAAACCTCCGGCAGGATCGAGTCGATCGTGGATGTGATCGACGGCATCGCCTTCCAGACCAACCTGCTGGCGCTGAACGCCTCGGTCGAGGCGGCGCGGGCCGGTGAACAGGGGCGCGGTTTCGCAGTCGTTGCACAGGAGGTCAGAAACCTGGCCAACCGCAGCGCTCAGGCAGCGACCGACATCAAGGCGCTGATCACCACCTCGAGCCATGAGACGGTCAGTGGCGCGGAGCTTGTCAGCGCTGCCAGCCAGGCCATGGGCGAGATCGTGGAGCGGGTCGGACGGGTCAGCACGGTGATCGAGGAATTGAGTCGTGCCACCAACGAGCAGTCCACCGGCATCGGCCAGGTGAACCAGGCGATCACCCAACTGGATGACATGACCCAGCAAAATGCCGCGCTGGTCGAGCAGTCGGCGGCCGCCGCCGAGTCGTTGAACCAGCAGGCCCAGCGGCTGGCCACCACGGTCGGCGCTTTCCGGCTGCGCGAGCACGGCATGTCCTGATTCGGTGTCATCACCTGACCCGAGCCCTCGTCACAATCACATTGTGGCGGGGGGATTTTTGCGTAATCACGACATGAGTTTCGATATCGATACGATAGCTGCAGCAACAGACAGCAGATATCAAGTCCAGCGGCATGGGCGCCGTTATGAAGGGCAAATGTTTTGACCTTATCCAGGACAAGAGGGCCATTCGTGCCGACTTCCATTCGTACCCGCATTCTGGTGTTTTGCCTCGCAATCGTATTGCTGGCCCTGACACTGACCGGTATTGCCACTTACTACGTCACCAGCCAGTACAATACGCAATCCATCACCCACTCCCAGGCCGCGGTCGCAGAGGGCTACGCTACGGCCATCAGTGACTGGAGTCGGGCCAAAAAGGATGTGGTTGAAGCCACCGGCCGTCAGGCGCTGACCGACGATGCCCTGTCGCGGTTTATCCTGGCCGCGGATGCCGGTGACATGATCACGGTCTACGCCGGCTTCAATAACGATCGCTACATTACCAGCGACGTCGACTGGGAGGTTCCGCCGACCTACAAGCCGACCCAGCGTCCCTGGTATCAACAGGCCGTGGCGGCCGGGCATACCATCGCCACGTTGCCCTACCTGGATGCCTCTTCCGGCAAGATGGTGGTCTCCTTTGCCTCGCCCATCGTGCGTGAGGGGCAGACTGTCGGTGTGGTCAGCTCGGATGTGGACATGGACAGCGTCATCGATACCGTCAATGCCGTTGACCCCACGCCGCACAGCTATGCCTTCATGGTCAATTCTGATGGCATTATGATTGCCCATTCCGACAAGTCATTGATCCTGAAGCCGGCCACCGAGCTGGACGCGGGGCTGAGCTGGCAGACCCTGTCACAGATGGCCGGTTCGGACCGGCTGCGTGAGATGACCCTGCGCGGGCAGGATGTGCTGCTGTCGGCAGTGCCGATCGAGGGCACCAGCTGGACGCTGGTCATGGCGCTGGATCGTGGCGAGGCCATGGCTGGCATGGTGAGTCTGGTCAAGACCACGGTGGTGGCCCTGATCGTGGTCGGTATTCTTGCCGCCCTTATGATCTGGGCACTGCTGACGCCGATTTTCCGCCGCATGCATGAAGTGCGCGATGCAATGCAGGATGTCAGCGAAGGCGAGGGCGATCTGACCCAGCGTCTACCCCTGTCGGCTCGCAATGATGAGGTCAACCAGATTGCAGCATCGTTTAACCGGTTCGTTGAGCGTATCGATCACGTTATGAGCGACGTGCGTGACAGCAGCGAGAACGTGCGCATGGCGTCTTCCGAGATTTCGACCGGCAGCATGGATCTGTCACGACGTACCGAAACCACGGCGGCCAGCCTCGAGCAGTCGGCCGCTGCCATGGAGCAGCTGACCAGTACGGTGGCCAACTCTACCGAATCCTCGCGTCATGCCGCCCAGCTGACCGCACAGGCCACAAGGGCAGCCGAAGAGGGCGGGCAGGTAATGACCGAGGTGGTCGGCACCATGAGCGATATCAGCGCCTCGTCCAGCGAGATTGCCAATATCATCGGGGTGATCGATTCGATTGCCTTCCAGACCAACCTGCTGGCGCTCAACGCCTCTGTAGAAGCTGCGCGTGCCGGCGAGCAGGGCCGAGGCTTTGCGGTCGTGGCTGCCGAGGTCCGAACCCTGGCCAACCGCAGCACCCAGGCGGCCCGTGATATCAAGCAGCTCATTGATGCCTCGGTGACCAAAACCGTCAACGGCCAGGCGCTGGTGCAAAAGGCCGGTGAGCGCATGGAAGATATCGTCAGCCAGATCAAGCGGGTCAATGGCCTGATCACCGAGGTCACCACTGCGGCCAATGAACAGAATACCGGGATATCCCAGGTCAATCAGGCGGTCACCCAGCTGGATCAGATGACCCAGGAAAACGCCGCTCTGGTGGAAGAGTCCGCGGCGGCCTCGGATTCGCTCTCCCAGGAAGCACAGCGACTGTCACAGATCATCGGTGTGTTCCGGCTTAGCAAGCGTACGCCCGCCTGATGTCATCTCCTGAAACGGCCCTGCGGGGCCGTTTTTTTGTCCGTTGAAGTATGCCTGTTGATCAAGTCCAGCGCTGGCGTCGCCGTTATTGCCCTTAACTTCCTGCGTGGCGCCGGCCCGCGTTTGCAACCCATGGTAACGCCTCATGATGCAGTTCAGATCCATTCGTAACTTTGTCACCGTCACGGCAGGTGCCTGTCTGCTGGCGGTAGTGATCGTGCTGGTGCTGTATTCACTGGTCGCCATGACGCGTGCCCAGCAGCAAACGGCCAGTCGTACCGAAGCGCAGCTCAATGAGTCAATTAATGCCCGCCTGCAGGCAGTGGGGCGAGCGCAGGCAGGCGACATCAGTAGTCGCCTTGATCGGGCCTTGCAGATCGCCGAGGAACTGGCGCAGACCAACGCCATGATGGCCCGGGGTAGTGATGGTGCGCCAGAACTCTCCATCGATCGTCGCGACATGTCACGTATCGTACGCCAGCGCGTGATCGACAATCCCGAGCTGCTCGACGCCTTCATCGGCTGGGAGCCCAGTGCCTTCGATAATGACGCCGACCATCAGGGGCAGACCGCACTGGGTTACGGTGAAAATGGCCGTTTCATGCCCTGGTGGTATCGAACCAAAACCGGCAGCGTTGATGTGCTGGCGCTTGGAGAGACCATGGAGAGCACGAAAGCTCAGGCCAATGGTATCCGTGAAGGAGAGTACTATCTTTGCCCGCGCGAAACAGGAAGGGTCTGCGTGATCGACCCGGCATCCTATGACTACAACGGCAATACCATCCTGGTGACCTCGTTCAACGCGCCGATCATGGTCAATGGCACTTTTCGTGGCAGTGCCGGAGTGGATCTGTCGCTCGCCTTCATTCAGGGCATGCTGGTCGATGCCAATCAGGGGCTCTACGACGGTGCGGGCAGCATCGCCCTGGTCTCGACCAATGGCACTATCGTGGGCTATTCGGGGAACGCGCAAAGCCCGGGTCAGCCTGTGACTCAGATATTCGATGACGCCACGGCCCGTCGGCTAACGACCGGTGTAGACAGCGCTGCCATGACATCCAGTGGCGATAACCTGAGCCTGCAACTGCCGGTGGTTATCGGCGATCAGACCAAGTGGCAATTGCTGCTGAGCGTGCCCAAAAGCGCTGTCTACGCTGACTTTGCGGCTTTACAGCAGGAGCTGCGGGATCAGCAGCGTCAGGCACTGATCACCATGGCACTGGTCGGACTGCTGGTCAGTACGCTGGGTCTGGCAGCGATCTGGATGGTCGGTCGTCGTATCGCCCGGCCGCTGAAGACCATGGCCGAGCGCATGCGCCAGATCGCCAACGGCGATGGAGACCTGACCCAGCGTCTGCCGGTGATGGGGCGCGACGAACCGGCGCAGCTGGCCGAAGCCTTCAATCAGTTTGTCGATCGCATGGAAACCGTTTTGATCGACATTCGTGATTCGAGCCACTCGGTACAGCTCGCGGCGGCCGAAATTTCTGCCGGCGGTCATGATCTGTCCCGGCGCACCGAGACCACCGCCGCCAATCTGGAAGAGTCCGCCGCGGCGATGGAGGAGCTGACCAGCACCGTGGAGCATTCGGCCTCTTCCACGAAGGAAGCCAACGGTCTGGCCCATGAAGCGGCCACCATGGCCCGCGGCGGCGGCGAACAGATGCATAACGTGGTCGCGACCATGGCCCGCATCCGCGAAACCTCCGGCAGGATCGAATCGATTGTGGATGTGATTGACGGCATCGCCTTTCAGACCAACCTGCTGGCGCTGAACGCCTCGGTCGAGGCGGCGCGGGCCGGTGAACAGGGGCGCGGTTTCGCGGTGGTGGCGCAGGAGGTCAGAAACCTGGCCAACCGCAGCGCTCAGGCAGCGACCGACATCAAGACGCTGATCACCACCTCAAGTCGTGAAACCACCAGCGGTGCGGAGCTTGTCAGCACGACCAGTCATGCCATGGGCGAGATCGTGGAGCGGGTCGGGCGGGTCAGCACGGTGATCGAGGAATTGAGTCGTGCCACTAACGAGCAGTCCACCGGTATCGGTCAGGTCAACCAGGCCATCACCCAGCTCGATGACATGACCCAGCAAAATGCCGCGCTGGTCGAGCAGTCGGCCGCCGCCGCCGAGTCGTTGAACCAGCAGGCCCAGCGGCTGGCCACCACGGTCGGGGCGTTCCGCCTGAGTCACTAAAGCCCTGCATAAGGGCATCAGGGCCACACCTCGGTGTGGCCCTTTTTACTGGGAGGGTATGGCACCGGCCTTGATCAAGGCGCTTGTGTGCAGTGACGCCTGCGGGTGCAATGTCTAGAATAGGCCCACTTACTATCACTGCAAATGCGACCCATTGTCAGGGAGTTCTCCAACGTGTCCAGCAAGTTTGCTACCACCGAAGTCCTGAGCGTTCATCACTGGAACGATTCGCTGTTCAGCTTTCGCACCACTCGCGAAGACAGCCTGCGCTTTAAAAACGGCCAGTTCGTGATGATCGGGCTTGAGGTCGACGGCAAGCCGCTGACGCGTGCCTACTCGATCGCCAGCCCCAACTGGGAAGAGCATCTGGAGTTTTTCTCGATCAAGGTGCAAAACGGCCCGCTGACGTCCAGACTTCAGCATCTCAAGGTGGGTGATTCGCTGCTGGTCAGCCGCAAGCCCACCGGTACGCTGGTGCTGGATGATCTCAAGGAAGGGCGTCATCTCTACATGCTTTCCACCGGCACGGGCCTGGCACCATTTTTGAGCCTGATTCAGGACCCGGAAGCCTACGAGCGCTTTGACAAGGTCATCCTGATTCACGGCGTGCGCACCGTCAGCGAGCTGGCCTATCAGGAGTTCATTACCCGCGACCTGCCCAATCATGAGTTTCTGGGCGAGGAGATCAGCGAAAAACTGATCTACTACCCGACCGTGACACGCGAGGAGTTCCATACCATGGGACGCCTGACTGACCACATTCGCTCCGGCAAGCTGGCCGCCGATATCGGCCTGCCGCAGATGACGCCCGAGCACGACCGCGCCATGATCTGTGGTAGCCCGGCGATGCTGGAGGAGAGCAGCCAGGTGCTCAATGAACTGGGCTTTACCATCTCGCCGCGCATGGGCGAGCCTGGCGACTACGTCATCGAGCGCGCCTTTGTCGAAAAATGACGTCTGTCGAAAGATAACGTCTTCCGAGAAGTAACATCTGTCTCGATATCCGGACCGGCCTGTGTCAGCGCCGGTCCATGATCCTGAAAGCGTCGGCCTGGTCCGGCGCTTTTTTTATGGCCTGACAATGAGACGGGCGATGCTTCAATGGCATTCGAAAAAATCGAATCAAGGGCGGCAATGATTGCGCTTCACCTTCAATTAAATGGACGTGTAGAGTGGCGCCATTCCATCGTCGTGTATCACTTTCAAGGATAAAGACATGTCGAAAGCACTGATTCTCAAGTCCAGCATTCTTGGTGAATATTCCCAGTCCAGCCAGCTGGCGGATTATCTGGGCGATCGTTTTGAAAGCCGTCATGGCGCCGGCAGCATTACCGTTCGCGACCTGGCCGCCACGCCGGTCGAGGTACTCGACGCCGAGCTGATGGCCGCGCTGCGCGGCAGTATCGCCGAGCCGACGCAATCCCAGCAGGACGCGCTGGCACTGTCCGATACGCTGGTCGAGGAGCTCAAGAGCCACGACACCATCGTCGTGACGGCCCCGATGTATAACTTCAACATCCCGACCCAGCTCAAGACATGGTGTGATTTCGTGGCGCGTGCCGGGGTAACCTTTCGCTACACCGAGCAGGGCCCAGAAGGCTTTATCACCGGCAAGCGCGTGATCGTTTTGACCACCCGTGGCGGGCTGCATCGCGACACCGATCATGATCTGGTCACGCCCTATCTGCGAACCTTTCTGGGCTTTCTGGGCATGACCGACATCGAGTTCATCTATGCCGAAGGTCTGGGAATGGGTGAAGACGCGGTCAGCGCCGCGCAGTCGTCTGCTCGTGCTGATATCGACGCGCTGTCACTGTAAGCAGTGCGGTCGCTTCAAACGCTGCCACGCTCATGAAAAAACCCGCCGATTGGCGGGTTTTTTCATGTCTGTCTTTCGGGAGAGATCAGACCGCATCCTGACCGGTTTCGCCGGTACGGATACGGATGACCTGCTCAAGCGGGGCCACGAAGATCTTGCCGTCACCGATCTTGCCGGTGTTGGCCACCGAGGTGATGGCTTCGATGATCTGATCGACCATGGCATCGTCCACGGCGACCTCGATCTTGACCTTGGGCAGGAAATCGACCACGTACTCGGCACCGCGATAGAGCTCGGTATGGCCTTTCTGACGACCGAAGCCCTTGACCTCTGTCACGGTAATCCCCTGAACGCCAACCTCGGAGAGCGACTCGCGTACGTCATCGAGCTTGAAGGGTTTGATGATGGCAGATACCAGTTTCATCTTTCGTGTCCTCACCTGATCGTCTTTGAATTGGGCGGAGCCGGCGCCCCTGTCGCTCAAGCATACAGTGCCGGTTGCCGGTTTGAAAAAGCATGATTACACCCGGCGCCGAATCCTTCTGCCATGTGACCATGGTGGCGACGGCTTTCGCATGCCAGGGCATGGCCCGGGTGCCCATGTCGGGCGCCCGGGCCCTGTGCCTTGAAAAGCGGCCTAGCGCTTGCCACCGGTGAATTCAGGATAGGCTTCCAGTCCACATTCAGCGACATCCACGCCTTCATACTCTTCTTCTGCGCTGACACGTACTCCCATGACGGCCTTGATGGCCAGCCAGACGACAAGACTTGCCACAAAGGTCCAGATGAAGATGGTCGCCATGCCCAGAAGCTGAGCGCCGAAACCAGCCTCGCTGTCGGTCAGCGGCACGGCCAGCAGCCCCCAGATACCCACGACACCATGCACCGAAATGGCACCGACCGGATCATCAATGCGCAGCTTGTCCAGTGCCACGATGGCAAACACGACCAGCAGACCGCCCACGGCACCGATCAGGGTAGCGGCCAGAATGCCTGGCGCAGACGGCCCGGCGGTGATCGCCACAAGCCCTGCCAGCGCACCGTTGAGGCCCATGGTGAGATCGGCCTTGCGGAACCAGATACGGGCCAGAATCAGGGCAGCAATCACGCCACCGCTGGCGGCGGCATTGGTATTGGCAAAGACCTGAGCCACGGCGTTGGCACTGCTGATATCGGAAAGCTTGAGTTCCGAGCCGCCGTTAAAGCCCAGCCAGCCCAGCCACAGGATGAAGGTGCCCAGCGTGGCCAGCGGCATATTGGCACCCGGAATGGCGTTGATGGCACCGTTCTTGCCGTATTTGCCATGACGCGGACCAAGGACTAGTACACCGGCCAGAGCTGCGGCTGCACCGCACAGGTGCACGATGCCGGAACCGGCGTAATCGCTGAAGCCGGCCTCGCTCAAAAAGCCGCCGCCCCAGGACCAGTAGGCCTGAACCGGATAGATCAGACCGGTCATGAAGACCGAAAAGAGCAAAAAGGACCAGAGCTTCATGCGCTCGGCGACAGCGCCTGAGACGATCGACATGGCCGTGGCCACAAAGACGACCTGGAAGAAGAAATCCGAGCGGGCGGCATAGTAGGTGTCACCGCCGCTTGTGAGCACATCATCCGCGCTGTGTTCGGCGCCAATCAGAAAGCCGAAGTCGGGCAGGAAACTGCTGCCATCACCCAGGTAGACAATGTGATAGCCGACCAGCATGTACATGGTGCAGGCAATGGCAAACAGCGCCATGTTCTTGGTCAGGATCTCGGTGGTGTTCTTGGCCCGCACAAGACCGGCTTCCAGCATCGAGAAGCCGGCAGCCATCCATAGCACCAGCGCACCACAGATCAGAAAGTAAAAGGTATCAAGTGCGTACTGCACTTCTACAAGTTCGTTCATGTGATTATATCCTTGCAGCCGGAGTCTGGACGGCGTCAATGCCACGTTCGCCGGTACGAAGTCAGATGACATCAGGCGAGGTCACGAAGGATCCGGTGGCGTGCGATCATTCGGCGTCATGCAGGCGTTGCGAGAGGGGGCGGGATATTCATCCCTGTCTCGATTGCCTGCTCGGGCTGACCAGCGCCTGGGCATTACATGGCAGGCAATGTGCCACCGTAAGGTGAGTGCTTTAAAAACATGAAGTTACTTAAGGGTTGTGGCTTTGGTAATTTCATGTAAGCACCACAATTGCGCATGAAGAGTGTTTGTGTGCACTAAAATGGCATGGTTGGCGCCGGCGGGTGCTCGCTTTTGGTGCGCTGCGGTTTTTAGGCGTTCCGGCGTCATGTTGCGTATCCTGTAGACAGGTACTGTCGTCATGCATCCCCGGGTGCGAGGCAGGCGACCCTCTCTTTCAGGGAACGCAGACAATCAGAGGAAGGGCAGACATGGCAAAGCACGATATTTTTGGACGACTGGCGCAACAGGTCGGTGAGCGTCTGCAGGACGTCTCCCGCGGACCCGAAGAAATTCAGCGCACGGTGCAAAGCGCCATGCGCAGCGCCTTTGACCGCATGGAGCTGGTCTCGCGCGAGGACTTCGATGTCATGATGGAAGTGCTTCAGCGCACCCGTTCACGTGTGGAAGCGCTCGAAAAGCAGGTAACCCGTCTGGAGGCTGCCCTCGACGAGCGTGATGGCAAGCCCGGCGCGGCCACACCGTCGGAAATGAGTGCTGCCGCAGCACCCGGTGGTGCCAGTACGACCGCCGAGGCCGAGCGCCTGGCCGGTGAACATGATGCACCCGCAGCGTCAGTTGGCAGCGATGCGTCCCAGGACAGTGCCTCGACAGCCGCCGGCAAGGCGGGCTCTGGCGCTGCAGCCTCCAAATCTGCCGGCAAGACCACCCGTGGCAGTGGCAAGCGCGCCTCGGGCTCTGACGATCAAAGCGGACAGGGTACCGCCGACTGAAGAGGTTCGGTCAGGCCCGTCCTTTCAGCACCGCCCACCGGGCGGTGCTGTTGTTTTGGCTGGCGCTGAAAGCCGATCCGATCGGTTGCAGAGCCAGCAGGGCTCGACGTTTTGCCTGCAAATGAAGTAAAACCCTCCCCTTGCGATACACCTTAAGGTCCGTCAAAGCTTGTCGGGCATTGTCATGGTGCGTGCCAGCGGTTGCGATGGTTGCCCCATAGGCGCCGGGTCAGCAGGGCGCGTACGCATCAGGAGTGGTTTAAATGTCTCATGCTCACGGGCAGGCGCTGCCCGAAATGACCCTGCGCGGCATCGTGCTGGGGGCTCTGATTACGGTGGTCTTTACCGCCTCCAATGTTTATCTCGGCCTCAAGGTGGGGCTGACCTTCGCTTCCTCGATTCCGGCGGCGGTGATCTCCATGGCGGTACTGCGCTACTGCCGCAATGCCAATATCCTCGAAAACAATATGGTGCAGACCCAGGCCTCGGCGGCCGGAACGCTCTCGGCAATCATCTTTGTGCTGCCCGGGCTTTTGATGATCGGCTTCTGGGCCGGCTTTCCGTTCTGGCAGGCCTTTTCGATCTGCGCCATCGGCGGCATCCTGGGCGTGCTGTATACCATTCCGCTGCGGCGGGTCATGGTGGTGCAGAGTTCACTGCCCTATCCGGAGGGGGTCGCTGCTGCCGAGATTCTCAAGGTCGGTGAGCGCCCCGCTCAGGACGATGGCGGCAAACGCCAGGGCACCGGTGCCGGTGATATTGTTCTGGGCGGTGTGGCGGCAGCGGTCTTTACGCTGCTGGCCAGCGGCTTTCGGGTGCTCGCCGATGGTATCAGCCTGTGGTTCAGCGCCGGTCGCGCCGCCTTTCAGCTCTCTACCGGCTTTTCGCTGGCGCTGGTAGGCGCGGGTTATCTGGTCGGCATTGTGGGTGGTATGGCGCTGCTGACCGGCCTTTTGATCGCCTGGGGCGTGGCGGTGCCCTGGCTGACGCTGACGCACGCCCAGGCACCGGGACAGTCGCTGAGCGAGCTGGGCATGGCGCTGTGGTCCAGCGATGTGCGCTTCATGGGCGCGGGGACGATCGCGATTGCCGCCCTCTGGACGCTGGGCACGCTGTCGAAGGCACTGTTTGAGGGTCTGAAACACGCGCTGGCCGCCTCTGCCCGACCGGACAAAAGCACCATCGAGCGCACCGATCGTGATCTGCCGGGCGTGTGGATACTGGGGCTCGCCGGTGTGCTTTTGATCGCGCTGGTGGCGGTCTTTGCGGTCTTCCTTCAGGACAATGCACCGGGGCTGTCATCGCTGGCCTTCTGGTCACTGGTGATCGGCTGCGTGCTGTTTGCGTTTGTCTTCGGGTTTCTGATCGCCGCGGCCTGTGGCTACATGGCGGGGCTGGTCGGCTCTTCCAGCAGCCCGATCTCCGGCATCGGTATCATCGCGGTGATTCTGGTCTCGCTGCTGATTCTGGCGCTGTCCGGGGTGAGCACCGACATTGCCGGGGCCGCTGGCGGACAGCTGGCAGTCGGGCTGGCGCTTTTTACCACGTCGGTGATTCTGGCCATCGCCGCGATCTCCAATGACAATCTGCAGGATCTGAAAACCGGCTATCTGGTCGGGGCCACGCCCTGGCGCCAGCAGCTGGTACTGATCATTGGCTGTGTGGTCGGTGCGCTGATCATCCCGCCGGTGCTGACGCTTTTATACAACGCCTATGGCTTTACCGGTGCGTTGCCGCGTGAGGGCATGGACCCCGCCCAGGCGCTGGCCGCACCGCAGGCGACACTGATGTCGCAGATCGCCAGTGGTATCTTCAATCATGATCTCAACACCCACATGCTGCTGATCGGCGTGGCGCTGGGCGCGGTGCTGATCGGCGTGGATGAGCTGCTGCGCCGTCGAGGCGGTACGGCCCGGCTGCCGGTGCTGGCGGTGGGGCTTGGCATCTATCTGCCGCCGAGTGTGAATATGCCGCTGGTGATCGGGGCACTGCTCTCCTGGTGTGTCGCCCGCCGCCTGGCGCGCAGGGAGGCGGCCACACGCGAGCACGCGCAGCAGCGTGGCGTGCTGCTGGCCTCGGGGTTGATCGTGGGGGAAAGCCTGATGGGCGTACTGATGGCTGGCGTGATCGGCTTTACCGGCAGTGAGGCACCACTGGCGCTGGTCGGCAGTGATTTTGCCGACACCGCTCAATGGCTGGGTTTTATCGTCTTTGCCGCGGCCTGTATGGCCTTCTATCAACGCATTACCGCGACGCGCGCGTAACGGCGGTGCCCTGAATGATCGCGCCCCACCTGCAGGTGGGGCGCGATCATTTCAGAGAGGCGTTTCAGCAGACAGGTTGATACGGCGGCCTGGCCCAGCCTGATCGACTCAGGACAGTGGCATGAGACTTCTGGATCATGGGGTATTCGTTCGTCCGCTATCCTTTGCAGACCGTGTTCGCTCCCACTTATTCCATCAAAAGAGTCATGCGCCATGTTTCATCTGGTGGCTGCCCTGCCCTGGGCCGTTGTTGCACTTCGTTATTTATTGCCGCTGACGGCGCCACTCTGGATCAAGCTGGTCCTGGCGCTGGTGCTTCTGGTGGTGGCCGAGCAGCATCTGATCAGCCGCTGGGTCACCGGATCGATCTTCTCGCCGGAAATCCCGCGTCCCCTGTCGATGGTGATGAATGCACTCTTTGGGGCGCTGATCCTGCTGGCGGTCTTTCAGCTGCTGATGGATCTGGTCATGATCATCACCATGCTGTTCAAGCAGCAGCGCATGGCCGCACCACCCATGGCGCGCTATCTGATCGGTATGGCTGCACTGGGACTGGGCATCTGGGGCATGCAGCAGGCCGTGCGTGTGCCGCCGGTCAAGGACATCGAGGTCACCCTTCCGGGGCTTGCGCCGGCGTTTGAGGGCTATCAGATCGTGCAGCTCACCGATCTTCATATCAGCGGGCTCTTTCCAGAGGCCTGGACGCGAGCGGTGGTTGAGCGCACCAATGCGCTGAATGCTGATGCCATCCTGATCACGGGGGATCTGATGGATGGCACGCTGGACAACCGCCGTGACGATGTCGCCCCGCTGGCCGGGCTTCGTGCGTCTGATGGTGTGTTCGTGATCCCCGGCAACCACGAATACTATTTCGGCTATGAGGCCTGGATGCAGCACTACGTGTCGCTGGGCATGCAGCGTCTGTCCAATTCGCATGCGCTCATTGAACGCGACGGGGCGAAGCTGGCCATTGCCGGTGTCACCGACCCGGCCGGGAACAGTCGCGGATTGCCCGGGCCGGATGTGGCGGCTGCCGTTGCAGGCGTAGGCGATGATGTGCCGATCATTTTGCTTGATCACCAGCCTAAAAATGCCCGGGCAGCGGCACGGGAAGGCGTGGCCCTGCAGCTTTCCGGCCACACCCATGGCGGCATGATTGTAGGGATGGATCGAATCGTGGCGCGCGCCAACAACGGCTTTGTGTCGGGGCGCTATGACGTGGACGGCATGACGCTGTATGTCAGCAATGGTACGGCGCTGTGGATGGGTTTTGCCCTGCGCCTGGGCAAGCCCTCGGAGCTGACCCGTATCACGCTGAAGAGGGGCTGATCGGTCTCCGTCACGGCGTGGCTCTGCTGTGTTGACGTCGTTGGCGCCTGTGGCGGTGCTCCGAAGGCTGGTCATGAGCACGTATCGGTTTCACAATGATGTTCTGATGTAGTGCCGACACCCGCATGACAGGAACGCCTGCCTCGTTACCTGATGTTGCCACCGCTGTTTGAGGCGTCGATCGTCGACCGAGGGCATGCGGATGCCGACCTGCCGGAAAGCCCCTGATGATTCAGGCCCGCGAGATCGCCCTGGGCGGTCTCGATGCGGCGACGTTGCGGAGACTTCAATGACGACCTGGTGCCAGATGCTCGAACGACAGCCCGCCGATACGGCCGAGCGCGAGAATTTCATTGTCCGGCTGGAGACAATAGTTGGGCGGGACTTCGTGCTCAGCGATGAGGTCAGCACCCGGCGCTATCGCACCGGCTTTCGCTTCGGGACCGGTCGTGCGCTGGCGGTGGTGAGGCCGGGCACGCTGGTTGAGCAGTGGCAGGTGTTGAAGGCCTGCATGGAAAGTGATCGCATCGTGATCACCCAGGCAGCCAACACCGGATTGACCGGGGGCTCCACGCCGGACGGCGACGATTACGACCGCGAGATCGTGATTGTCAGTACGCTGCGCATGAATATCATCCAGCCCATCGATGAGGGCCGTCAGGTAATCTGTTTACCCGGCGCGACGCTGGATCAGCTCGAAAAGACGCTGGCGCCCATGGGGCGCGAGCCGCACTCGGTGATCGGCTCCTCGTGCATCGGCGCCTCGGTGTTTGGCGGGGTGTGCAACAACTCCGGCGGCTCGCTGATCAAGCGTGGCCCTGCCTACACCGAAATGGCGCTCTATGCGCGCATGAATGAGGCGGGTGAGCTTGAGCTGGTCAATCATCTGGGTGTGCGGCTTGGCGACGATCCGGATACCGTCCTTGAGCGGTTGCAGCGCGGCGATTACCGAGAATCCGACATCGACAAAAGCGATGCCGCGGCGTCTGATCCGGACTACCACCGGCACGTACGCGATATCGATGCCGATACGCCGGCGCGCTTCAACGCCGACCCGCGCCGGCTGCATGAAGCCGCAGGCTCCGCAGGGCGACTGATGGTATTCGCCCTGCGCCTGGACACCTTCGAGCAGGAGAAAAACCCAAAGGTGTTCTACATCGGTACCAATGATCCCTCTGAGCTGACCGACCTGCGCCGAAAGATATTGTCTGATTTCGAGACGCTGCCGATTGCCGGTGAGTACATGCATCGCGACGCCTATGACATTGCCAAACACTATGGCAAGGACACCTTTCTCACCATTCAGACGCTGGGCACTCACCGGCTGCCGGCGCTGTGGGATCGCAAGAATCGCATCGATGATGTCTGCAATCGGCTGCGCTTTCTGCCGGATTACGTGACCGATCGTGTATTGCAAAGGCTCGGCCGGCTGTTCCCGGATCATCTGCCCAGGCGCATGAACGACTATCGCGACCGCTTTGAGCACCATCTGCTGCTCAAGGTGGGCGAGGAGAACATCGCGCGTACGCGGGCACTGCTCGATCAGCATTTCGCCACGCGCGAAGGGGAGTATTTCGAGTGCAGCACGGAGGAGGGCAAAAAGGCCTTCCTGCACCGCTTTGCCGCCGCCGGCGCCGCCGGGCGCTATCGCATCATTCACAGTGATGAGGTCGAGGATATCGTGGCACTCGATGTGGCGCTAAAGCGTAATGAGCGCGACTGGCTCGAAGTTCTGCCCGATGACGTGGACGCGCCGATGATCCACAAGCTCTACTACGGCCACTTCTTCTGTCACGTCATGCATCAGGACTACATCGTCAGGAAGGGCACCGACTGTCTGGCGCTCGAGCATCGCATGTGGGAACTGCTGGATGCGCGCGGCGCCGAATACCCGGCCGAACACAATGTCGGGCATCTCTATCACGCCAAACCGGCCCTGCGCGCGTTCTATCAGCAGCTTGATCCGTGCAACTGCTTCAATCCCGGTATCGGTCAGACCAGCAAGCAGCGCCACTGGGGCGAGCGTGAGACGACAGAGACGGTTTCCCCGTCCTGAAAAGTGTTCCGGTTAAAGTCATGGCAGGGCCTGGCCGATTGTAAAGGGATGTCTAATGCACGCCGCAGGAGGCGGCGTGCTGATCCTTCTGTCCGGAGCCCTGCATGCTTGCGATTATCCCCACCCGTGCCAGCGTCGGGCTGGCGGCCCCTGAAGTCGTCGTTGAAGTGCATCTTTCCAACGGGCTGCCGGGATTGGCCATCGTGGGGTTGCCCGAGGCAGCGGTAAAGGAGAGCCGCGAGCGGGTACGCAGCGCGCTGATCAACGCAGGCTTCGAGTTTCCCGCCAAACGCATCACGCTCAACCTGGCGCCGGCTGACCTGCCCAAGGAAGGCGGACGCTTTGACCTGCCGATCGCACTCGGCATTCTGGTGGCTTCCGGGCAGATCCCGCAGGAGGCCGTTGGCAGGCTGGAATGCGTAGGTGAACTGGCGCTTGATGGTCAGCTGCGTGCCGTGACCGGCGTCCTGCCGGCGGCGCTGGCGGTGGCGGAGGCCGGGCGCCAGCTGCTGTTGCCCACCGCCAACGCTGATGAAGCCGCACTCGCCGGCGATCTGGACGTGCTGCCGGTCTCCAGTCTGCTGGAGGTGGTGGCCCATCTCACCGGCGAGCGTCGTATCGCCCCGCACCAGCTGACCGAGCCCCCGATGGCGACGCTTGCGGCGGCGGATCTGTGTGACGTGCGCGGTCAGCATCAGGCGCGCCGCGCGCTGGAGGTCGCCGCGGCCGGTGGCCATAACCTGCTTTTCGCAGGCCCGCCAGGCACCGGCAAGACCATGCTGGCGAGCCGTCTGGCGGGCATTCTGCCGCCGCTGACCGAGAGTGAATCTCTGGAAGTCGCCGCGATTCGCTCGGTCTGCGGGCTCGATATTCTCGAGCGCTGGGGCCAGCGCCCGTTTCGCGCCCCGCACCATGGTGCCAGTCCCGCCGCGCTGGTGGGTGGCGGCTCAAGGCCCCGGCCGGGGGAGATCTCGCTGGCCCACCAGGGCGTGCTCTTTCTGGATGAACTGCCGGAGTTTGATCGCAAGGTGCTGGAGGCCATGCGTGAGCCGCTGGAATCCGGAAAAGTCCACATCGCTCGCGCCAGCCACCAGCGCGAATACCCGGCACGGTTTCAGCTCGTCGCGGCGATGAACCCGTGCCCCTGTGGGCATCTCGGTGATCCGCGCCAGCAGTGCAGCTGTACCCCCAATCAGATTCAGCGCTATCAGGCACGCCTTTCGGGTCCTCTGCTCGATCGTATCGATCTACAGATCGAAGTCCCCGCGCTGCCCGCCGAACAGCTGACGGCCAAAACGCAGGGCGAGAACTCCGAGACCGTGCGTGCGCGCGTCATGGCCGCGCGAAGGATTCAGTACGCTCGCGGCGGGCTCAACGCACATCTTTCCACCAGCGAGCTGGAAGCCGCCTGTGCGCTGGGCGATGACGAACGTGCGTGGCTCTCCGGCGTGCTGGCCCGGCTCAATCTCTCGGCGCGGGCGTATCACCGCGTGCTCAAGGTCGCGCGCACCATTGCGGATTTGAACGGCGAGGAAAAGGTCGAGAAGGGCGCCTTGATGGAGGCGATTGGTTATCGCCAGCTGGATCGGATGATGGGGCGGGGAAATGTATAAAGTTGACGGTCAGGGGGGGATTCATGAACCATTTTGATGCCATGAACATCAAACCGGAAGGCCAATAAAAAGCCCGGCACGAGGGAGCGTAACCGGGCGAAAGGGAAGATGTCAGTTCACAAATAAACAACGCTGACAGAAAGTCTTCCGGCGAGCTGTTACCTTCACTATCGGCAGTAAGTCCTGACCGCTTTAGGCTTTTCCATCAAGGATTTGCGTTATCCGAAACGCTCACCGATACCGCCTTTCAGGCGCGCCCTGATCAGGCATTGATGGCGCGCTCCATGCGGGCAAAGACGGGGGCGCACTGACCGTGCCAGTAGCTGTCGAAATCAAAGCGACCCTGCTCGCTTTTGTACCAGCGGTAGGCATCGTTTTTCAGGTTCTCGGCCTGGCGGCTTTTCATGTTGGCGCCTCGTTGCTTGAACGCCGATTGCAGGATGTCGAATGCCTGTGGCTCAAACCCTCTTTCTGCGCCGGTCACCGCGCAGGTGTAGATGGCGACGGCCTGGCTGCCGGGGGTGTTGAATTCGTCGCTGATGTAGCCCTGCGCCATCACATTCATTGATGTCGTCAACAGCAGAGCGCTGGCCCATAGGATTTTCATGGTCAATGTCATAATGTCGGCCCGCGGGTAAAAGCGTGATGATTTCAAGGCCGGTGGTATTGGCCTGTTTACCATTATCGGCGCTTTTTACACATAACTTTACATTTATGTGAGAGGCTGATCGAGGGATTCAGCGAAACATCAGGCCCTGGTCGGGTCCGTTTCAGGGCATTCGTGAGGGGCCGGGCCGTCCATCAAAAAAACCGCCTCACGTTTGCTGTGAGGCGGTGTCGTTGATGATGATTGCGTCGGGTTAGACGGGTTCCGGCGTTTTTTTCGTCTCGCCAAGCGTGATGCCTGGCAGGGGACCGGTCATCGTCTCCTGTGGTTGATAGTGAATCACCGAGCGGATGGCCTCACTGCGATGGAGCAGGTCAAAGGCCGTGTTGAGCTGATCGTGTCTCATGTTGTGGGTAATGTAGGGATCGACATCGAAGCGGCCGGAGAGCCATTCATCGACCATGCCCGGCAGCTCCGAGCGACCGAGCACCCCGCCAAAGGCTGATCCTCGCCAGACGCGTCCGGTCACCAGCTGGAAGGGCCGCGTCGAGATTTCCTCGCCCGCGCCGGCCACCCCAATGATGATGCTCTCGCCCCAGCCCTTGTGGCAGCACTCGAGTGCGGCGCGCATGAGCGTGACGTTGCCCACGCATTCAAACGAGAACTCGACGCCGCCGTTGGTCATGTCGATGATCACCTCATGCAGCGGCTCGGGGTGATCGTTCGGGTTGAGGCATTCGGTGGCTCCCAGCGACTCGGCCAGCGCAAACTTGGCCGGGTTGACGTCGATGCCGATGATGCGCCCGGCGCCCTGCAGCTTCGCGCCCTGAATGACTGCCATGCCGACGGCGCCAAGGCCGAAGACGGCCACCGTATCGCCGGGGCGGACCTTCGCGGTATTGCGTACCGCACCAATGCCGGTAGGCACCGCACAGCCCATTACGCAGGCCTTGGCCAGTGGCGCTTCCGGGTTGATTTTCGCCACTGCAATCTCCGGCAGTACGGTGTACTCGCTGAAGGTGCTGGTGCCCATGTAGTGACGAATGGTCTTGCCCTTGTAGGAGAAACGACTGGTGCCATCCGGCATCAGGCCCTGCCCCTGGGTCTTGCGAATCGTCTGGCACAGATTGGTTCTGCCCGACTGGATGTAGGGGCAGTTGGGGTCTTCCGGGGTATAGAGCGGAATGATGTGATCGCCCGGTTTGACAGAGGTTACGCCGCGACCGATTTCTTCGACGATGCCCACGCCTTCATGGCCGAGCACGCAGGGGAAGAGCCCTTCAGGGTCGCGCCCGGAAAGGGTGAACATGTCGGTGTGGCACAGGCTGGTGGTGACGATGCGAACCAGCACTTCACCCGCTTTCGGCCCTTCCAGATCGATCTCCTCAATCTCCAGCGGGCGATTGGGTTCCCAGGCAATGGCGGCACGCGTTTTCATGAAACCTCCAGTAACGGATGGCGGGGCCGTTGGGATTGGCGCCGTGATGAGGTAACCACACAGTCATGTAACTGCGGTTAAATTAAACGTTATAACATAACATTTATGTGTGCAAATGCTTTCTCCAGCGCTCTGTTCGGTGTGGTTGCCACCCCTCGGGAGCAGGGTCGTGCCTACGCCCAATGGCGGGTCGCACCTCGATGTGCCTGCGCTAATATGAAAGCCGCGATCGGGCGCCATAAAAAAGACAGGGACGGGGCATCATCATGCAGGGACGGATATCGAGAAAAGCGGCAGGCCGCCTTGTGGCAGGTCTGGTACTGGCATGGGCGCTGGCCGGTTGTGCCGGCAGTGGCGGCGCGGGCGGTGATCCCAAAACCGCAGCCCAGTCGCCGGATCGCGCCTGGGGGCCGGTCATGGTCGCCATTGCCGAGGCCGATCTGTATGACGACGAAAAAACGGTCGTGGATCTCATTCCTCGTCGTGACCCGAGCCTGATCGTATCGGATTACCGCGCGCGCACGAGTGACGGTCCGCTGTCGCGGGCGGCACTTGAGGCTTTCGTACAGGACAATTTCGACGAGCCGCCCGAAAATGAGGCGCGCCTGTCAGAAAGTGCCGATACGCCCATCGATGAACATATCAGGAATCTCTGGCCCTATCTGACCCGCGACCCGGCCGCGACCGATGAAGGGCAGTGGAGCAGCCTGGTGGTACTGCCGCATCGATACGTGGTGCCGGGTGGACGCTTCAATGAGATGTTCTACTGGGACAGCTTTTTCACCATGCTCGGGCTGGCCCATAGTGACCGTTATGACCTGGTGCGCGATATGGTGGATAACTTCGCCTGGCTGATCGATCAGTACGGTTTTATTCCCAACGGTACCCGCACCTATTTCCTCACCCGTAGCCAGCCGCCGTTTTTTGCCTCGATGGTCGGGCTTCTGGCCGAGCATGATGGGGATGAGGTCTATCAGCGCTATCTGCCCGAGCTCGAGCAGGAATACGACTACTGGATGCGCGGTGCCGAGTCTCTGGCGCCAGACCAGGCCAGCGAGCACGCGGTCAGACTCGAGGACGGCACGTTGCTCAATCGCTACCACGGCAGTGAAAACAGGCCGCGTCCGGAATCGTATGCCGGGGAAATTGCGCTGGCGGACAAGGCATCAAGCCGGCCGGCGGCCGAGGTCTATGGTGATCTGCGCGCCGCGGCCGAAAGCGGTTGGGATTTCAGCTCGCGCTGGATGGCGGACGGCAGCCAGCAGACCACCATCGCCACCCGGGACTTCCTGCCGGTGGACCTCAACGCGCTGCTGTTCCATCTGGAGCAGACGCTTGCCCATGCCTGGCAGCTCGAAGGCAATCAGGCGCGGGCCAGACAGTTCGAGCAGCTGGCCGAGACGCGTCGCGAGGCGATCAACCGGGTCTTCTGGGACGCCGATCGCGGCCTCTATACCGATTATGACTGGCGTGAACATCGCCTGAGCGAGGTGGTCTCCGCCGCCATGGTCTATCCGCTTGCCTTTGGTGTGGCCGATCAGGCGCGTGCGGATGCGACAGCCGCCGCCGTCAAACGAGAGCTTTTAAGACCCGGCGGTATGGTCACTACCAATCGTCACACCGGTGAGCAGTGGGACGCCCCCAACGGCTGGGCACCGCTGCAGTGGCTGGCGGTGGAAGGGCTTGCCCGCTATGGCCAGACCGCACTGGCTGCGACCATCGCCCGACGCTGGATGGACACCAATCAGCGTGTCTATGACCAGACCGGCAAGCTGGTAGAGAAGTACAACGTGGAAAATCCCGGAGTAGGGGGTGGCGGCGAATATGAAGTGGTTGACGGCTTCGGCTGGACCAACGGGGTGCTGCTGGATCTGATGGCACGCTACCCGCAGGCCGCTCAAACCCCCTGAGCCGAACAGGTCAGGTTATCCACACCCTCTCGAAACTCGGCGCCTGTGGACAGGCAGGCGTCGATTCAGGGCAGCATCGAAGCGCCGGGTAGACTATCCTGAGCGGTCCGTTGATACGACGCGGAGGCGTTTCGATGCAGCTGATTCATCTTCAGGGAGCACGGATCCGGCCGTGGCTTGACGCGCTGGCGGCGCTGCGCATTCAGGTCTTTCGTGAGTTTCCCTATCTTTATGATGGCTCGCTCGACTATGAGCGCGACTATCTGGAAACCTACGCGCGAAGCGACGACAGCCTCTGCGTTCTGGTGCTTGATGAGGAGCGGGCCGTGGGCATGAGCACGGCGCTGCCGCTGAGAGACGAGGACGAGGCCTTCATGCGCCCCTTCATCGACCAGGGCTTTGATGTCGACACTGTCTGCTATTTTGGCGAGTCGATTCTTTTACCCGAGTATCGCGGTCAGGGGCTGGGGGTGCGCTTTTTCGAGGCACGCGAGGCACACGCCCGAACGCTTGCCGGCGTACGTCATACGGCCTTTTGCGCCGTGGAACGCCTCGATCATCATCCGCTGCGTCCTGGCGACCATCAGCCGCTGGACCGCTTCTGGCAGCGACGCGGCTATACGCCTCGTCCCGAGCTTTACGCCCGCTATGAGTGGCAGGACATTGATGCCGCTTCGCCGGACCACAAGACGCTGCGTTTCTGGCTCAAGACACTCGAATGACGCGACGCGCAACGCTTTCAGGCGTTGGCGGCAGACTTATCTTTTTATCTAGGAGCGCCCATGCATCTGGCTTTGTGTCAGTACGCCATCGAGCTGTTTGAAGACTCACACGACTATCAGGCGCATCTGGAATCGTTGATTGAGCAGGCCGCCGTTCGAGGCGCCGAGCTGCTGGTCATGCCCGAGTATTCAAGTCTGGTCATGACCGGACAGATGCCGCCGGACATTCGCGGTGATCTGCATGCTTCCATCGCCGCTCTGCAGCCCATGCTGCCGGCCTGGCTTGAGCAGTGCGAGGCGCTGGCGAGGCGTTTCGGGATTTATCTGGTGCCGGGCAGTGCGCCGGTACTGGATGACGATGGCGTCTATCGCAATCGTGCCTGGCTTTATGGCCCCAGTGGCCTGATCGGCACCCAGGACAAGCTGATCATGACCCGCTTCGAGCGCGAGCACTGGGGCATTGAAGGCGGCAGTGGTCTTCAGGTGTTCGATACGGCACTGGGCAAGCTGGGCATTCTGATCTGTTACGACAACGAGTTTCCCATGGCCGCTCGTCTGCTGGCAGAGCAGGGGGTGGATCTGATCGTCTCACCCAGCTGTACCGATACCGAGTCCGGCTATTACCGGGTTCGTACCGGCGCACGGGCGCGGGCGCTGGAAAACCAGATTGCCGTGGCCGTCTCACCTACGGTGGGCGAGGCGGCCTGGTCACAGGCACTGGATTACAACTATGGGCGTGCCGGGCTCTATGTACCGGCGGATATCGGTATGCCGGCCAGTGGCGTGGTCGCGCAAAGCGAGCACATCACCATCGATCGCAGCTCTTGGCTGCATATAGACCTCGATCTCTCCGCCATTGCGTCGCTGCGCGATGAAGGTCAGGTACTGTTGCGCCGCGATTGGCCCGAACAGTTCGATCCCTCAAGGATATATGTCATTGGGGATGGGGAGAGCAAATAATGCTGAAACACTCATCCGGTCGAGGCTGAAGTACTGTTTCTGGCACCAGAACGCGGCACCCACTAGCCTTTAAGGCTTTGATGTCATGGGGTATGGGAGCCGTGCGTGTTTGCCTTTCTTGAATCACTGTCATTGATGGCCGCGCTGGGCATTTTTGCCCTTTGTGCGCTGGTGATCGGTACGGTGGGTACCTGGTTGACCGGCATCGTCGACAGGCTGGCCGATCGTACCGGATTGGGTGAGGCGATTGCCGGTTCGGTCATGCTGGGCGCAGCCACATCGCTGTCCGGCATCATGGTTTCGGTCGCTGCCGCCGCGCGTGGCCAGCCGGAGCTGGCAATGAGCAATGCGCTGGGCGGCATCGCAGTGCAAACGGCCTTTTTGGCGCTGGCTGATATCACCTATCGCCGTGCCAACCTGGAACATGCCGCCCCGTCGATCGGCAATCTGATGCAGTCGACACTGCTGATCTGTCTGCTTGCGATGCTGCTGATCGGTGCATGGACCCCGCCTTTCACGGTCCTGGGCATTCACCCGGTGACCGTACTGATGTTTGTCGGCTATGGCTATGGGCTCCTGAAGGTGCGTGATGCCCAGAACGATCCCATGTGGCGACCCAAGCGAACGCGAGAGACCTTCGAGGATACGCCTGAGGAGCATCAGGATAAGCGCAGCCTGATGATGCTGTGGGGACAGTTTCTGGGGCTGGCAGTGCTTCTGGGACTCACTGGTCTGGTGCTGGAACGGGTCGCATCGGTCATCGCGCAGGAGTCCGGACTGTCGGCCACGGCGGTTGGGGCGCTGCTGACGGCGATCGCCACCTCCCTCCCGGAACTTGTGACCTCGATTGCGGCCGTACGTCGCGGCGCCCTGACGCTGGCGGTGGGCGGCATTATCGGTGGCAACGCCTTTGATACCCTGTTTGCCGCTGCCTCGGATGTGGCCTATCGAGACGGGTCGATTTATCACGTCATGTCGAATCAGGTGATGCTATGGATCGCCATTACCATTTTGATGACCGGCGTGTTGCTGATGGGGTTGATACGTCGTGAACGTCAGAACTGGGGCGGCATCGGCTTTGAAAGCGTGGCAGTGCTGGCGCTTTATGGTCTTGGTGCGCTGCTGACGTTATTGGGATGAGTCCGGACCGTCACGTCCTGCCGGTCAATGGAAAAAAGGAGAGCGCATGACGGCAACATCGTCGAATACCGATACTTCCACACCGCTGGCGGAGTGCGATGCAAAAACGCTGCGCGCGCTTTATGAGTCGGGGCGCGCTTCGCCGGTCGAGGCGACCCGGGCGGCGCTTGAGCAAATCGAGCGCTTCAATGGTGAGGTGAATGCCTTCTGTCATGTCGATCATGACGGCGCCCTCAAGGCGGCCCGTGACAGTGAATCGCGCTGGCAGCAGGGCGAGCCACTGGGTCCCCTTGATGGCATTCCTGCCTCGATGAAGGATCTTTCCGAGGTGGCCGGCATGCCGGTACGTGATGGTTCGCTGACGACCGGTGGCGGCCTCTGCGATCATGATGGTCCGCCGGCCCAGTTCCTTCGCGAGGCCGGTGCGGTGCTGCTGGGCAAGACCACCACGCCCGAGTTTGGCTGGAAGGCGACCACCGACAGCCGCGTGACCGGCATTACCCGTAACCCCTGGAACACCGACCTGACCCCCGGCGGCTCTTCCGGTGGTGCTGCCGTGGCCGCGGCGCTCAACATGGGCGTGCTGCACCAGGGGGGAGACAGCGGTGGCTCGATTCGCATTCCTGCCGCCTTTACCGGCGTGTTCGGCTTCAAGTCGACGTTCGGGTGGGTGCCGCAGTGGCCGCCGAGCACCATGGCGTCGCTATCGCATATCGGCCCGCTCACTCGCACCGTTGATGATGCCATCGCGATGCTCAACGTGATCGGACGCTTTCATGGTCACGACTACTTCTCGGTGCCGGGCCAGCCCGCGAACTGGGGTGAGCAGTGTGATGAGGCCGGACGGCTGGACGGTCTGAAAATTGCCTTTTGCCCGGCGCTGGGGACTGCCGCGCGCGATGATGAAATCTCTCACTGCGTGGGCCGCGCGGCGCATCAAATGGAAAAGCTGGGTGCGCAGGTCGATCGCATCGAACCAGAGGTGGAAAGCTCGCTGGAAACCTACCGGATTCTCTGGGCCACGGCGTCAGCGACCCAGCTCGCCGACATGACACCGCAGCAAAAGGAACTGCTTGATCCGGGACTTTTGGAAATTGCCGAGTGGGGACGCGCTTTCTCGGCCGTCGATCTGTTGCGCGCCCAGACCACACGTACCCGGCTCAACCGCCACATGGATCACTTTCTGGACAGCTATGATCTGATCCTCACCCCCAGTGTCCCCATCGCGGCCTTCGAGGTCGGCCATAACGTGCCGCCCGGCAGCGGTATGCGTGACTGGATGGAATGGACACCGTTTTCCTACCCGTTCAATCTGACCCAGCAGCCCGCAGCGTCCGTACCCTGTGGCTTTACGGCGTCCGGACTGCCGATCGGGCTTCAGCTGGTCGGAGCCCGGTTTGATGACGCTCGCGTATTGCGAGCCTGTCGGGCGTACATGACGGCCTTTCCGCCCCGCTTTCCCGAGCGCCTCAATGAAAGCCGGAACCGGGTCAGCGGTTATTGAGGCATCGCGCTTGCCACGGGGTTAATCCGACCGGTCTTCAGCATGAAAGGCGATGCGGGTAATGGCGTTGTAAAGACAGCCATGATCGTTCCAGACGACGTGCTCGGGCTGTTCGTGACCGCGATCATCCCGCGCGCGCACCTGTAGAACGTGACGATCGGCGTCGAGCTGGCAATCCAGTGACCAGCAGACCCATGCACCTGCAATATTGGGCGTGTGCAGGGTAGCGCTCTGCCAGGTGCCGTCATCAAGGCGGCAGTCGACGGCAACAATCTGCCCCTCACCCGACAGTGCCCGTCCGCGCAGGATCGTGTTGCCGGCAAGGAGCCGCGCACCGTCTTCAAGATCGACCAGGCTCATGACCGGCATGGTGGTAATGGGAATGCCGTCAGCCTCTCCCACGGCCGGATAATCGGGCCCGGCCAGAGTGTAGTCCTGCGTGTTCCAGTACGTATCCAGGGTTTGGCGCGACACCTCAAGACGGCCCAGCCATTTGATGCTGGCCGCACCCAGCCAGCCGGATACCACCAGCCGGGCCGGGAAGCCGTGATCGATCGGCAGGGGCTCGCCGTTCATGGCGAGTGCAATGATCGTGTCATCGGCGAGCGCCTTGTCGATCGGCAACGGTCGGGCGAAGCGTCCGCTGTCGAGGCCTTCCGGCAGAACATGAAAGGCGCCTTCTTCCACGCCCGCCAGTGCCAGCACGTCGCGCAGGCGCACACCGCTCCACTCTGCCACGCCCACCGCGCCCTGTCCCCACTGAGCGCCTTCAGCAGGGGTGCCAAAATCACGGGCAAAGGAGGCGCGCGCATTGCCGGCGCATTCGATGGCGCGGATGACGCTGACGCGTGGAAGTCTTTCAAGGTCGGCAAGGCTCAGAACGTGCTCATGCGACAGGGCATCGCCGGTCAGCGTCAGCCGCCAGTCATTGGCATCGAGCTCGGGAATATCGAAGTGGCTGCGCACAAAGAACCAGCGATTGGGCGTGAGATAGCCCGGCAGCCGGGACAGACGGGTTTCGGCGTTGGTGGCGCCGCCCTCATCGGGATGTCGGAAGTGCTCGGCAGGCAGGGGTTTGAAAATGCCGGGATGGTGGCTCATGACAAAACGCTCCAGAGATCGTGAAGGGCGACTCTCTAGAGCGTAGTGGCTTTTAACGACAGGTCATGTCGATCAATGCAGATCAGGAGCTGGAATAGACCGGCGCCTCATCCGCCATGGCCGGATGATCCTGGTTCCAGACAATGGCGGGCATATCCGCATTTTTCTTCGAGGCTCGCACGCGTTTTTCCAGCGCCGGGCCGTCAATGTTGACGAATGGTGTTGTCACCAGCTTGCGACGGGACAGATTCTTGCTCAACCGATAGCGCAGGGAGAGCGCCAGCAGGGTGTCGGTGGCTTCATTGATGCCTGTCTCGCCGGCGATACGACGCTGCATGGCGCGCGCCTGGGTGTAACGTGTGGTGAAGTCTGCTTCGTCACGGCCGTAGAGTTCCCGCAGCATCTTGCCGATCTGAAGGGCCGTGGAGAGCGCCGGCTGGGTGACCTTCGTCTCCATCTTGGCACAGTCGATGGCGCGCAGCGGCGTCTCGCTGTCCTGTGTGGACACCATCAGATTATCGGTATTGATGTCCAGATGGCAGATTCGGGCATCGTGCATGGCCTTGAGCAGGGCTTCCATACGATATAGAAGCGAATGGCGTTCATGCTCGTCGGCGACATCAAAGGCATCTCCCAGTCCGATCCATCCTTCAAGCCAGGGCTGAATCAGGACCTGGCTGGTCGGCAGGCCGGCGCTCATGCGCTCGCCGACGCAGAGCACGTCCAGTCCCTGTCCGGTACGCGCATTCAGGGTCAGAGTGTTATCCACCTCGGCGCTGCCGTGATCAAACCCGACCAGAGTGTGCTGAATCCCAAGCAGGGCGCCCAGACGCTTGCGCCATATGGGGAGCGGAATTTCCTTGGCGAATAGTGCGCGTTCGGCGACCTGAAGGCGAAAGGTACGCCGGCCCTTGCGCTCGCGCAGTGTTGTCACGTGATCAGGCTCTACACCGCGCATGTGGTGGTCCATTCGCGCTGCAGCATCATGGGCAGCCGCGTCATCGGCCAGCCACCATTGCCAGTCGGAGCCGGGAAAGCGGATGGGACCATGAAAGTGGCGCTGGAGAACGTCGGGGCGTCCACGGCGATGCTGGTGCCTGGAAGTAGTCATGATGAAGTACCGGTGCGGATCCTGGGCAGGTGATGGGATCAAGCACTGTGTCATGGCAGTGAGGTGACGAATTCGTTAACAGGCTAAACCTTTACTGCAATATAAGAACAGTGTTCTCTTATGTCCAGAAACGTTTAACACAATTTTAATAATTAAATGATAGAGGCAGGGTATGACGGCAGATTCTGATGTGGCAGGAGAGAGCGCCCGAAGCTGAAGCAGGGCGACCCTGCCGCTTGAAGCAGGGTCGAGTGCAATGAGCGTGTTAGCCTTCGAGGACGTTTTGTAGCGCCGCCAGGTGCCCGGGCACCAGAGCCTCCTCGACGGCTGAAATGCGCAGGATATCGGCCAGTGCCGGATGTGGGGGGCGGTGGACAATGACGCCATCGGCCAGCAGTGCCTGCTGAGCGGACTCGGCGGCTCCGGCATTCGGCATGCGAATGGCCACGAAATTGGTGGCCGAGGGCAGGACGTCAGCCCCCCACACCTGTAACTGTGTCGCCAGCTGCTCACGTCTTTTGATCACGGCCTGAACATGGTGCTCAACCTCGTCAATATGGGTCAGCACCACCATCGCGGCGGCCTGGGCGACCGAGGAAACAGCGTAGTGAATGCGCACCTTTAACATGACCTCGAGAAGTGCCGGCGAGGCGATGGCATATCCGATGCGAAGTCCGGCCAGCCCATGTGCCTTGGAGAAGGTGCGAAGGCGCACGACGCGGTCCATGGGGGCACTGTCCTCCTGGTCCGCTCGAAACTCGTGATAGGCCTCATCCAGCAGGAGATGACAGGTCGGCGGCAGATTATCGACGAGATAGGCAATGTCGGCACTGGCCAGGCAGTGACCGCTGGGATTGTCCGGATTGGCCAGATAGACCAGCCTTGAGTGATGCAGCCAGGCGGCCTGAACCAGCGCCTCGACATCGGGAGCCAGCTGGCCCGGCGCCTGTCGATAGGCCACTTCGACCAGGCGACAGCCGTGACCCTCGGCAAAATAGCGAAAGGTGGGGTAAGTGCCGGCACTGGTGATCACGGTCGTGCCGGTATCGCACAGGGCGCGCAGCGTCAGGGCGATCAGGCTGTCGGCACCGGCATCCACCAGCAGGGCCTCGGGAGAAGTGCTCAGCTGCTCGGCCAGTTGCTGGCGCAGCTCGAACGCCTGGGCATCACCATAGGCACGTGCCAGCTCGGCCACCTGGGTACCCAGTGCCTCGCCCAGTGCCTGATGAGGCATGTCCAGCCCTTCATTGGATCCAAGTTGAATGGGCAGCGAATGACCCATACGCCGCTCCAGTGCCTGGCGTCCCGGGAAGGGATTGTGGGGCCCTTCACGATCAAGATGAGATGCACGCACGAAAACACTCCACGTCATGAATGGTGATCGGTTACCAGGCCATCAGGGTGCCGGTGTCATGGCGGCCTGTGACAGCGGCAGGCCCAGCGCATCAAGCGCGCCGTCGATCTCCTTTTGCCACCAGATATCGTCACTGTCGCCGCGCTTGAGCGTCAATGTCAGCCTATAGGGATAAAGCTTTCGATCCGACAGGACGATGGCGCCCAGCGGTGACTGAAGATGTGAAGAAAGCCGCCATTGGTTATCGGGCGTCTCCGGCTGTGCGGCGGCCTGTGCAACGGACAATATCTGTGGTCCATTTCGGGCGCTGAGCAATCGGCGGGTCATGGCATCATCGAAGCGAGCATCGGCCTGGGCGCCGAAATCGGCGTCGGCTTCGACGGGAGTGACAAGAATCACGCGATTGCTGGTGTTATCCGGCCAGGGAGGCGCCTTGAGGACATCAACCGCTGCTGTCTGCCCTAGGTTTTCCAGTGGGGTGCGGGGGCGCGAGAGATCGCTGTCCATCCCGGCACAGCCCGTCATCAACAGGGCCAGCAGCGCCATGAATGTCCATCGACTCATGAGGGCGCCTCGGGCATGTCGGCAGTAGAGATGCATGAGCCTTCGGTCTGTGTGATCAGAAATTGGTGCAGATCCCTGAAAAGGGTCTGTCGGATGTCCGGCGATTCGTTGACCAGATGGTGTCGAGCATCCTGATGATAGACGATTCGAGCCGCCGGCAGCAGCCGGCGCAGCACCTCGAGATTCCAGCGCCAGTCCACGGTGGCGTCCTGCTGGCCCTGCAGAATCAGTACCGGTAGATGACAGGGCGGCAACCTTCGAACATGACCCATCCAGTCGCGCATGGCACTGACCCATACCAACGGCAGGGTGTTGGTCTGCAGCGGGTCCTTTTGATGCAAAAACGCCGTGAAGGCAAGATTGGTCGTGTTGGGGCGGTAATGGCGCGGGATGCTGCGAATAAAGGGCGTGGCCAGGCGGTGCATCAGCCGAGAACGATGCCACTTGCAGGGCCGCACCAGCGGGGCCAGCAGGGCCAGTGCCTGCCAGGGATGATGGTCGGCGCGCTCCAGTGCATCGGTGGTCAAAATGGCAGCGCCTGTGCTCTGGCCAATCCCGATCAGCGGCTCGTGGATCAATCCCCTGTCCCCCAGCTGATCGAGCAGGCCCCGCAGGCATTGAGTGTAGGTGGCAAAGTCATCGATGGCGGCACGCTCCCCGCTGGACAGGCCATGCCCCGGTAGGTCCCAGAGCACGACACGAAATCCGCCATCAAGCAATAGGTTTAGCAGATGGCCATAAAGGCCCAGATGATCGAAATAACCATGTACGACCATGACCGTGCCACGAAGCGCGTTGTGCGGGGTCCAGACCTGAGTCCAGAGGCGAAATTCGCCGATCTGTAAATGTCCCGACTCGATGCCACCGACCTGCGTGATCAGTGCGTCCAGCTCGTAATGACGAAAATACTGCGCCATCAACCCGGTGGGCGGCAGGGGCAAGGGTGCCAGCGGGCCGGCCTCCAGCAGATCGGAAAAATCGGGTAGGGACATTGTCATGAATGCTCATGCTCACGCCACGTCGGTCGCGCAGCCTGAAGTGATTATGACGGCTCAGGCCTTCGGCGCAAGGCAGTCACGCCCAGCATGGCCCAGCCGGCCATCATTGCAAGTCCCCCCAGTGGGGTGATGGGCCCCAGCAGGGCCGGGCCGCCCAGTGCCAGCAGATAGAGTGAACCGCTAAAGAGCACCACACCGATGCCCCAAAGGCCCAGCACGAAACGCTGGCCGACCAGTGGGACAACCTCGCGCCAGATCAGAATCATCATGAAGGCCAGCGTATGCCAGGCCTGGTAGCGAACACCGGTGTGCCAGGCATTGAGCGCCTGGGCATCCAGTCGATCGGCCAGACCGTGAGCACCCCAGGCGCCGAGGATGACCACCCCCAGTCCGGACAGGGCGACGGCGAGCCATAAAAGGCGCGAGGGCATGGGCAATATACTCCTATCGGATTGAGCATTTATGCGTGAATCCGTGTATGGTCGCACGCACGCGCCCGAGCCACCAGGTGCCGTGGGCGGGCCGGTGGCTTCGACCAACAATACACCACAAGCGTAATGCCTTCTTGAGAGCAGGGCATGGCGGGGGATAACCCATGGAATTCATCAATACCATCGAAAACGGCATTCTTGCCATTACCGACCCCATCAGCAGTTTTATCTGGACCTATGTTCTGGTCTATCTGCTTTTGGGCGCCGGCGTGGCCTTTACGCTGCTGACGAAGTTCATGCAGTTTCGTCTGATGGGTCACATGGCGCGTGTGACCTTTGGCGGTCGCGGTTCGGGTGATGGCATCAGTGCCTTTCAGGCCTTTGCGACCTCGCTGGCGTCCAGGGTGGGAACGGGTAACCTCGCCGGTGTGGCCATTGCCCTCTGGGTCGGGGGGCCGGGCGCCATCTTCTGGATGTGGATGACGGCGCTGGTCGGGCTGGCCACCGCCTTTATCGAATCCACGCTCGCCCAGGTCTACAAGGTCAAGCATGAGGACGGTGCCTTCCGTGGTGGGCCGGCCTATTACATGGAGCGTGGTCTGGGACAGCGCTGGATGGGCTGCCTGTTTGCGGTCTTTTTGATCATTGCCTTCGGCCTGGCCTTCAATGGTGCCCAGTCCAATACCATCGCCCGGGCCATCGATAGTGCCTTTGCCGTCCCTACCTGGATTACCGGGATCGTACTGGTGGCCATGACGGCCCTGATCATCTATGGCGGCATCAAGTCGGTGGCACGCACGGCCGAGAAGATTGTACCGGTCATGGCCGTGGCCTATCTGCTGGTCGCGCTCTACATCCTGATCGTCAACATCGGTGAGGTGCCGGCAATGCTGGCGCTGATCGTCAAGAGCGCCTTTGGCTTCGGACCTGCAGTCGGTGGCGCGGCGGGCTATGCCATCAAGGCAGCAATGGAAAACGGCATCAAGCGCGGACTGTTCTCCAACGAGGCCGGCATGGGCTCGGCGCCCAACGCTGCCGCCACGGCAACGGTCAAGCATCCGGCGGCCCAGGGGCTGGTCCAGTCCTTTGGCGTGGTATGCGATACCCTGATCATCTGCACCTGCACTGCCGTCGTGATTCTGCTTTCCGGGGTCTATGACACCCTGCTGACCAGCTCGCCGGGCGTCGATATCCAGGGCATTCAGCTCACTCAGGATGCCATGAGCGATCATCTGGGCGTGTTTGGCACCTGGTTCATTGCGCTTGCCATTTTGCTGTTCGCCTTCACCTCGATCATTGGTAATTACGCCTACGGCGAGATCAACATGGGATATCTGTTCGGTCGGCGCAGCAAGGGTGCCATTCAGGCACTGCGTATCGCTGTGCTGGTCATGGTCATGCTGGGTGCCGTGGCGGAGCTTGATTTCGTCTGGGCCTTTGCCGACTTTGCGATGGGGTTGATGGCCACCACCAACCTGATTGCCATTCTGCTGCTGGCGCCCGTGGCCCTGCGTGTACTGAAGGACTATGAGCGTCAGCGTCGTGATGGTGTGCGGGAGCCGGTCTTTGATCCCACCGTCCTCAAGAATCCCGAGCAGCTTTCCAGCGGTGTATGGACGTCTTCCAGCGAAACCGTGACGCGGTAGGAGCCCTTCGGACTCCAGCGTTATAATGCACATCCCGAGACCAGTGCAGGATGTGACATGCAGCTATACATCAACGGAGAAACGCGCCGGGTCGATCAGGCCAGCAGTGTGGCTGACCTGATCGTCATGCTTTCGCTGACCGGCCGGCGTATTGCCGTGGAAGTCAACGAATCCATTGTGCCGCGCACCCGCCATGCGACAACGACCCTCAATGAGGGCGATCGCGTCGAGATTGTTCATGCCATTGGCGGCGGCTGATACCCCGGTGCCAGTGGCGATCGCATCAGAACCCCGCCAGTCGGGTCCGAGGAGAACATCATGAGCATTGATTCCCGGTGGGATACCCCCCTGCACATTGCCGGGCGAACCTTTACCTCGCGCTTGCTGGTCGGTACCGGCAAGTATCGTGACCTTGAAGAAACGGGTGCCGCCGTTGAAGCCAGCGGCGCCGAAATCGTGACGGTCGCTGTACGCCGTTCCAATATCGGTCAGAATCCGGATGAGCCCAATCTGCTCGATGTCATCTCTCCCGAGCGCTATACCATCCTGCCCAACACGGCCGGCTGCTATAACGCGCGTGATGCCGTGCGTACCTGCCAGCTCGCCCGTGAATTGCTTGATGGTCACAATCTCGTCAAGCTGGAAGTACTGGGCAATGATCACACGCTTTATCCGAACGTGATCGAGACGCTGAGTGCGGCGCGCACGCTGGTTGAGGATGGCTTTGACGTCATGGTGTATACCAGTGACGACCCGATCGTGGCCGCCGAGCTTGAGTCGATCGGCTGCTGTGCGGTCATGCCGCTGGGCTCGCTGATCGGTTCCGGTCACGGCCTGCTCAATCCGCACGCCCTGTCACTGATCATCGACAACGCCCGTGTGCCGGTGCTGGTGGATGCCGGTATCGGTACGCCATCCGATGCGGCCATGGCGATGGAGCTCGGCTGTGATGGGGTGCTGGTCAACTCGGCCATCGCCCACGCTCGCCAACCGATTTTGATGGCCAGTGCCATGAAAAAGGCCGTTGAGGCCGGACGTGAAGCCCGCCTGGCCGAGCGCATGGGAAGAAAGACCTATGCCGCCAGCCCCTCATCGCCCACGGAAGGCCTGATCACCGGCTGATTCCGGGCCATGATTCGTTCCACTGTTTTTGACGATATTTTGATGACAGAAGACACAGCGCCGGGCATTGAATCCGGTGAAGATACGCCGCATCGCGGCATCAAGAGTTATGTGGTCCGTAGTGGTCGCATGACCCTGGCCCAGCGTCGCGGTCTGGAGGACGTCTTTCCGCGCCTGGGACTGACACTGGCTCATGGTCGGCTGGATCTGGAAGCCCTGTTTGGCCGTCGAGCACCGTGCGTGGTCGAGATCGGCTTTGGCATGGGGGGCTCGCTGCTTGAGCAGGCCATGGCCAATCCGGATACCGATTTTATCGGCATCGAAGTGCATCCTCCGGGTGTGGGCAAGCTGCTCGATGATGTCGACAAGGCGGGATTGTCCAATGTGCGTGTTTATCGCGAAGACGCGCTCAAGGTACTTGATGACTGCCTGCCGGCCGAATCGGTCAATACGCTACAGCTTTTCTTCCCCGATCCCTGGCCCAAAAAACGGCATCACAAGCGCCGGATTGTGCAGCCAGCCTTTATCGAGCGAGTGCGACGCGTGCTGGAACCCCAAGGTCGTTTTCACATGGCGACCGATTGGCAGCCGTATGCTGAATACATGGTCGAGACCATGAATGAGGCGCCCGGGTTCGTGACGCTGGCCCGTGACGGTGACTATGTCCCGCGGCCGGACTTTCGCCCGCTGACCAAGTTCGAAACCCGCGGTGAGCGGCTGGGTCATGGTGTCTGGGATCTGATCTATCAGCGTGCCGGTTAACGTCACGCTGGAAGGGTTGTCCGACCGACATAAAAAAGCCGCCCAATTGGGCGGCTTAAAGGACCGTGACTAGCTTGATGAGGAGATGAACCACTCGATACCCTGACATATCGGGTTGTTCATGTGATGACTGGCGATCACCACATCTCAAAGATAACTATTCTCATTTGGCTGGTCAAGGCAAATGAGAATATTTTTTAAATGAATGTCTGCTGTTATTTTCGACTGCCTTCAAGGCGGCTTGATGACCACTCGACCACTCGACCACTCGACCACTGAATCTCTAGGACCATGCCGATACCTGACTCATCGTCCCAGCATGCTTCGCTTCGCTGGCTCAATACGCTGGTGGTGGTCACACTGATTACGGTGACGGTCGCCATTGCCTATCTGGGCTACTACTACGTCGGGGCCGGTAATCGATCGCAGGTGACCTGGTTTGCTCCCGAGCTCGGTTGTCGCCCGCTGGATGAGCGCTGTTTTACCGCGCTGGGTCGCTTTGGCGAGATGCAGACGCAGTGGCATTACCAGAACGGGCAGTTGAGCGTGGAAATGGGGCTTGGTGGTCTATCCGCCAGGCAGGTGACCATGCAGCTCGAGGAAACCGGCAGCCGCTGGCGTCAGGCGGCCGTGACCCTTGAAGCCGTCTCGCCCGGTCACTATCGAGGAACGTTTGATATGCCTTTGTGTCGGAGCGATGCTCACCGGGCGCGAGGCAGTCTTGTGGTCAGTACGGCCCGTGGTCTTCTGGGCAGCTGGTACGATCTGTCGCTGCCATGTAAGTGATGCACAATGTCACGGCATCTAAAACATGAATTTCCCTATTAATTATCCACACCGTGTTAGGAATTTTTGCTTGACAGAAAGCAAAGCATTCCGAAGCGCAGAATTTTGCGCTTCTGGGCCATGTTTTTTTAAATTTCTTTTATAAACAATACTTTATGTCATTCATGGTGCATTTCTTTGCAGAAAGTGCCATCAGCGTAATACTGACGTGCGACATTTATGCACAGGCGCTGCGGCAGGTGCCAGACACTACCTCACAACCTTATCCACAAGGTGTTTTGGCCGCATTTATCCACACTGTGTAACACGCGTTTGACCCCGGAAAATAAAAAACCACCGGATCGTTAGACCCGGTGGTTGATAGCGTCTGCCGTGCTGTCGGCCTAGTTGGCCTGCTGGGCGCCGGCATTCTCTTCCTGACTGGCGCTGTCATTGGCGCCGGTATCATCGCTGATGGCATCATCACCCACACCCAGCAGCTCTACCTTGAAGATCAGGGTCTGGTTCGGTCCGATCGGACCGGTACCCGCTTCGCCATAGGCCAGATCGGAAGGCACGTAGATTTCCCACTTGTCGCCCGGGTGCATCATCTTCAGGGCTTCCTGCCAGCCAGGGATGACCTGGTCGACCTGGAAGGTCACCGGCTCGCCACGCTCATAGGAGCTGTCAAAGACGTTGCCGTCGATGGTGCGGCCTTCATAGTTGACGCGAACCTGGTCTTCGTCGCCGGGCTGGGCGGCACTGTCGTCACCCTTTTCCATGACGCGGTACTGCAGGCCGGAGTCAGTCGTCTGAACACCATCCTTGCTGGCGTTATCTTTCAGGAATGTCTTGCCGGCTTCGGCGTTCTGCTCGGCTTCCTGCTGCATCTGTTGCTGCTGTTCGGCCACCATCTTCTGCTGATACTGCTGCAGGGCATCACCAATCTGCTGGTCGCTGAGACGGATATCGCTGCCGTCGTAGACGTCCTTGATGCCGTTGGTGAAGCTATCAACATCCAGATCCTTCATGTCTTCATGAAGGTTGCGGGCCAGCGTCACGCCCACGGCATAGGCCAGGCGCGCTTCGTCGGACTTGAAATCGTCCTTTTGCTGGGTGCTGTCATCGCTGCCTTTTTGCTGGGCCTGCTCCTGCGTGGCCTGAGCGTCAGCGTTTTTATCCTTGCCGTCGTCAGCATCGGAACAGCCTGTCAGTACGATCAGCGTGCTCAGAGTGACCGCGCTCAACAGTTTATTCATGAAATCTCCTTGTACACATGGTCATCAAGGGATGTTGGACAACACCCAGTGAAAAAAATCACGCCAATCCCTGAAAGAATGTCGGCTGTCTTTTAACAGACAATCTTCAACAAACCATTAGCACGATGGGGGCACCATATTCTCACTTTCAAGGTGTAGTTGGGAAATCAGCGCCTGATGATGGGGGGCGAGCTCGCCGATCAGAAGCCGTGAAAATGCTTTAAAAGCCTCATGCGGCGGACATGGTATCGAAGCCGACAGGGTCAGCGCTTCAAGCTGGCGCAGTGTTTCGCGCTCGCTCTGGAGTTCGGCCGCCTTGATGTGGGTACGCATCTGCTCAAGTACGGGGTGGCCTGCAGCCTGCGCCTTGAGATCGCGTCTTAGCCGGCGCAGCGGCTTCGTATAGTGCTGCCGCCACTGGCGTACCGGTGCAAGCCTTGAAGCGAGCTCAGCCACCGGGGCCCGATCGTGGGCCAGCAGCCACAGCCCCCAGAGCAGCTCGCAGACATCAAGGTCTGCCTTATCCTGCAGCGCAAGCAGGGCCTCGCTCACGCCAGGGCGTGCATAAAGCGCCAGCGCCCAGGGCCAAAGCGGAGAAGGATTTCGGTTAGAATGGGAATCCACTGACTTGTTCATTCGACCACTTATCGGCAACCGGCCGGACAGGATACCGCATGATCGCATTTCGCCAGCTCGAGCTCCAACGCGGCGGGGTCCCGCTGATCGAGTCCGCAGACTTCATGCTCTCGATGGGTCATCACGCCGGCATCGTGGGGGCCAATGGCACGGGCAAATCAAGCCTTTTTCAGCTGATTCTGGGCCAGCTTGCGCCCGAGCGGGGCGAGGTGGCGCTCAATGGCGGCGTGCGCATTGCGCATATGAGTCAGGAGATCGTGACGCTGTCGCGCAGCCTGACCGACTTCGTGCTCGATGGTGATCACGCCCTGCGTGAAACGCAGACAGCGCTGGAAGCTGCCCGCGAGGCCGGCGAGCACCATCGCGAGGCCGAACTGCACGGTGTGATCGAGTCGCTTGATGGCTATACGGCAAAGGCCAGAGCCGAGCAGCTGCTGGTCGGGCTTGGTTTTGCCCAGCGCGATCTTGAGCGTCCGCTGTCGGATTTCTCGGGGGGCTGGCGCATGCGTGCCAATCTGGCCCAGACACTGTTCAAACCCTCCGATCTGATGCTGCTGGATGAGCCGACCAACCACCTGGATCTGGACGCGCTGTTGTGGCTCGAGCAGTGGCTGGTGCGCTATCCCGGCACGCTGCTGTTGATTTCGCACGATCGGGACTTTCTTGATGCGGTGTGCGATCACATCGTGCATTTTGACCAGCGCCACGTGCAGCTCTATCGCGGCAACTTCACGACCTTTGAGCGTACCCGCGCCGAGCGACTGGCTCAGCGTGAGGCCGAGCGTGAGAAGCAGCAGGCCCGCCGCGCCGAGATCGAGGACTTCGTACGCCGCTTTCGTGCCAAGGCGACCAAGGCCAGGCAGGCCCAGAGCCGGCTCAAGATGCTCGAGCGGATGGAAGATATTGCGCCGCTGCGCGCCGAATCGCCGTTTCGATTTCGTCTCCCCTGTTCCGACAAGGTCTCCCATCCGCTGCTGTCGATCGATCATGCCGCCATTGGTTATGGCGACGCGCCGATCGTTGAAAACGTGCGCCTGTCGCTGGCGCCGGGCAGCCGAATTGGCCTTTTAGGCCCCAACGGCGCGGGTAAATCAACCCTGATCAAGGCGCTCACCGGTGAGCTGGCGCTGCTCAGGGGCGAGCGCACCGAGGGAGAGCATCTCGCGGTCGGCTATTTCGCCCAGCACCAGCTCGACGCGCTGGATTTGAACGCCAGTGCCTTTACGCATGTTCAGCGCCTGTCGCCGCAGGCTTCCGAGCAGGTCATTCGCGATTTTCTGGGTGGCTTCGGCTTTCGCGGGGATGACGCCTTTGAAGTCATTACACGCTTCTCTGGCGGGGAAAAGGCCCGTCTGGCGTTGGCCCTGATTGCCTGGCAAAAGCCCAATCTGCTGCTGCTGGATGAGCCGACCAACCACCTGGATCTGGACATGCGCGATGCGCTGACAGAGGCGCTGGCCGCCTTTGATGGCGCGGTGCTGATCGTCTCGCACGATCGCCACCTGCTGCGCGCCAGCGTCGATGAGTTCTGGTGCGTGGCAGATGGGCGCGTCGCTGCCTTTGATGGCACGCTGGAAGACTATCGACTGTGGCTGAAAAACCGCTTTACCGAGGCTGCCCGGGCTCCGGTGGATGAGCCCCGGGAGGGGGCGGCGCCGAAGGAGGATCGAAAGGCCACACGGCGTGCGGCGGCCGAGCTTCGCGAACAGTTAAAGCCTCTGAAGAAAAAGCGTGACGCCGCCGAGAAGTCGATGGAGAAGGCCCAGAAGGCACTTGAGGCGGTCGAAGAGAAGCTTGCGGACCCATCGGTGTATGAGGCCGGCCAGAAAGCGCAGCTGACAGAGCTTTTGCGCGAGCAGGGCGAGTGGAAGGCTCGTCTTGAAAGCGATGAGCAGGCCTGGATGGAGGCCGAAGAGGCGCTTGAGGAGATGCAGGCACAGCTCACGGCCTCTTGAGGCGGTCATTGGCAGCGGCGGTCACCGGTCTACACTGGACAGGGTGTTTATCGTTATCGGCTGACCTCAGGGAGGAGAAATGCCTTACGACCATCGTGATGACATCCCGGACAGCGCGCGTAAGGTGCTGCCGCCGCATGCCCGCACCATTTACAAGGAGGCCTTCAACAGCGCCTGGAAGGAGTACGATAAGCCTTCCGATCGGCGCGGCGATTCATCCCGCGAGGAAACGGCTCACGCCGTGGCCTGGAAGGCGGTCGAGTCAAAGTACAAAAAGGGCGATGATGGCCATTGGCATCCGAAGCACTGATCAAGGCCACTGAAAATGTCGCCCTGCAGATTCTGAGCGGGCCGCCACTCCTGTGGCGGCCCGTTTTTCGTCTGGCTATCCGGTTTTGTTTATTCGGCGTAGATCATCTTTCGGGTCATGCCGCCATCGACGGGGAAGTGCTGGCCGGTAATGAAACCGGCCTCCGGACCTGCCAGAAAAGCCACCAGCGCGGCGATATCATCAGGGTGGCCTACACGGCCGACCGGATGCTGCTGGCGGTCGGTGTCACTGTGGGACGGGGCTTCACGATTGGCCGCCTTTTGATGCTCGCCGGTTTCGATCCAGCCGGGGCAGATGGCATTGACACGAACCTCCGGGCCCAGGCTGGTCGCCATCGCATGAGTGAGCGCGAGAAGGCCACCCTTGCTGGCCGCATAGCCTTCACTTTCGGGTTCGGATTGCAGGGCCCGGGTCGAGGCCATGTGAATGATTGATCCCTGCGTTTGGCGCAGCAGCGGGATGGCGGCGCGTGAGCAGAGAAAGGCACCGGTGAGATGGTTGTCCAGCCAGTGATGCCAGCGCTCAAGCGACAGGGATTCCAGCGGGCCACAGTACGGGTCGGCCGGGCCTGCGTTGTTGACCAGCAGATCCAGTCGGCCCTGCCATTGTGAGATGCGGTCAAAGGACTCATTCACCGCGGTTTCATCGCTGACGCTTGCGGTAATGGCCAGCAGCGTCTCGGTGTCGTGGCGCGTGCGCATCTCCTTGATGGCGTCATCATCGATATCAATGATGGCCACGCGCCAGTCGCGGGCAATGAGATAGTCGGTCACGCCGCGTCCGATACCCTGCGCACCGCCGGTGATCAGCGCCACACGTGTGTCAGTAGAAGAATGTGTACTCATGGGGATGGCCTGTCCGGGAAATGGAGGTGGTCGCTTTGCAATATTCAGCTTTCCAGCATGAAGGTGACGGGGCCGTCATTGATCAGCGAGACCTGCATGTCAGCGCCAAAGCGTCCGGTTTCGACGGTGTCATGGGCCTTTCGTGCGCATTCGACCAGATGGTCAAACAGTCGCTCGCCGTCTTCGGGCGTGGCGCCGCTGGAAAAACCGGGACGCAGTCCCTTGCGCGTATCGGCCACCAGAGTGAACTGCGACACCAGCAGTAACCCGCCGCGGGTGGTAGAAAGCCCAAGATTCATGCGGCCCTGGTCGTCGCCAAAAATGCGGTAGTTGAGCATCCTGTGTAAAAGCTTCTCGGCGCGCTCCGGGGTGTCATCGCGCTCGACACCGATCAGGGCCAGCAGCCCCTGATCGATGGCGCCAATGCGTTCGCCATCGACATGAACACTTGCCTGGCTGACCCGTTGAATCAGAGCCCGCATAATATCTCCATTGTTCGTCCTACACTTGCGGGGACTTGTGTCCCGGACCTACCAGGTGCGACACAGCATCAGGTCCCCGCGGGTCTCGGTCAGCAGCCGCTCCAGCAGGCTGTCCGTGGCGCGGCCGATGCCAACGCGGATGTGGCTGCCTAGCGCCAACAGATCGGGCGGCTGCTGACGCAGGCGATCCAGCAGCACCTGGGAGGGATCACCCTGCTGCAGGACAAGCTCCAGATCGGGTTTGGCATGCAGGTCGGCCATCAGGCGTTCGGTTTCAAGCTCGAGCTGCTGGCGCAGGCGCTGACGTTCAAGGTCGCGCCAGTGCTGATAGTTGGTGCCCTCACAGAGCTCCATGGCCACCGGCATATCCCAGGCATGCAAAAGCGTCAGACGCACGTTGGGGAAGCGCATCAGCACTTCCTTGAGGGTGTGGCGCGAGGCCAGCGAAAAGTCCACCGGTACCAGAATGTCCTGCCAGTCCGGCTCGCCGTCATGCGGAATGCTGACCACCGGGCAGGGCGCCCGGCGCATGACGCGCGACAGGGTGGTACCACCGATCAGGTCCGGCTGTCCCTGTTTGCGGTGGGTGCCCATGACAATCATCGAAGCGCTGCGTTCGTAGGCCTCGCGAATGATCTCGGCATAGGGCACACCGCTGACGATATGAACCTCGGTGACGGCCGGGCGCTTAAGTTCATGGTGTTCGCACAGCTTGTTGAGGGTGCGGTCAATCTCTTCCTCAATGGCATGCACCAGCGCCGGCATCGTGTGCTCGGGCAGATAGGGATCCACAACATGCAGGATGTCCAGGCGCGACTGGCTGCGCTGTGACAGATGCAGCGCTCGTACAAGGGCGGCCTCACATTCGTGAGAGAGATCAGTGGCCAGTAGCAGCGTCGTATTCATGGCTGAATCCTTGCCCGTTGATAAGAGGGCGCTTGCAGGTGTCGGTTATGGCAGAGGCACCGCTGAAATGATAGTGGTTGCCTGCCACCACAGCTACCACCAGGCGTGAAAGTGATGAACCGGCCCTTGGCCCTTGCCGACCTCCAGCCGCTCGGCGGCGGCCAGTGCTCGGGTCATGTAGACCTTGGCCTCCCTGATCGCCTCGATCGGGGTGTCATGCCGAGGCAGCAGAGCAGCGATGGCCGACGCCAGTGTGCATCCCGAGCCGTGCAGCGAGCGTGTCATGATACGCGGCGCTTCAAGCCAGTGGGTGGCATCCGGCGTCAGCACCAGATCATTGCTGACCTCACCGGCCAGATAGCCGCCCTTGAGCACCACGATGTCACAGCCCAGTGCACCCAGACCGGGCAGCATCGCCTCCATGCCCTTATGGTTTTCCGGAATGTCGGTCTCCAGCAGCACGGCCGCTTCCGGCAGATTGGGCGTGATGACATCGGCCACCGGAATCAGGATGTCGCGCACGGCATGAAATCCGTCACGGTCCACCAGCATGTCGCCACTTTTGGCGACCATCACCGGGTCCAGCACGACATGGGCCGGCCGGTAGCGCTCGATGAACTCCCGGATCAGGTGCGCCGTGTCGAGGTCGCTGACCATGCCGATCTTGACGCAGTCGATGGCGATATCATCAAACACGGCGTCCAGCTGGGCACGAATCATGGCCTGTGGCAGCGGCATGACCTCGCGAACGCCGCAGGTGTTCTGGGCCAGCACGGTCGTGAGAACGCTGGTGGTATAGGCCCCCAGAGCGCTGGCTGCCTTGAGGTCGGCGGATTGACCGGCCCCTCCACTGGGATCAGTGCCGGCAATGGAGAGAAAACGGATCGAGCGCATGAAATCTCCAGACGTTGCCAGCGGCACAGGGGAGCGTGAGACGTTGTGACGCCTGCCGTGCCGCAGGTTATAAGACTAAGGTCTAATACAGCAGGGTGATATTTTGATTGGATACACGAAGGCTACAGGGGGAACATTCCAAAATCGACATTAAAAAAGCTGATGACGGCATTGGCAAAATACCGCATCGACTTCTAATGTAACGATGTTGATCTCGAGGCTGACCTGACCTTCCGCAGTCGAGAATTTCCTGTCATTCGGGCGGTATGCTCCGGGTGGTTGAATAACGAAAGCGCCAGTCGATGCAATGTCGCTGGAGCAGACCAAGATGAGTGAGCGTCCATGGATCTGGCAACGCAACTGGCTCAAAACTGGTCAGTCGGTGTTTTCATCGTCGCCGTACTGGCCCTGTGTACCTTTATGGTGACAGCATCCGCCTTGCTTGGCGGACGGGCCTGGGGCCACCGAAAGGAAACACCCTATGAGTCCGGCATTGTGCCGACCGGCAGTGCCCACCAGCGTTTCTCGGTCAAGTTCTACATGGTGGCCATGCTTTTCGTCATTTTTGACGTGGAGGCTCTCTACCTTTTTGGCTGGGCCATCTCCGTGCGCGAAACCGGCTGGACTGGACTGATAGGCGCCAGCGTCTTCATCTTTATTCTGCTGGCCGGTCTGATCTATGACAGTCGGGTCGGTGCACTGGACTGGGTGCCAAAGCGTCGCGCTCAGCCGGATCAGGTCCACCAGCCTGCCCAGCGTGATCATACCGAACACTGAAATCCTCTCGGGTCGCGAGCCCGAGGAGATCCCAGTACCGATCAATGACGTTTTCCGGGAGGACTCTGGATGTCCTATAAGCTTACGCGCATCGATCCTGACGCTCCCCAGAGCAGCCAGTATCCGATCGGGGAGCGACGTATTGTCGATGACCCCATGGATGATCAGGTGCATCGCAATGTTTTCATGGGCAAGCTCGAAAACATCATGCACAACGTCGTCAACTGGGGCCGCAAGAACTCCCTGTGGCCCTATAACTTTGGGCTCTCCTGCTGCTATGTGGAGATGACCACGGCCTTTACCGCGCCGCATGACATTGCCCGCTTTGGTTCCGAGGTACTGCGCGCCTCGCCCCGTCAGGCGGATGTCATGGTCATTTCGGGGACCTGCTTCATCAAGATGGCGCCCATCATCCAAGAGCTTTACGACCAGATGCTGGAGCCCAAATGGGTCATCTCGATGGGCTCTTGTGCCAACTCCGGCGGCATGTATGACATTTATTCGGTCGTGCAGGGCGTCGACAAGTTTCTTCCCATTGACGTTTATATACCGGGATGCCCGCCACGACCTGAAGCCTTCCTTCAGGGGCTGCAACTGCTGCAGGACTCCATCCAGCAGGAGCGTCGCCCACTGACGTGGGTGGTCGGGGACCAGGGGGTCTACAAGGCCGAGATGCCTTCCCAGAAAGAAAAAAGGCGCGACGAGCGCATTGCGGTCACCGAGCTGCGTTCACCCGATGAAGTGTAGTGACCGGTACAGGGGTGGCTTCGGGGCGAGCGGGTTCGGTTCACTGGCGATGGAAAACAACGGATGACGACCGAGATTTCACAGGCAGACGCTACAACCTTCGCCATTGTCGATGAGCTGAAGGCCCGCTTTGGCGAGGCGAACCTGGTGGTACAGCCCACGCTGACCGGCATGCCGGTGGTATGGGTAGTACGTGAGCAGCTGATCGAGGTCATGCGCTTTTTACAGCAGGTTCCCAAACCCTTTGTCATGCTTTACGACCTGCATGGGGTGGACGAGCGTCTGCGCATGCACCGACGAGGCCTGCCGCCGGCAGACTTCACCGTTTTCTATCAGCTGATGTCGCTTGAGCGTAACAGCGAGCTGATGATCAAGGTAGCGCTGCACGAAGATGACCTGCGTGTCCCGACGCTCTGCAACGTCTATCTCAATGCCAACTGGTATGAGCGTGAAGTCTTTGACATGTTCGGCATCGAGTTCTCGGGGCATCCGCACCTGAGCCGCATGCTGATGCCGCCGACCTGGAATGGCCACCCGCTGCGCAAGGACTATCCGGCGCGTGCGACCGAATTTGATCCCTATACGCTGACGATGGAAGGTCAGGACCGTGAGCAGGAAGCGCTGCGCTTCAACCCCGAAGCCTGGGGCATGAAGCGTCACAGCGGGGACACCGACTACATGTTCCTGAACCTGGGGCCCAATCACCCCTCGGTACACGGCGTATTTCGCATCGCGCTACAGCTCGACGGTGAAGAGGTGGTCGACTGCGTTCCGGACATTGGTTATCACCACCGCGGCGCCGAAAAGATGGCCGAGCGCCAGTCCTGGCACAGCTATATTCCTTACACCGACCGGATCGACTATACCGGTGGGGTCATGAACAACCTGCCCTATATTCTGGCCGTCGAAAAGCTGGCCGGTATTACCGTCACGCAGCGTGCCGAAACCATTCGCGTGATGATGGCAGAGATGTTTCGCATCAACTCTCATCTGTTGTTTCTCGGTACTTTCCTGCAGGATCTGGGCGCAATGTCGCCGGTCTTTTTCACCTTCAGCGACCGTCAGCGCGCCTACCACGTGATCGAGGCGATCACCGGCTTTCGCATGCACCCGGCATGGTTTCGCATCGGCGGCGTGGCGCATGACCTGCCGCGCGGCTGGGAGAAGCTGGTTCGCGACTTTCTGGACTGGATGCCGCCGCGGCTGGACGAGTACGAACGCGCGATGATGGACAACTCCATTGTGCGCGAGCGTACGGTCAACATTGCCACGCACACCACGGCCGAAGCACTGACCTGGGGGGTGACCGGCCCCAACCTGCGCGCCACTGGTCTCAAGTACGATCTGAGAAAGGCCAAGCCCTATTCGGGCTATGAGCGCTTTGATTTCGATATTCCAGTGGGCACCAACGGCGATGTCTTTGATCGCGGCATGATGCGTATTGAAGAGATGCGCCAGAGCCTTCGCATCATCGAGCAGTGTTTGAAACACATGCCCGATGGTGACTACAAGGCCGATCACCCGCTGACCACACCGCCGCCGCGCGACAAGATGCTTCAGCATATCGAAACGCTGATCACGCACTTTTTGCAGGTGTCATGGGGGCCGGTGCTCAAGGCCAACGAGTCGTTTCAGATGATCGAGGCGACCAAGGGGATCAACAGCTACTACCTGACCAGTGATGGCAACACCATGAGCTATCGCACCCGAATTCGTACGCCCAGCTTTGCCCACCTTCAGCACATTCCGGCCGTCATCAACGGTGGGTTCGTGCCGGATCTGATCGCGCATCTGGGCAGCATCGACTTTGTAATGGCCGACGTGGATCGATAACCATGACCATGGATACTCCCGCAACCGGCAATACCCGTGCCAGCAAGGCCAGTCAGGGCAACCTGATTGCCAGCGCCGGGCGCGTTGATGATTTCGAGCTCACCGATGAAGAGCGCCATGAGATCGAGCACGAGATGGGACACTACGAAAACCCGCGTGCGGCTTCCATCGGCGCACTCAAGACCGTGCAAAAGCGTCGCGGCTGGGTCTCGGACGGCGCCATCATCGCCATCAGCGATGTGCTGGGCATTCCCTCCAGTGACGTTGAAGGTGTGGCCACCTTCTACAGCCTGATCTTTCGTCAGCCGGTCGGCCGTCATGTCATCCTGGTCTGTGACAGCAGCTCGTGCTTTCTGACCGGTCATGATGAGCTGCGCGATGCCATTTCAGACGAGCTCGGTATCGGGCTGGGTCAGACCACCGGAGACGACCGCTTCACGATGCTGCCGGTGTGCTGTCTGGGCGCCTGTGATCGCGGTCCGGCGCTGATGATCAACGAGGACCTTCATGGACCGGTGGAACCCGGCGACGTGTCGGCACTGCTGGAGCGCTACACATGACCAGTCATCTCTTTTCTACCAGCACCAATGGCGAAACCCATCCGCTGACCTATCGTCTGCGAGAGGATCGTGGCTACGTGGATCTGGCCGAATTTCAAAGAAAGGACGGCTTTGAGGCGCTGCGCACGACGCTCCGGGATCTGTCGCCGGATGATCTGATCGAGAACATGAAGACCGCCAATCTGCGCGGTCGTGGCGGCGGCGGTTTCTCGGCCGGCGTCAAGTGGAGCCTGACCGCGCGTGGGGATGATCATCCCCGCGGCTATATCGTCTGTAACGCCGACGAGATGGAGCCGGGCACCTTCAAGGACCGCATGTTGATGGAAGAGATCCCCCATCTGCTGATCGAGGGGATGATCCTTGCCGGCTACGCCAACAATGCCCGCATGGGTTACATCTTTCTGCGCGGTGAATACGTGCTGGCCGCCGAGCGGATCGAGCGGGCGCTGAGCGAGGCCCGTGACGCCGGTATTCTAGGGCCGAGGGTGTGCGACAGCGATTTTGACTTCGACATCTTTTTGCACACCGGCGCCGGGCGCTATATCTGCGGTGAAGAGACCGCACTGATCAATTCGCTTGAAGGGCGTCGCGCCAATCCGCGTTCCAAACCGCCCTTTCCGGGGCAAAGTGGCGCCTGGGGCAAGCCCACCGTAGTCAACAACGTCGAAACGCTGTGCAACGTGCCGGCCATCGCCCTGCACGGGGGCGAGTGGTATCAGGCGCTGTCCGGCGGTCGCAGCGATGATGGCGGCACCAAGATCTTTGGTGTGTCCGGCCGTGTGAAACGCCCCGGGCTGGTCGAGCTGCCAATGGGCGTGACCGGTGCCGAGCTGCTGGACATGGCCGGCGGCATGCGTGACGGACTCGAGCTGAAAACCTGGCTGCCGGGCGGCGGCAGCACCGGCTTTCTGCTGCCGGAGCATCTCGAGCTGCCGCTGGAGTTCGATGCCATTGGCAAGGCCGGCAGCCGTCTGGGGACCGGGCTGATGACCGTGGTGGCCCACAATCAGAGCGTGGTGTCGCTGACCCGCAATCTCGAGGAGTTCTTTGCGCGTGAGTCGTGTGGCTGGTGTACGCCGTGTCGCGACGGGTTGCCCTGGAGCGTCAAGCTGTTGCGCGCCATCGAGCGCGGCGAAGGGGAAGAGGGCGACATCGACATGCTGGTTTCGCTGGCCCATGACATCGGCCCCGGCAAGACATTTTGTGCCCACGCACCGGGTGCGGCGATGCCGCTGGAAACCGCCATCAAGCATTTCAGGCACGAATTCGAAGCCGGCATTCGCCATCAAAAGCGCGAAGCACACGCCGAGCCGATCCCGGTGGGCTCGGTATAGCGGCTGGATGCGGCATACGAGTGAGATAACGATCAAGGTGCCCGGTGATCGCCGGGCCGTGACAGGCAAAAGGCAGGGTTCATGGCAACCATTCATGTAGACGGAAAGGACTACGAGGTCGACGGCAGTGACAATCTGCTGCACGCCTGCCTGTCGCTGGGCCTCGATATTCCCTATTTCTGCTGGCACCCGGCGCTGGGCAGCGTTGGTGCCTGCCGTCAGTGTGCGGTCAAGCAGTACAAGGATGCCGACGACGAACGCGGCATGCTGGTCATGTCCTGCATGGCCCCGATCAAGGATGACTCGTACATCTCGATCGATGACGAGGAGGCAAAGGCCTTTCGTGCCAGCGTTGTCGAGTGGCTGATGACCAACCACCCGCACGATTGTCCGGTCTGTGAAGAGGGCGGCCACTGCCATCTGCAGGACATGACGGTCATGACCGGCCACGACCGTCGCCGCTATCGCTTCAAAAAGCGCACGCACAAGAATCAGTATCTCGGCCCCTTCATCGGTCACGAGATGAACCGCTGCATTACCTGCTATCGCTGCGTGCGTTTTTACAAGGATTACGCTGGCGGCGAGGACCTCGGCGCTTTCGGAGCCCACGAGAACATCTATTTTGGTCGCACGGTCGACGGCACTCTGGAAAACGAGTTTTCCGGCAACCTGACCGAAGTCTGCCCGACCGGTGTCTTCACCGACCGCACCCACTCCGAGCACTACACACGCAAGTGGGACATGCAGTTTGCGCCCAGCATCTGCCATCAGTGCTCCAGCGGCTGTAATACCAGCCCGGGTGAGCGCTACGGCGAGGTGCGCCGGATCGAGAATCGCTACAACGGCGATGTGAACCACTATTTCCTGTGTGACCGTGGCCGCTTCGGCTACGGCTACGTCAACCGCACCGATCGTCCGCAACAGCCAAGCATGCGCGTCGACGACCGCGAGCCCGAGCTTTTGACCGTCGACAGTGCGCTGGACCGCACCGCTGAGCGCCTGAAGGGCAGCCGGCGTGTGATCGGTATCGGCTCGCCGCGGGCCAGCCTTGAAAGCAACCACCTGCTGCGTGAAATGGTCGGCGCCGAGAACTTCTCGACCGGCATGGCCGGCCGCGAACTCGAGTGCCTCGAGCTGATCCAGACCCTGCAGCGCGAAGGACACTGGCACATTCCTTCCATGCGCGAGATCGAGGACCACGACGCGGTCATCGTGCTGGGTGAGGATCTGATTCAGAGCGCGGCGCGTGTGGCACTGGCCGTACGTCAGGCCGCCAACGGCCGCGGTGAAGAGATGGCCGAGGCCAACGGCATCCCGGCCTGGAACGCCAACGCAGTGAATACCCTGCGCCAGGGCCGTACCCGTCCGGTCTTTATTGCCTCCCTGACCGAAACACGGCTGGATGACATTGCTCGCGACACCTGGCACGGCGCGCCCGAAGAGATCGCCCGGCTGGGGCTGGCACTGGCCCATGCGCTTGATGCTTCAGCGCCGGCGGTAGAAGGGCTGGACGACGCGACGCTGGCCCTGGTCGATACCATGACCGAGGCGCTCAAGGGCGCCGAGCGGCCGCTGATTATTTCGGGCACCAGCCTGCGCAGTACGGCCGTGCTTCAGGCAACGGCGAATCTGGCACAGGCGCTGGGGACTGCCGGCAAGACAGTGTCCGTCTCGATGATCAGCGGTGAAGCCAACAGTACCGGCCTGACCATGCTGGGCGGTCACTCACTGGAGTGGGCGCTGGAGGCCATACAGGGTGGGGAAGCCCGTGCAGACGCTGCCGTCATTCTGGAAAACGATCTCTATCAGCGACTGGCCAGCAGTGCGATTGATCAGGCGCTGAACGCGCTTGAGACACTGGTGGTGCTTGATCATCAGCGCACGCCCACACTGGAACGTGCCCACCTGGCCCTGCCGGCGGCCACCTTTGCCGAAGGCGACGGCACGCTGGTGAGCCATGAAGGCCGCGCCCAGCGCTTCTTCCAGGTCTATGACCCGAGTTATTACCGCCCCAACGATCTCACTCATGAAAGCTGGCGCTGGCTGCATGCGCTGCATACCACCATGGAAGGGCGCGGCGTCGACTGGACCCAGATTGATGAGGTCACCGCGGATTGTGCACGGGTGCATCCGGAGCTTTCCGGTATTCGTGATGCCGCGCCGAGCGCGTCCTTCCGTATTCGCGGCCAGAAACTGGCGCGCTCGCCGCACCGCTCCAGCGGGCGCACGGCCATGCGAGCCAACCTGAGCGTGCACGAGCCTCGCGCACCGCAGGACGCCGACTCCGCCTTTGCATTTTCGATGGAAGGCTACAGCGGTTACAGCGAGCCCCGCTCCCAGGTGGCCTTTGCATGGGCGCCTGGCTGGAACTCGCCGCAGGCCTGGAACAAGTTCCAGGACGAAGTCGGTGGGCACCTGAGCGCCGGTGACCCGGGCGTTCGACTTTTCGACCAGCAGCGCACCGAGCGGCAACCCCGTGACTGGTTCACCGAGATTCCCGACACCTTTGAGCCGCGTGATGACTGCTGGTACGTCGTCAGTCTGCCGCAGCTGTTCGGCGGCGAGGAAATGTCAGCGCGCGCCGAGCCGATTCAGGAACGCATGAGCGAGACCTTCGTGGCGCTGGGTCAGGAGGATGCCGACCGTCTGGGCGTCACGCCAGGCGAGACGATCTATCTGCAGGCCTCCGGCCATCAGCTTCATCTGCCGGTACGCATCAGCCGTGAAATGCGCCCCGGCCTGATCGGCCTGCCGCAGTTGCCCGGCATTCCCCGAGGCCTTGCCGGTGAGTGTACCACCGTTACCGTGGAGGTCAGCGCATGAGCTGGATGAGCACCGATGTGCTGCTTGCCATCCTGGTGGGCGTGCTGAAATCGATCGTGATCCTGCTGGCGGCCGTACTGTCCGGCGCCTTCCTGACCGTGGTTGAGCGCCGGCTGCTTGGGCTCTGGCAGGATCGCTATGGCCCCAATCGGGTGGGCATGTTCGGCTCGGCGCAGCTGATTGCGGACATGATCAAGATCTTTTTCAAGGAAGACTGGATCCCGCCCTTTGCCGATCGAAAGCTGTTCGTGCTGGCCCCGGCGATCGCCTTTGCCTCACTGCTGCTGTCGTTTCTGATCATTCCCATCACCCCGACCTGGGGGGTGGCGGATCTTAATATCGGCATCCTGTTTTTCTTCGCCATGGCCGGGATCAATGTTTATGCGGTGCTCTTTGGTGGCTACGCCAGCGCCAACAAGTACGCTCTGATCGGTGCCATGCGTGCTTCGGCCCAGACGCTGTCCTATGAGGTGTTCATGGGACTGTCGCTGATGGGCATCGTGGTCATGACCGGCTCGTTCAACATGCGCGACATCGTCAACGGTCAGGAAGGACTCTGGTACATCGTGCCGCAGTTCTTCGGTTTTCTGACCTTTCTGATTGCAGGCGTTGCCGTGACGCATCGCGCGCCGTTTGACCAGCCTGAGGCCGAGCAGGAAATTGCCGACGGCTATCACGTTGAATACTCGAGCATGAAGTTCGGCATGTTCTTCATCGGCGAGTACGTGGGCATCGTGCTGGTATCGGCACTTTTGACCACCCTGTTTCTGGGCGGCTGGCATGGGCCGCTGCTGCCGCCGATCGTCTGGTTCCTGCTCAAGACAGCCTTTTTCGTCATGCTCTTCATTCTGGCGCGTGCGGCCCTGCCCCGTCCTCGCTATGACAGGGTGATGCAGTTCGGGTGGAAATTCTGTCTGCCGCTGACGCTTATCAATCTTCTGGTGACCGGTGCCGTCGTCCTTTTGACGGCCTGCCCCGATCACTGAACAACGAACGAGGCAGAACACATGCTGCATTCGATCATCAAGGTAGTGACCGGTACCGGAACGCAGCTGCGCACCGGCTGGATGGTATTCAAGCATGCCTTCCACAAGCGTGAGACGCTGAACTATCCGGAAGAACAGCCGTATCTGCCGCCGCGCTATCGCGGGCGTATCGTGCTCACACGCGATCCGGATGGTGAAGAGCGCTGCGTGGCGTGCAATCTGTGCGCCGTGGCCTGTCCGGTCGGCTGTATATCGCTGCAAAAGGGTGAGAAGGAGGACGGGCGCTGGTACCCGGAGTTCTTTCGCATCAATTTCTCTCGCTGCATCTTCTGTGGCCTGTGCGAAGAAGCCTGTCCTACCTCGGCCATCCAGCTGACGCCTGATTTCGAGCTGGGGGAGTACAACCGTCAGGAGCTGGTCTTTGAAAAGCGCGATCTGCTGATCTCGGGCCCGGGCAAGGATCATAACTATAATTTTTATCGTGTCGCAGGTCTGTCGGTGGCCGGCAAGCCAAAGGGCGCGGCGCAAAACGAGGCCGAGCCGGTCGACGTCAAAACGCTTCTGCCCTAGGGCGCAGGCAGCATCGGGGAGTTTGCCGTGGAAATTGCTTTTTATCTGGCCGCACTGGTCGCCATCGTTGCCACCTTTCGCGTCATTACGCATACCAATGCCGTGCATGCGCTGTTGTATCTGATCATTTCGCTGATGGCAGTGGCGGTGGTGTTTTACAGCCTCGGGGCCCCCTTTGCCGCTGCGCTTGAGGTGATCGTCTATGCCGGCGCCATCATGGTGCTGTTTGTCTTTGTGGTCATGATGCTCAACCTGGGCAGTCAGACGGCCGACCAGGAACGCCACTGGCTGGCGCCGCGCATCTGGATCGGCCCGTCGATCATGGCGGCGATCCTCCTGGTGGTACTGGTGTTTTCCTTCTGGCACGGCGGCGGGATCGGCACGATCTCGGGTGAAGAGCTCAGCGCCAAAGAGGTTGGGACTCAGATGTTTGGTCCCTATCTGCTGGCAGTGGAGCTGGCGGCGATGCTGCTGCTGGCAGCGCTGATCGCGGCCTCCCATATCGGGCGAAACGATGAGCCCCAGCTTGAACGCGACATGAACGAAGCCGTGCAGCGTGCACCGGCGGGCAACGATGAAGGGGGGCAGGCATGAACGGCATACCACTGGAACATGGCATGGCGCTGGCCGCCATCCTGTTTGTACTGGGGCTTGCCGGGCTTCTGGTCCGGCGTAACCTGCTGTTCATCCTGATGAGCCTCGAGATCATGATGAACTCGGCAGGGCTTGCCTTTGTGGTGGCCGGCATGCACTGGGGCCAGCCTGACGGGCAGGTCATGTTCATCGCGATCATCACGCTGGCGGCAGCCGAGGCCAGTATCGGACTGGGCTTTTTGATCCAGCTGCAGCGCCGGTTCAAAACGCTTGATATTGATGCAGCCAGCGAGATGAAAGGATGAATATACTTTTCCTGACACCCTTGTTCCCGCTGCTGGGCGCTCTTGTCCTGGCCTTCAATCCGCGACTGCCGATCCGCCTGGCGGGCCTGGTCGGCGTGGGTTCGATCGGCCTGGCGGCACTGGTCATGGTCTGGCTCAACGTGGCCTTCTACAGCGGCGATGGGAACGGCGTGACCCAGACGCTGTGGCAGTGGGTCGCGGTGGAAGACTTCCGGATGGGCTTTTCGCTGTATCTGGATGGTCTGTCACTGACCATGATCAGCGTCATCACCGGGGTCGGCTTTCTGATTCATCTGTTCGCGGCCTGGTACATGCGCGAGGACCTTGAGGGCGGCCCGGGCTTTGCGCGCTTTTTTGCCTATATGAATCTTTTTGTGTTCAGCATGCTGCTGCTGGTGCTGGGCGATAATCTCTTTCTGCTTTATCTGGGCTGGGAAGGTGTGGGGCTGTGCAGCTATCTGCTGATCGGCTACTACTACCAGAGCGAGTACAACGCCTGGTGCGCCTTCAAGGCCTTTATCGTCACCCGTATCGGGGATGTGTTTCTGGCCATCGGCATGTTTTTGCTGTTTGCCCAGTTCGGCACCCTCAATATTCAGGAGCTTCTGCGCCTGGCGCCCGAGGCATGGAGTCGGGGCGATCTGATGGCGGAACTGGCCGCATTGATGTTGCTGGGCGGTGCGGTTGGCAAGTCGGCGCAGCTGCCGCTGCAGACCTGGCTTGCGGATGCGATGGCAGGCCCCACGCCGGTGTCGGCGCTGATCCACGCCGCGACCATGGTCACCGCCGGGGTGTATCTGATCGCGCGAACCCATGTCATCTTCGAACTGGCCCCCATGACGCTTGAACTGGTCGGGCTGATCGGCATGGTGACGCTGCTGATTGCCGGTCTTGCGGCACTGGCGCAGACCGATATCAAGCGCGTGCTGGCCTATTCCACCATGAGTCAGATCGGTTACATGTTCCTGGCGCTGGGCGTTCAGGCCTGGGATGTGGCGATCTTCCATCTGATGATTCATGCCTTCTTCAAGGCGCTGCTCTTTTTGTCCTCGGGCTCGGTCATCATCGCCTGCCATCACGAGCAGAACATCTTCAGGATGGGCGGACTGCGCAAGACGCTCAAACTGCCTTACGCCTGCTTTTTGATCGGTGGCGCGGCGCTGTCGGCTCTGCCGCTGATTTCGGCGGGCTTCTATTCCAAGGACGAGATCCTGTGGCTCGCCTTTGATCACGGCCATACCTGGCTTTGGCTCGGGGCGCTGGTCGGCGCTTTCCTGACCTCGGTTTATACCTTCCGCATGATCTTTATCGTGTTCCACGGTCGTGAGCAGATTCATCCGCACGCCGGTCGCGGGCTGGCACACCACGTGCCGCTGATCGTGCTGGCGGTGCTGTCTACCTTTATCGGGGCAATGATTCATCCGCCGCTTGAAAACGTGCTGCCGGCAGGCCCGGAGGGACTCTACGGCCATAACGTGAAACTGATGCTCGAAGTGCTGGCTGCGATCGTGGCGATCGTGGGCGTGGGTATCGCAGCAGGGCTGTTCCTTGGTCGTCGCAGGCTGGTGAGTTCGTTGACAAAAACGGACGAAGGCCATCGGCTATGGCGCTTTTTCAACAGTGCCTTCGCCTTTGACTGGCTCTACGACAAGATCGCAGTCAAGCCGTTTCTGTTCATTGCACGGCTGCATCGGCGTGACTGGGTCAACAGCCTGATGAACCTCTGGCCGGGGTTGGCCATGATGTTGAACGGGCTGTTGTCCGATACCCAGAGCGGACGGCTTCGCTGGTACGCCGCCGTCATGACGGCCGGTGCGATTGCCGTGCTGTTACTTCTGCTGCTGCTATGAAGGGAGGTGACATGATCAAGCCGTTTCAATGCGGGGCAGTTGACCTGACGCAACATGTAACAGATCACCGGGTTGCCCGGCTGCTTGTGCCCACAATAACGATCAAGGATGCGATCACGCCATGATGTTGCCCTGGCTACTACTCATACCCTTTATCGGGGGGCTGCTGTGCTGGCAGTTCGAGCTGATCAGACCCAACACGGCCATGCCGCGCTGGATCGCACTGTTCTCCATGGTGGCGCTGCTGGTCATGGCGCTGATCATGTGGGTGAACGGGGATTACAGCCTGTCTCAGGTTGTGGGCAACACGCCCGAGTGGCATAGCGAGTTTCGGCTGCCCTGGATCGATGCCTTCGGCATCACCTTCCATCTGGCCATAGATGGTCTGTCGCTGATCATGATCACTCTGACCGGGATTCTCGGGATTCTGGCGGTGGTCTGTTCCTGGAAGGAGATCGATCGACGTATCGGCTTTTTCCACCTCAACCTGATGTGGGTCATCGGTGGTGTCGTCGGGGTCTTTCTGGCCATCGATCTGTTTTTGTTCTTCTTTTTCTGGGAAATGATGCTGGTGCCGATGTACTTCCTGATTGCCCTGTGGGGGCATGAATCGGAAGGCAAGTCGCCGGTGTCGGCGGCCATCAAGTTCTTTATCTACACCCAGGCCTCGGGGCTTTTGATGCTGGTCTCCATTCTGGGACTGGTGTTCACACACTATACCCAGACCGGTGTCTTCTCGTTTGATTACGGCATTCTGCGTGAGACGCCGATCACCGGCATCATGTCGTGGGTATTGATGCTCGGTTTCTTCATTGCCTTTGCCGTCAAGCTGCCGGTAGTACCGCTGCATGGCTGGCTGCCCGATGCGCATGCTCAGGCACCGACCGCCGGCAGTGTGGATCTGGCCGGTATCCTGCTCAAGACGGCTGCCTATGGCCTTTTACGCTTTGCGCTGCCGCTGTTTCCGGAAACCTCCCAGGCCTTTGCACCCGTGGCAATGGCGCTGGGACTGGTGGGCATCTTCTATGGTGGCGTGCTGGCATTCTCCCAGACCGACATCAAGCGGCTGATTGCCTGTTCCAGTATTTCCCATATGGGCTTTGTCCTGATCGGTATCTACTCCGGCACGCTGCTGGCGCTGCAGGGGGTTATCCTGCAGATGGTGGCGCACGCCTTCTCGGCGGCGGGGCTTTTCATGATCAGCGGTCAGCTCTACGAGCGTCTGCACACCCGTGACATGCGCCAGATGGGCGGGCTGTTTGGCCGTCTGGGCGCGCTGCCCGGATTTGCTCTGGCCTTTGTCATGGCCTCTCTCGGTATGCCGGGCACCGGCAACTTCATCGGCGAATTTCTGATCCTGTTCGGGGCCTTTGACGTGGTGCCCTGGGTGGTGGTGATTGCCAGCGCAGGGCTTGTGCTGTCCGCCATCTACTCGTTGATCCTGATGCACCGGGTCTACTGGGGGCCGCCAAAGGCCGACACCACCATCGCTCATCTGGATGGCCGCGAGTACGCCATGCTGCTGGGCACGCTGGTGCTGACCATTGCGCTGGGCCTGTATCCTCAGGTGGTGCTCGATATTTCGCAGGGCGCAATGCATGAAGTGCGTCACTGGTTTGCTGTTTCACCTTCGTTTGCGGGCTGAGCCGACATGAATCTGACCCTGTCACATCTGATCGCCCTGTTACCGCTTCTGATCGTCTGCGCCACGGTCATCGTGGTGATGCTGGGCATTGCCTGGCGTCGCCATCATGTGGCGACGGCCACCATGACCACCATCGGACTCAATGCGGCGCTCTTTTCGCTGCTGGCGGTGCTGACGGTCACGCCGATTCGCGTGTCGCCGCTGCTGCTGATCGATAACTATGCCGTGCTCTACATGGCGTTGATCCTGATTGCAGGCCTGGCTTCCACGACGCTAGCGCACGCCTATCTGGAAGGGTTCGACGATCAGAAGGAAGAGTTCTACATGCTGCTGGGCTGCTCGGTGCTGGGCGGCCTGACCATGGTGGCGAGCGACCATCTGCTGTCGCTGTTTTTCGGCCTCGAGCTTTTGAGTGTGCCGCTCTATGGTATGGCGGCCTACGCCTACCGCACTCGTCTGTCGCTGGAGTCCGGCATCAAATACATGGTGCTTTCGGCGGCGGCTTCTGCCTTTCTGCTCTTTGGCATGGCGCTGTTGTATGCCGAGTCGGGGTCGCTGGCCTTCGCCGATCTGGGGGCGCGTCTGACCGAAGGCGGCGGCCATGCCAGCTGGCTTTTGATGGGTATTGGCATGATGGTGATTGCGATGGCCTTCAAGCTGTCGCTGGTGCCGTTTCACCTCTGGACCGCCGATGTCTATGAAGGCGCCCCGGCGCCGGTGACGGCCTTTCTGGCCACGGTCAGCAAGATTGCCGTCTTTGCGCTTTTGATGCGCCTGTTCATGAGCGCACCGGTCACCGATATGGCCAGTCTGCACACGACGGTGGCCTTCATCGCGTTCCTGTCGATGCTGGTGGGCAATCTGATGGCGCTGCGGCAGGATAATATCAAGCGTCTGATGGGGTACTCCTCCATCGGCCATCTGGGCTATCTGCTGACCGTGGTGGTCGCCAGTGACGATATGGCACTCCTGACGACCGGCATCTATTTGATCACCTATGTGGCGACGACGCTCGCGGCCTTCGGGGTGATTGCACTGGTGTCGAGCCCCTGGCAGGGCAGTGATGTTTCCTCGCTGAAGTTCTATCGCGGCCTGTTCTGGCGACGTCCCTACCTGGCGGCCGTCATGACGGTGATGATGCTCTCACTGGCCGGGATTCCGATGACGGCCGGCTTTATCGGCAAGTTCTATGTGCTGGCCACCGCGGTTGAAGCCCAGCTCTGGTGGCTGGTGGCCGGTGTCATCCTCGGCAGTGCCATCAGCCTTTATTATTATCTGCGTGTGATGGTCATGCTCTATCTCCATCCTACCGAGGAGGAAGAGTACGATGCTTCCAGTGACTGGGGGCAGCGCGCCGGTGGCATCATGGTCATCCTGCTGGCGCTGGCCGTGCTGGTGCTGGGAGTCTATCCGCAGCCGATGGTCATGCTGGTCAGTGGTGCCACGCTGGGTTGAGGCTCAGTGCCCTGAGGCAGCTTTCTGGTGGCATGCAAAAGCGCCCCGCTCGAAAGAGCGGGGCGCTTTGTCTTGTCCGGAAGACGTAGCGATGATGATACCTGTCAGCGCACACTCTGCGGGGTGGTGCCTCCAAGCCCTGCAATCGAAATACTGCGTGCACAAGGCAGCGGCAGGGTGACGTCCACGGCCAGCGGCAGGTGATCAGAGAAAAGCGGCGGCAGGGCCCGTAGATGGTTCATCTTCAGTGACGGCGATACAGCGATATGGTCCAGCGCGCGCGTAGGCTGCCAGGCTGGATGGCTGGGAACGCCGCGCCCCTGTTCCAGAGAAAGTGCTCTGGAAAAGCGCGGATGGGCCCTGAGCTTGTCGTGGGTGCAGTTCAGGTCGCCCATGATGATGACGTTTCTAAGCGGGGCAATCAGCTCGCTGATGTAGTCGAGTTGAAGATGCTGAGTGCGTGTGCCCAGTGCCAGATGCAGCACGAAAAGGTGCAGTGCCTCGGGGCCTTCGCCGAACCGGACATGCATGGCACCGCGCCCCTTGGGGCCGGGCAGTCGATGGTTATCGGTGTGGCTGATTGCCAGGCGGCTGAGCAGCCCATTGCTGTGCTTGGCGAACCGGCCAAAATCCCGGTTGAGCTGCTGTGAGGCGTAGGGGAAGCCGGCCTGTGCGGCCAGATATTCGACGTGATTGATATTGTTTGAGCGAAAGCTGCCACCATCCACCTCCTGCAGTCCGACAAGGTCGAACTCGCGAAAGGTATCGCACATGACGTCGAGACGGGTGGACCGCCCGCGATGCGGCAGGAAATGCTGCCAGCTACGGGTCACGTAGTGGTGGTAGGCATGGGTATGAATGCCGACCTGCATGTTGAAGGTGAGCAGCCTGAGAGACGTGATGCGTTCGCTTTGACGATCGTCCTGCATTCGATATCCCGTTTGGCAAGGCAGGAAGGCCCGACACGAGACGTATCGGGCCACAGACACAGGGCATCAATTATGAATCAATTGGTGCCCTGGGCCTCTTTTTCCTGACGGGTTTTCTCGATCAGGGCTTCGGCGACCTTTGGCATGTTGTCCAGGCCGTTGGCCGAGCGCGGCGTGATAACATACTGACCATTGACGATCAGTGCCGGCACACCCATCAGCTTGTAGGCCTTCATGCGAGCGTTGGCCTGGTTGAGCTGGCTTTTGACGCCAAAGGAGTTGAGCGCCTTGAGCGCCTCGTCCTTGCTGACACCATAGTTTGTGAAGAACTCGGCAATCTCGTCGTCATCGGTCATGCGATGCCCGTCCTTCTGGATGGCATCAAAGAAATCGCGATGAAACTGCGTGTTAAAGATGCCCAGCTCGCGCGCGGCGTAGTAAGCCGTGGCGTGGCGCAGCCAGACCTTGCCCATGGTCGCCGGCAGGCGCTCGAAGACCACGTCATCGGGCAGGGTGTCGACCCAGGCTTCCAGCGGTTCTTCCAGTGCGTAGCAATGCGGGCAGCCGTACCAGAACACCTCGGTAACGCCGATCTTGCCGTCCGGTACCTCACTGGAGACCGGTTTGTCGAGGACTTCGTAATCCTGTCCGGCAACGGGTTCGGCTGCCATGGCCATGCCTGACAGGCCGCAAACGGCGACGGCGGCCACCAGCCAGCGGGCGCCCGGAAAATGCTTTGGCTTCACAATGTTACTCCCTGAACAGCAAATGATTTCAATATTGCCTAAGCGCAGTTGTTATCAGCATGTTATGCGTCGTTACTTTGAACGCCCGGCGCACGAAGGGTTCCCTGCTATCCTGGCAGACCCGGGCACGACTGACGAGCGAGGCGTCAACCGGGGGTGTTACACTCGCCTCATTATCTCATCGTTGCCCATTGTCTCATCGTTGGAAATACCCCCATGTCGGATGTCATGCATCATCATTTTCCGTCGGCCACGTTTTTGACCAGTGCCCCGAAATTGGCCGACTGTCCGGCAGACACCGGGCTGGAAGTCGCCTTTGCCGGGCGCTCCAATGCCGGCAAGTCCAGTGCCATCAATACGCTGACCCGTCAAAAGGCGCTGGCACGCACGTCGAGAACGCCCGGTCGTACCCAGCTAATCAACTTTTTCACCGTGGGCGATCCCATGTATCGGCTGGTCGACCTGCCGGGCTATGGCTTTGCCAAGGTGCCGGAAGCCGTGCGCCGCGAATGGCAAAAGCACCTGGCCCAGTATCTTCGCGAGCGTCGCTCCCTGCAGGGCACGGTACTGGTGATGGATGTTCGCCATCCGCTGACCGAATTTGATCAGATGATGATGGGGTGGGCAGATGAAAACGACATGCCTTTGCACATCCTGCTGACCAAGGCCGACAAGCTCAAGCGCGGCGCCGCCATGGGCGTGTTGTCAAAGGTGCGTCATCAGCTCAAGGAATGGGAGGATCTGGTCAGCGTCCAGCTGTTTTCCTCGCATGACCGCCAGGGCGTGGAAGCGCTCAACGAACGTCTTTGCCAGTGGCTTACACCCGGCCAGGCACCATCGGCAGAAGATCAGGGCTGACGCCTGAAAAGGCACTGCCTGTACAGGGGCGGTGGGCTAGAAGCTGTAGATCTGGCGGCTGTTGGGGTAGCGCATGCTCATCGAGGGCGCCGGGGTTTGCGGGCCGAACAGTGAACCGCTGGTCGGCATGTCCTTCTGCTCTGCCTGATCCAGGTCAAACAGCATTGGCTGTGACTGCCCCTGGTGGCCATCAAGCTGCAACAGGGCGGCCTCCTGTCTCTGCTGGCCAGGATAGTGCAGCGTCGATCTCGAGGTCAGGCTCGTGTCACTCGACAGTGTCGCCTCGTTGTTCGACATGGGCAGGACCATGACCAGAGCCATGGCACAAAGCACCAGCGTGATGCTGAGTATATCGAGAGGACGCATGATCCAAAGAGCCTATCAGGGTCGGTGAAAAAGGATGAACACCCGCGTCAGGCAGTCATTATTGTTAATCGAGGCATGTCTTGATGCCTCGTGAACCGCTGTAAAAAACGCGCTTATTATTTCATGTCCTAATAATAGGCGAGTGTTTTAAAAGGTAACTGAATTTTTCAGTCATCCTGTGGTCATCCATGACCTTCGTGGACTATTCAAGCCCGGCCAGCATCGTTTCCAGCTCTCGAATATGGCTCAGGCGATGAATGCCGCGGGGTGCATGATCCGGCAGTCCCGTATTTTTGGCATCGATCCAGGCCACATGCATGCCAAGGCGCTGAGCCGGCAGGGCATCCTCGGCCCAGGAATCTCCCACATGCACCGCTTCGCGCGGGGACTGCACGCCAAGGCGTGCCATGGCGGACAGAAAGCAACGCGCATCGGGTTTGGGCGCCAGCGCTTCACCGGCCTTGATGATCACATCAAAGTGTTCGGCAATGACCAGTCGCTCCAGATCCACATTGCCGTTGGTGATCGCGCCCAGCCGAATACCGTGACTGCGCAGCCTCTCCAGCATGGCGGGCACCTCTTCGAAGATGGCGACATCGTGGCGTAGCGTCAGCATGTGTTCGATGGTGTCATCGGCCCAGCGGCGTGCCTCGTTCTCGGCCAGACCGAAATCGAGCAGCATGCCGGTCAGGGCCTTGCGGCGAAGCCAGGTAAAATCGCCCCGATACAGCGGATGCTGCTCTGCCAGTGCCATGCGTCGGCGCTGATATTCCTCCAGCGGGAAGCGCGCGGCATGGCCGATCTGCGCATCGAGCCATTGATAGTGGCCGGGCTCGGTTGCGGCCATCACCGGGCCGTTATCCCAGAAGGTGTCGTCGAGATCGAAAGTGATGGCCTTGATCATGGGCGCTTGTCCTGATGGTCTGAAGTCCTGAAGGAAGAGTCTTCGCGGGAAGAAGGAGACTGATCGGCACCGGATTTTCGATGCGCCCGCGGATGGGCGCGATCAAAGGTATCGGCCAGATGCTGCCAGTCCAGGCGAGTGTAGACCTGGGTGGTGGAGAGATGGGCATGGCCCAATAGCTCCTGTACGGCGCGCAGGTCCTGGCTGGATTCCAGCAGATGGCTGGCAAAACTGTGGCGCAGGCGGTGCGGGTGTAGATGCTCCGGCAGCCCGCGTTCGCGTCCAATATGGGCCATGCGAAGCTGAATGGCGCGATGCCCCAGACGCTGACCGCGGGTGCCGACAAACAGTGCCGGCTCGTGAGGGCCTGCCAGCATGCCTCGTATCTTGAGCCACTCGGCCAGTGCCGCTGCGGCCCGACGCCCGATCGGCACCTGGCGTGGCTTGTCGCCCTTGCCGCGGACCCGGGCGCGCTGGGTATCGATATCCATGAGATCGATGCCGGCCAGTTCCGCCAGTCGCAGGCCGCTGGAATAGCAAAGCTCCAGCATGGCCTGATCGCGCAGTGACAACGGCGAGCCGTCATGCGGCGTATCCAGAAACTGCCCGAGCACATCGACATCGACCGGGCGCGGCAGATGTCGTGGCATTTTGGGTGTGTCCAGCAGCCGGGCCGGGTTGTGGCTCAAAAGCCCCTGCTCGATCAGCAGGTCGCAGAAACGGCGAATGGCGGCCTGTCGTCGCGCCAGACTGCGCGCGGCCAGACCGCGGGTGCGTTCACGTCCCAGAAAACGACGCAGGTGGTGGATGTCGAGGACGTCCCACGAGGGAATCTCCTCACGCACCATGAACGCTGTCAGTGCCGCCAGATCACGGCGATAGGCATCGACCGTGGCCGGGCTGTGCCGATGGCGCAGGCGCTCGATAAAACTCTCGACCAGCGGCTCCAGCGCACTCATGACGAATAACGCAATAGAAGGCGTGAGGTGACCTCGCCCAGCCAGGTCATGTTGTCGGGTGCCATCACCCAGGGCAGGCCTGCATGGTCAGCATGGGCCAGAACCAGATAGCCGTGCCGTTCGCCCAGCGCCAGCCGGACCACGGCGCAGCGTCCCTCGCTCAGGGAGGTGCTGGGCAGCAGACGCTCGGCCATGGTGCGATCCAGTGTCAGGACCTCGCAGGCACTGTCGAGGGTGGATGACAGCCATTGGTCGGTCTCGTCATCGAGCGCATGGGTCGGCGGCTGCGGCCATTCACCGCTTGAGAGCTGTCGCCACAGCGCCAGATGCGCCACGCCAAAACGCTCGCCAAGTTCGGCCGTCAGCGTCTGTGCCAGCGCATCGCTGCTCTCGGCCTGCAAAAGCGCCAGGGTCAGCGCGCGCATGGCGCAGGCCTGCTGGTCATGGTGTCGCGCCGCGTTCAACAGCGCCTGATATTGTCCTTCGGCCCGCTCGGTGCGGGCGCGCAGGGTCGCGATCAGCCGCTCGACCAGCGACACGGCGCCGCCGGTCTGGGGGTGAGCGATATGCAGCGAGGCCAGCAGCGCCTCGCGTCCTTCGAAAAAGTCGGGGTGGCGTGAAAGCCAGTCGCTGACCTGATCGGCATCAAGCGTCTCGGAGCACGGTCGGTCTGAGGCAGTGCTGTCATCGGTCATGTCATCTCCCGAAAGGGCTGGGCTATATCACGATACGGCCGTCAAAAACGCGCTCGGCCGGACCGGTCATGATGACCGACTGCCCGGGACCGGCCCATTCAATACTCAAAGTGCCACCGGGCAGGGTCACGTCAACGTGCTGATCCAGCAGGCCGCGTCGGATACCGCTGACCACGGCGGCGCAGGCGCCGGTGCCGCAGGCCAGGGTCTCGCCCACGCCCCGCTCGAACACGCGCAGCCGCACGTGCTGACGCGACACGACTTCCATGAAGCCCACGTTGACGCGCCTTGGAAAACACGGATGCGTCTCGACGCGCGGCCCAAGGGTGGTCACGGGGGCGTGATCGACACTTTCTACATCAATGACGGCGTGAGGGTTGCCCATCGACAGGGCATCCATGGTGACCGTTTCGCCATCGACGTCCAGCGTGTAGGCGTGGCTTTCGCCGTCGGCCGTCAGCGGGATGTCCCCCGGGTTGAAGCGGGGAGCACCCATGTCGACGCGGACCCGGCCGTCCTCGGCCACCTTCAGCAGCAGATTTCCGCCGGCCGTCTGAACGGCAATCTCGCGTCGGGCGGTGAGCCTTTGATCCAGCACGAAGCGAGCGAAACAGCGAGCGCCGTTGCCGCAGTTTTCCACTTCGCTGCCGTCGGCATTGAAGATGCGATAGCGAAAGTCCATGTCCGGGCGTGACGGTGGCTCGACCAGCAAAAGCTGGTCGAAGCCGATGCCAAAGCGACGATCGGCCAGGGTGCGGATGCGCTCGCTGTCCAGTCGCGCACGCTGGGTGACCAGGTCGACCACCATGAAGTCATTGCCCAGCCCGTGCATCTTGGTGAAGTGCAGCATCATGAAGCGTGACGTCCCTGCGGCGCGATGGCCGCCTCCGGCAGCAGCGCTTCACCGGCCCATAGCGTGGCCAGCGGTTCGCGCTCGCGTACCAGGTGCATCTGATCACCCACCACCATGACTTCCGGCGGACGTGACCGGGTGTTGTAGTTCGAGGCCATCACAAAGCCATAGGCACCGGCGGAGTGCACGGCCAGAAGGTCGCCCTGGGCAATGGCCAGCTCGCGGTCCTTGCCCAGATAGTCGCCGGATTCGCAGACCGGTCCCACGATGTCCCAGTGCCTGGTATCGTGCGTCTGGCGCTGATCCACCCGGGTAATGTTCTGCCAGGCCTGATAGAGCGTCGGCCGGATCAGGTCATTCATGGCGGCATCGACGATGGCAAAGTTTTTCGCCTCGCCCGGCTTCAGGTATTCGATCCGGGTCAGCAAAACGCCGGCATTGGCGGCAATCGAGCGGCCGGGCTCGAAGATGAGCTCGACGTCGCGATTCCCGATGCGCTGACGCAGGGCGGCGATATAGTCCGCCACCGGCGGTGGGATTTCGCCGGCGTAATCCACGCCCAGTCCGCCACCCAGATCCAGATGCTTGATGTGGATGTCCTGCTCCGCCAGACGGTCATACAGGGTGAGCAGTCGATCCAGTGCATCCAGAAAGGGCGAGAGCTCGGTGAGCTGCGAGCCGATATGGCAATCGATGCCCACCGGGCTCACGTGGGGCAGCTCGGCGGCGCGCTGATAGACGCGCTCGGCATCGGCAATGGCGATACCGAACTTGTTGTCCTTGAGCCCGGTGGAGATATAGGGATGCGTGCGGGCATCGACATCCGGATTGACCCGGATGGAGATCGCGGCCACCTGATCGCAACGGCCGGCTACCTCGTTGAGGCGTTCAAGCTCGGCTTCGGACTCCACGTTGAAGCACTTGATGCCTACCTCCAGCGCTCGAACCATTTCGTCCTCACGCTTGCCCACGCCGGAAAAGACCACCCGACCCGGGTCGCCGCCGGCGGCCAGTACACGCTCGAGCTCGCCGAGCGAGACGATGTCAAAACCTGCGCCCAGACGGGCCAGCAGGTTGAGAATGGCCAGATTCGAGTTGGTCTTGAGGGCATAGCAGATCAGATGACGCGTGCCCTCAAGCGGTCGGGCGTAATCCAGAAAGTGCTGGCGAAAGGCCGCGGCTGAATAGACATAGCAGGGCGTGCCAAAGTGTTCGGCCACGCTTGAAAGCGGCAGCTGCTCGACGTGAAGCTGCTCATCGTGCCAGACAAAATGCGTGCTCATGTGCCCCCCTGACCGGCAGCGGCCGGTGAAGCGGGCGCACCGGTTGAGGCGGCACCGCCTACCGTGCCGGCCGTAGTGGTGGCAGGGCTGCTGTCGCCTTCGGGCACGCTGATGGCGCTCTGGTGCTCGGCATCGTCACCCTGTTGTGCATCATCCTGACGGGCGCTGTCCTGCTTCGCACTGTCTGCCTGGGCGTCGCCTGATTGGTAATCGCCCTGCGGGTCGTAGCGGTCACGGGCCTGCTGGTTGTCAGGCATATAGAGAGGGCCGGTCTGGCCGCAGCCGGCCAGCACCAGAGTGGTCATCATGGCCAGTATCAGGCGGTTCATTGCGCACCATCCTTCTGATCAAGGGCATGGGCCGGAAGCCTTGTCAGCGCTTCGCGGGCGCGTTGGGCCGCGGCGCGCACCTGATCGGGGGCCGTACCCCCGATGTGATTGCGGGCGGCGACCGAGCCTTCCAGCGTCAGATAGTCAAAGATGTCGTCGTTGATGTAACTGGAGAAGCGCTTGAGCTCTTCAAGCGTCATTTCGGAAAGGTCACGACCTTCTTCGATACCGAAGGCTACCGCCTTGCCAACGATTTCGTGGGCATCACGGAAGGCCACGCCCTGACGGACCAGATAGTCGGCAAGGTCTGTTGCGGTGGCAAAACCGCGTTTGGCGGCGGCATACATGTTGTCGCTTTTGGCCCGCACCGCCGGAATCATGTCGCCGAAGGCGCGCAGGGAGCCAAGCACGGTGTCGAGGGTGTCAAACAGCGGCTCCTTGTCTTCCTGATTGTCCTTGTTGTAGGCCAGCGGCTGGGACTTCATCAGAGTCAGAAGGCTCATCATGTGGCCGTAGACGCGCCCGGTCTTGCCGCGTACCAGTTCGGGCACATCGGGGTTTTTCTTCTGTGGCATGATCGAGGAGCCAGTGCAGAAGCGATCAGGCAGGTCGATGAAATCAAACTGGGCGCTGGTCCAGAGCACCAGCTCTTCGCTCATGCGCGACAGGTGCATCATCAAAAGACTGGCAAACGCCGTGAACTCGATGGCGAAGTCGCGATCGCTGACCGCATCCAGCGAGTTTTCCGCCGGGCGCTCAAAACCCAGCAGTTCAGCCGTGACGTGACGGTCGATCGGGTAGGTCGTGCCGGCCAGCGCCGCAGCACCCAGCGGCATGATATTGACTCGCTTGCGAGCGTCGAGCAGGCGCTCCTGATCGCGGGCGATCATCTCCTGCCAGGCCAGCAGATGGTGGCCAAAGGTGACGGGCTGGGCGCTTTGCAGATGGGTAAAGCCCGGCATGATGGTGTCGGCTTCACGCTCGGCCAGCTCGATCAGGCCCTGGCGCAGACGCGAGAGCTCTCCGGCCACGGCGTCGATACCGTCACGCAGATACAAACGGATGTCGGTAGCGATCTGGTCGTTGCGCGAGCGCCCGGTATGGAGCTTCTTGCCGACAATGCCGATGCGGTCGGTCAGGCGCGCCTCGATGTTCATGTGGATGTCTTCAAGCGCCACGGACCACTCGATCTCGCCGCGCTCAATCTCGGCCTCGATCTGTGTGAGACCGTCCACGATGGCGTCACGCTCGTCATCGGTCAGCACGCCCACACGTGCCAGCATGGTGGCATGGGCAATCGAGCCGCGGATGTCGTGATGATAAAGGCGCTGGTCGAAGCCGATGGAAGCGGTAAAGGCCGCCACGAAGGCATCGGTGGGCTCGCTGAAGCGACCGCCCCAGGATTGATTGGTGGTTTGCGTCATCTGCTGGCGATCCTGCATCGAAAGGGTCGGGACCGGGAGGCCGGTACGTTACCGCCTCCATGGGCGCGTCAGTGTAACAAGAAGTCGATGGCCTGTCGGCACGCGACACGCCCCCTGATGGCTGCAATGACTGTTTTTTGCCGGGCGCCACTGCTTTATCATGCACTTCTCGTTTTGGCCGCTATCAGGAGTGCTCGTGTCCGACAGAGCCACGATCAGAATTGCCACCCGCAAGAGTCAGCTCGCCCTGTGGCAGGCGGAACACGTCAAGTCTCGTCTTGAGGCCCTGCACCCCGGGCTTGAGGTCGAGCTTGTGGGCATGTCCACGCGCGGGGATCGCATTCTGGATACGCCGCTGGCCAAGATCGGCGGCAAGGGTCTGTTCGTCAAGGAGCTCGAGGAGGCGATGCTGGCAGGCCTTGCCGATATCGCCGTGCACTCCATGAAGGACGTGCCGATGAGCTTTCCCGAAGGGCTGGGTCTGCATGCCATTCTGGATCGCGGCGCGCCCACCGATGCCTTTGTCTCCAACGATTATCCGAATTTCGATGCGCTGCCACAGGGGGCGCGTATCGGCACCTCAAGCCTGCGTCGTGCCCTGCAGATTCGTGCGGCCCGGCCCGATCTGGAAGTGCTCAGCCTGCGTGGCAATGTACAGACGCGGCTGGGCAAGCTGGATGCCGGCGAGTTTGACGCGATCGTGCTGGCGACATCAGGGCTTGAGCGACTCAATCTGGACATGCGCATCGCCGAGCGGCTGGTCCCGGAAGTCATGCTGCCGGCCTGCGGTCAGGGCGCGCTGGGCATCGAATGTCGCAGTGATGATGAAGCCCTGCGAGCGCTGATTGCACCATTGATCGATCAACCCTCCAGCCTGCGGGTACGGGCCGAACGGGCCATGAATACCCGTCTTGAAGGCGGCTGTCAGGTGCCCATCGGCGGTTATGCGGTGCTGGAAGACAATGATCAGACGCTGTGGCTGCGTGCTCTGGTCGGTGCGCCCGATGGCTCTCAGGTCATTCATGCCGAGTCACGCGGGCCGGCCGATGACCCGGAAACTTTGGGCATTCAGGTGGCCGAAGAGCTGCTCACCCGCGGTGCCGGCGCCATTCTTGATGCCGTTTATGCCGATGAGCGCCCGCCGCGCTGAGGATCCGGGATGTCTTCTTCGTGTTCGAGCCATGGCACGCGTCATACAGCGACAGCCCTGATTGCGCGCCCCGGCGCCCGCGCGCAGGCGCTGGAGCAGGCGCTCGAAGAGGTGGGGCTGATGCCCCGGTCTCTGGACATCATGACCCTGGTCGCACGAGAGCCGGACCCACAGACGCGCACGCTGCTGTATGATCTGGATAACTTCCGTCATGTGATCTGCACCAGTCCGTTTGCCGCAGCCTGTCTGATTGAGGCCATTGAGGCACGCTGGCCGCAGCTGCCTGCCGGCATCGACTTCCATGCCACCGGCGTGAGTACCGCCGAAGTGCTGAGGGCCGGGCTGGGCGTGGAGGTCAGCGCCCCCGGACCGGGCACGGGCAGTGCCAGCGAAGCGCTGCTCGACATGCCGGGTCTTCAGGCCATTGCGGGGGAGCGCATCGCGCTGGTCTCGGGAGAAGGCGGGCGTGAGCTGATTGAACATACGCTTTTTGAACGTGGCGCCGAAGTATCGCGGCTGTCACTCTATGAGCGACGGCTACAGCCACCCGGTGAAGACATGCGTGACCGGCTGGCGCGGGGCGATTTTGCAGTGTTGGTCGTGACCAGCCAGGAGCAGCTTGAGTACCTTGATCACTGGTGTACCCCGGTGACCCGGAAGCGACCGCTGGTCGTTTCCAGCCAGCGATTGGCTACAATGGCAGGCAGGGATCACTTCGAATGTGTTTTCATTGCCGGCGATGCCACGCCGCAGACATTGGCAGAGACCTCGGCCATGGCCTGGCAGCAGGCGCCGGGCATACCCGATTAAAAAAAGGGCAGCGATAAATGAGCAAGCAGGAAAACGATAACGACGATCGCAGCAATGCATCTTCCGGCAGTGCGTCTACTGGCGATGCATCGACCCATGGCGCCGCGACAGGCACCGGAACCGACGGGGCGGCGGAAAATGCCGCCGTCACCGGCGAAAACGCACGCACCGGCAGCATGACCGGGCCGGGCTCGTCCCAGTCCGGCGTTAGCAGCAGCGGTCGCCCGTTCGAGCCCGGTGATATGCGTCCCGAGCATCGCCCGCGTCAAAAGGGGGGGCGTCGATCGATATTGCTCCCCATTCTGCTCGTTCTTCTCCTGCTGTCGCTTGCTGCCTTGGGCTTTGGGGCCTGGCTGTTCGATCAGCAGCGCAACGCGATGGATCAGCTGCGCCAGGACGTCAATCAGGTCCAGCAGAGCAGCAGCCAGTCCTCTCGCGAGGTCTCAAGCGCGCTCGAGTCGCGTGACCAGCGTCTTGGCCAGCTTCAGTCAAAACTGCAGGAAAACGATCAGGCGCTGTCGCGCGTGATGGAAGAGCTCACACGCAGTCAGCAGACCGACGAGCGCCAGTGGCAAAACGCCGAGATCGAGTACCTGTTGCGCATGGCCAACCAGCGTCTGCAGCTCGAGCGTGATGTCAGTGGCGCCCAGTCGCTGCTTGAAACCGCCGATCAGCGCCTGCAGCAGATCGACAACCCGGCTCAGCTGCCAGTGCGCCGGGCGATCGCCTCCGAGCTCTCCGAGTTGAAGAGCCTGCCCGAGGTTGACCGCAACGGCCTGTTTTTGACGCTCTCGGCGATGGCTGATCGCGTTGATGAGCTGCCGCTGTCCCAGGAAAGCGAGGCGCTGGCCGCGCAGAAGGATGACGGCTCGCTCTTTACCGGTGGCTGGCGCGAACAGCTCTCGCGCATGGGGACTCAGCTCAAGGATCTGGTCACGGTGCGTCGCCATGACGAGCCGCTGGAAGCCTTGATCACGCCCGCACAGGAAGGCTATCTGCGCCAGAACGTACGGCTTTTGCTGGAACAGGCCCAGCTGGGCGTCATGCGCAGCAACGAGAAGATCTATCAGGACAGCCTTGAGCGTGCCGGCAAGCTGATCACGACCTACTTCCGCACCGACGACAGCAACGTCCAGCGTCTGCGCGAGCAGATCAAGTCGCTGTCACAGCGCAATATCAGTCCCGAACTGCCTGATATCAGCGGCTCGATCGAGGCCATCAACAAGCTGCAAAACGCCCGTCGCAACGGTAACGGTCAGGGGGCGTCCTCATGAGAAAGCTGATCCTGTTCATTGTCGTCGGGCTGGCAGCCGGGGCGCTGATCGGCCAGCTGATGATGTCTACGCCGGGCTATATCCTGATTCGGGTCGGCGACATCTCGCTGCAGACCTCCTTCTGGTTCGGCCTGTTGCTGCTGTTTGCGCTCTTTCTGGTGGTACATTTTGTCCTGCGTCTGCTCTGGCGTCTGCGTCGTCCGGTCAGCCGAATGAAGCTCTGGAATGCCCGCACCCGCAACCGTCAGGCCATGCATCGTACCGTCAAGGGACTGGTGGCGCTGGCAGAAGGTCGCTGGAAGCGCGCCGAACAGTCGCTGACCCGCTCGGCCGAGGATTCCTCCACGCCACTGGTCAATTATCTCTCCGCGGCGCTGGCGGCCCACTACCAGGGCCGTCATGAGCAGGCCGATGAGCTTCTGAAAAAGGCCCATCACAGCACCGAGGGCGCTGACAGCGCTGTCGGGCTGGTGCAGGCGCAGCTGATGCTGGATCGTCAGCAGTCCGAACAGGCGCTGGCCACCCTGACACGGCTTCAGGCGCAGATGCCTGAGCACCCGCAGGTGCTCAAGCTGCTCAAGCAGGCCTATCTCAACGTGGAAGACTGGGAGGGCATGCGCCAGCTGTTGCCGAAGCTCGAACGCCACGACCTGATCAGCGAAGAAGAGCGCAAAACGCTCGAGCGGCGCACCTATCTGGCGCTTCTCACTCAGGCCGATCAGCAAAAGGATTATGACCGCGCCCGCACGCTCTGGGCCGAAATGCCGGAAACACTGAAGGGCGACGTGGATCTGGTGCTGCTGCAGGCCGCCATTCTGGAGCGCGGTAATGACGCGGCCGAAGCTGAAAGCATGATTCGCCAGTCGCTGCGAAGCCGCTGGGACAGTCGGCTAGTGGCGCACTATGGCCTGCTGTCAGTCGAGCCCGGGCGTCAGCTGGTCACGGCCGAAAAATGGCTGCAGGAGCGTCCCAACGATCCGGAGCTTTTGATGACGCTGGGCCGGCTCTCGCTGCGCAATGCCTACTGGGGCAAGGCACAGGAGTACTTCGAGGCCAGCCATCGCCAGCGCCCCAGCGGTGTGGCCTGTGCCGAGCTGGCAAGGCTCTATGCCAGTCTTGGTCAGCACAGCAAGAGCCAGCACTACTATCGCAAGAGCGTGGAGCTGCTGGACCGCTCGCTGCCGGCGCTGCCGCAGCCCAGCGAACATACCAGCTAGTTCCGACACCTCAATGAAAGAGCGCCTGCGGGCGCTCTTTTTCATGGCATCATCACGATTTTTTGAGTTAACCCGTGCGGTCTGGTGAGTGGCCGCGCAGAGAATCAACGTCTCGGGGAACGATGTTTTGAAGAGCAATGTTTTGGAGAGCAACGGGTATGCAGTTAACAGCCATCATGGATAACGTCGGCTTTTTGTGGCGTGCGCGTCTGTCACGCTCGGGGTGCCGCCTTGCAGGGCTGGCGCTTGGATTGTGTCTGGTCGTGGCCGGCATGGGCGCGGCCCAGGCGCAGGATCAGCAGGATGACGTACTGCGTACCACGCTGGATAACGGCCTTGAGGTCGTGATCGTCCACAGTGACCTGGCACCGGTCGTGACCACTCAGGTCAACTACCATGTGGGCTCCAGCGAGGCCTCCAGCGAATTCCCCGGCACCGCGCATGCCGTTGAGCACATGATGTTTCGCGGCGGCCCGGGGCTTTCAAAGGATCAGCTCTCGGTCATTTCGGCCAATATGGGCGGCAACATGAACGCCTTTACCGAAAATGATCGTACCCAGTATCACTTCACCGTACCGGCCGAGGATCTGGACGTGGCCCTGCATATCGAGGCCTCGCGCATGAAGGCCATCGACATGAGTGCATCGGACTGGGACCAGGAGCGCGGTGCCATCGAACAGGAAGTGTCGGGCAATCTATCCAACCCTGCCTTTCGCTTTTATACCCAGCTGGTCGAGGAACTCTATCGCGGTACGCCCTATGCCTGGACACCGCTGGGGACGCGCGATTCCTTTGATAACACCACGGCAGCGCGCCTGAAGACCTTTCATGATCAGTGGTATGTGCCCAATAACGCCACACTGGTGATTGCCGGCGACGTGGACCCGCAGCAGGCACTCGGCCAGGTGAAGACCCTGTTCGGCGACATTCCCGAAAAGACGCTGCCCGAGCGCCCCGCTTTTGATTTCGAACCGGTCAGGGCACGCACCATCGAGCTGCCCACCAACAGCCCCTATGGCTCGATCTATATGGGCTGGCGCACGCCCGGTCTGCAGGACGATGACTTCGCTATCACCCAGGTGCTGCTGGATGTGCTGGGCTCCGAGCGCGGTGAGCTGGCCGCCATGGGTTATGACGGCACGGCACTGGCCGGTGGCATGGGAGGGCAGCTGCAGCCTCATGCGGGGCTGGCCATGGCGGTGGGGGTCTTCCCGCAGGGCGGTGATCCGGCGCCGATCAAGGCGCGTATGCAGGACATCATCGAGAACGTGGTCAAAAACGGTGTGGACCCGTCGCTGGTCGCTGCAGCCAAACGCCGGATCATTGCAGACGTGGATGCCAGTCGTGAATCCGTCTCGGGACTGGCCAGCGCCTGGTCCGATGCGCTGATCAAGCGCGGGCTCGACTCCCCTCAGCAGATGAAGGCGCAGTACGAGGCGGTCACCGTGGATGAGGTCAACGCGCTGGCCAGAAGGCTTTTGAAACCCGAGCACGCCATTACCGCCGTACTGACGCCGGAGGCGTCTGGTGCGCCGACCAGCAGCGACGGCTACGGCAAGCCGGAGGAGCTGACCACCACGCCCAGCGGCCCGGTGACGCTGCCTTCCTGGGCCGAGCACGCCTTTGATAATCTCGACATTCCGGTCTCAACGCTCGATCCGAAGGACTATCAGCTGGACAACGGCCTGCGCCTGATCGTACAGCCTGAAACGGCCAGCGACCGAGTCATGGTGAGCGGGGCCATCCAGACCAATGCAGACCTTCAGACCCCGCCGGGCAAGGAAGGGGTCAGCGATATTCTGGAAGGCATGTACGGTTATGGCAGTCAGTCGCTGGATCGCCGGGCGCTGCGCGCCGCGGTTGATGAGCTCGGCGCCGAAGAGAGCGCTGGTACGAGCTTTGGACTGGTGGTGCCAAAGGCGAAATTTGACGAGGGGCTGGCGCTGCTGGCCGAGCATCAGCTTCATCCGAACTTCTCGGAAGACGCCTTTAATACCCTCAGGCAGCAAAGTGCTCAGGCGCTGCCCGGTCGTCTGAAAAGCCCGGGGTTTCAGAACGCCTACGCCATGCTGGGGGCGCTGCTGCCCGAAGATGATCCCATGCAGCGCCACATGACACCCGAGTCGCTCAAGAGCATCACGCTTGAGGATGTGAAGCAGTACTTTACGCGCGTATCACGCCCGGACATGACCACCATGGTGGTCGTCGGTGACGTCGACCCCGAACAGGTGCGCGATCAGGTCGAGCGCTACTTCGGCGGCTGGCAGGCCAGTGGGCCAAAGCCGGAGGTGGAGTATCCGACAGTGGCGCTTAACGACGCTGGCGCCTATCACACGCCCGACAGTGCCGCCAGCCAGTCGCAGGTCTCCATGTCGCAGATGATCGATATCGACCGCGACAGTGATGATCGCTTTGCGCTGTTTCTGGGCAATCAGATCCTCAGCGGCGATTTTGCCTCGCGGCTGCATCAGGCGCTGCGCGAACAGCGCGGGCTGGTCTATGGCGTGAGCTCAAACCTGAGCCTTGAGGCCCATCGCGGGCGCTTCAATGTCAGCTTCGGCAGCGACCCTGACAAGGTCCAGAAGGCACGCGAGCTGATCATTCATAACCTTGAGCGTCTGCAAAACGAGCCGGTCAGCGACAGCGATCTGCATCGAGCCAAAAGCATTCTGCTGCGCGCGATGCCAATGCAGGCAGCAAGCTACGAAGCCATCAGCGGTTCACTGTTGAACCTGGCACTCTCCGACAAACCGCTGGATGCCACCACGAAGGCGGCGCAGCAGTTCGTGGCGCTCACCCCGGCCGAGGTGCAAAAAGCCTTCAGGGCGCATATTCGCCCGGAGGGTTTTGTCACCGGTATTCGCGGGCCGACGGCGGAGTAGTCGCGCCCTTGATAACAGGTAAAACGCTGCTGTGATCAAAAGCGCCGGGGCCATGCCCCGGCGCTTTTTCATGACGGCTGGATGATCTCGTGCGCGGCCAGAAACAGCTGTGCGTGGCGCTCGGCCAGTGCGGTGAGATCGCGGTCATAGCCGCCGCCGATCACCGCTGTCACCGGAATATCACGCTGGCGGCATTGTTTTAGCACGAAAAGATCGCGCCGGTAGATGCCCTCAAGGCTCAGCTCGAAATGCCCCAGCCGGTCGCCAGCGTGTACGTCGGCGCCGGCGTCATACAACACCAGTTCGGGGCGCACCTGATCCAGCAGTGCCGGGATCTCGTGCTCCAGTACGGCCTGGTAGGCCAGGTCATCGGTGCCACGGGGCAGGGCAATGTCCCGATCGCTTGAGCGCTTGGTGAAGGGAAAGTTGTCCACACCGTGAATCGAGCAGGTGAACACGCGCGGGTCGTTTTGAAAGGCAAACGCGGTGCCATCGCCCTGATGCACGTCGCAGTCGATGATCAGGATGTTTTTTATGCCGTGTACGGCGATCGTCTCATGAGCCGCCACCGCCAGATCGTTGAGCAGACAGTAGCCGCTGGCGGCGTTCGGGTAGGCGTGGTGGGTGCCGCCGGCGGTATTGCAGGCTAGGCCCGTTTCAAGCGCCGCGCGCAGCGTGGCCAGCGTGCCGCCCACCTCCAGCAGCGTGCGCTCGACCAGTTGAGGCGACCACGGAAAACCGCTGCGTTTTCTGGCCTTTGGGTCGCTGTCACCCAGATAAAAGGCCTGTAGCCAGCCTTCCGTATGGGCGCGCAACAGCTGAGTGCTGGAAGGCGGCGTCGGCGTGATCCAGTCGATCAGCGGATCATCGTCAAAGCCCAGCTTTGATAGCTGCTGGCGCAGGGCGCGAAACTTGGCCATCGGGAAGGGGTGGCGCTCGGGCCAGTCAAACGTATAGCCCGGGTGATGAATGAGCGGCAGGCGCATGTCAGCTGTGGGCGCTCAGGTGCTGATCGACCCAGGCCCGCACCTGCGGATACGGATAGCCCTCCAGTGCGCCAAATGTCTTGAGCCCGCGGGCCTTGAGGGGCGTGAATACCGGCATGGCCAGCGCGCAGAGAAAATGCGTGACCCGCTCGGGCGTCGGGGCGTGCTGAAAGTGCGCCTGATGGCGCTCGATGAAGGGCTCGGCCACGGTCTCGAAGTCGATCTCCTCAAGGGGGGTGGCCATCGGTGAGATTGGCAGTCGGGCGACATGGCCGTCGCAGACCGAGCAGTGTCCGCACCGCTCGGGCGCGCGCGGATCACCAAAGTGCAGCGCCAGACGTCGGGACAGGCAGGTGTCCGTTTCAAACAGTGCCAGCATGCTGGATAGCCGCTCGATATCGACCTGCTCCCGGTGACAAAAGCCCTCGTGCAGCTCGCGAGCCATGGCCGGTGGATCGATGTCGGGCTGGCAGACCTCGAAGACATCCGTCATACGCTTGCCTTCCAGCACCACCCAGCCCTTATCCTGAAAGTACTCAAGGGCCGTGATGACGCGGGTGCGTGTGGCATCAATGCCGGCGGCAAGCCCGGCCTGATGAAGACGTTCGAAATCCACCGTGCCCCAGGTGCGGGCGATGGGGATATTGTCGATCACCAGCCGGATGAAGTCGGCGCGCTCGCCCTCAAACCTTGCGGCCAGTTCCGCCGGCGCCATCTCGTAGCGCAGGCGATATTCGGCCAGGTAGGTAAAGCGCGGCGCGATGACGCCCTGCATCTCAAGGCGCACCAGCAGGGTCTTGAGCGGCAGCGTGCGAATGTTGCTGTCGCGCGCGAGCGTGTTCATCACGACCGGCCACTGGCGTTCCGGCGTCCGGCCTGCGGCCTGAATCTCTTCCAGCACTCGCTGAATGCCTTCGCACTCGGGCGTGTCACCGTGGGTGAAGTTTTCAAGCACGCCCAGCCCGTCACGGCCGGCCAGCATCAGGCAGGTCGAGGGCGCACCATCCCGGCCGGCGCGACCGATCTCCTGGCTGTAGTTCTCGATCGATTTGGGCAGGTCAAAATGCACCACATTGCGAATGTTGCGCTTGTCGATGCCCATCCCGAAGGCAATGGTGGCGACGATGACCGGCACCTCGCCACGCATGAACTGCTGCTGGATCTCATCGCGCACCTCGGCGGTCAGCCCCGCGTGATAGGCGCGTGCCTGAAGGCCGCGCGCCAGCAGTGCCCGTGCCACGGTCTCGGCACTCTGCTGCAGGGTGACATAGATGATGGTCGGGGCTTTTTGACCTGACACCTGCTGCGGCGCCAGCCAGTGGATCAGCGCATCAACGCGCTGGCCCTGTGCCACCGGTCGCACCTGCAGGTTCAGGTTGGGGCGATAAAAGCCGGTGGTGATGACATCGCCCTGATCGATGGCAAAGCTTCGCTGCATGTCCTCGATGACGCCGGGCGTGGCCGTGGCCGTCAGCAGCAACACCTGAGAGATATTAAACTCGCGCTGGTATTCGGGCAGGCGTAGATAGTCCGGTCGAAAGTTGTGGCCCCATTCGGAGATGCAGTGGGCCTCGTCGATCACCATCAGGGAGATCGGGATCTGGTGGAGAAAGTGGCGAAAGCGTTCGTTGCGCAGCCGCTCGACCGACACCATCAAAATCTTCAACTCCCCCTGGCGGGCGCGCGTCATCACCTCGCGCACGGCGTCGCGGTCCATGGTCGAATCGATGCTTTCGGCCGCAATGCTGCGGGATTTCAAAAAGGCGAGCTGGTCCTGCATTAGCGCCAGAAGCGGTGAGATGACCAGCGTCAGGTGCGGCAGGTGCAGTGCCGGCAGCTGATAGCACAGCGACTTGCCGGCGCCGGTAGCAAAGATGGCTGCCGTGGAGCGTCCGGCCAGCACCCGTTCGATGACCGGGCCCTGGCCTTCGCGAAAGTGCTCGAGGCCGAAAACCGTCTCGAGGGTGTGGCGCGCGGGGGCGGTCGCGTCAGTGGGCATGCGAAGGCTCCGGTCATCACTGAAAGAGGCGACAGCCTAACGCTCGGGTGGCGCGCTGTCAGGCGCTGCGTGATGATCCTCCGCCCAGGGGGCCTGGTCATCATGGGCGGTGGTCTGTACCGGTCTGAGGGCCACACCCTCGCCGTCGTAACGGGCCGTGCGATAGCTCACACCGTGGCGGATGCGCGGTGGTTCGGGGCCCACATGCATGGCCGCCACCCGCTCGATTATGGCTCGGTCGGCCAGCGTCTGGCGGTCCTGCATGCGCAGGTGCTGCAGCCAGTTGGGGACCAGAAAGACCTCCTGCCAGAGATCGCGCGCTTCGATATCGCGATACAGCGACCAGCGTTTGGCGCCGTTACGCAGTCTGAGCCGACGCAGCGGGCGTACCGCGCGGGCAAAGTCGCGAACCTGATCGGCCTCGATGCGATACTCGATAGTGACCATCACCGAGCCGCGGGCCGGGTCAAAGTCGAAATCCGGCGCCTCGATTCGGGCCTCCGGCGCGCCCATGAGGCTGTCGCTGTCCAGCGCCGGCAGGCGCGAGGGCCAGAACATCAGTGCCGAGACCATGAGCAGGGCCCCGGCCATCAAAAGCGCCGTCTGCGTGCCCAGACTTTCGGCCATGTGGCCCCAGAGAAATGAGCCCATCGTCAATCCGGCATAGAGCGCCGTTTGATAGAGCGCCAGTGCTCGGGCCTTGACCCAGTCCGGCACCAGTACCTGTACGGAGGAGTTGTAGGAGGCCACCGCCGCAATCCAGCAGCTGCCGCCAAGGATCAGGGCCGGAAATACCGCCCAGAGCGTACTGATGCCGCCCAGGACCAGCATCACGCCGCCCAGCGCCATGGCCGCCACGTTGATCAATCGGCTGCTGCCCAGGCGCCGTCGGGCCCGGTTGACCAGCATGCTGGCGGCAATCGCCCCGACGCCCAGCCCACCCAGCATGTAGCCATAGAGCGAGGCGCTGCCGCCGGGATGATCGTGGGCCAGCAGCGGCAGCAGGGCCCAGATGGCGCTGGCCGAGATGCCAAAGACAAATGAGCGCAGCATGATCAGACGCGTCACGCTGGAGTACTGGGTGAAGTGGATGGCGGCCTTGATGCCTTCCCACAGCCGCTCGGGCGGCAGATGCTTTTCAGGCACTGCACGTCGCCAGCGCCACAGCGCCCAGATCAGGGTGCAAAAGCAGAAGACATTGAGCAGAAAGATCCACGCCGGCCCCAGCGCTGCCAGCAGCATGCCGCCGATGGCCGGGCCGATGGCGCGGGCGGCGTTGTAGTTGACGCTATTGAGCAACACGGCGCTGCTGACCAGGTTACGTGGTACCTGCTCATTGACGGCGGCCTGCCAGGCCGGCGTCGTGATGGCCCCACCGACGGAGACACACAGGATCGAGGCGATCAGAAGGGTCGGCGTGAGCATCCCCATGAAGGCGATGACGGTGATAAAGACCCCGCCCAGCACCTCGATAAACAGCCCGAACAGCATCACCCGTCGTCGATCGTAGTTGTCGGCAATCACGCCGGTCACAATCGACATCAGTACCAGAGGCGCGGCGGCGGCCACCTGGATCATGGCGACCATGACGGGGCTTGACTGGGCCGAGGTGACGACCCAGGCCGCGGCCACTGACTGTGCCCAGACCCCCAGATTGGCGAAGAGGTTGGCGATCCAGATGATGCGAAAGGCAGGGATAGAGAGCGGCGCCCAGGTACTGACGTCCTCCGGACGAGGCGGAATGGCGGTCTTCTCTAATGTCAGGTCACTCTGGCGGGATACAGGCTGCAGCATGAGGCACTCTTTAGTCGGTAGCGTCCGATCAATTCGATAGCATCTGAAACCGGGCCGGGCAGAGCTTCATGTTACGCCGTTTCGTGACGACCAACAGGGCATTGCACCGCTTTTTTCGGCCATTTGTCCTGCATCAAAACCGTCCTCAGGGCGCCTGCTAAAGTCGTCGTCAGCCGACCATCAACCGCCGCCCCCTAGCGCCACCAGTCTGCGGAGTGTTCCATGAAAGTCACCCTCTATAGTGCCCAGCCCTACGATGAACGTTTTTTTGAGGAGACCCGTCTCGAGGGCTTTGCCGATGAGGCCTTTGAACTGGTTTATCAAACGGCGACGCTAACCCATCAGACCACGGCGCTGGCCGAGGGTAGTGACGCCGTGTGCGTGTTCGTCAATGACGTGCTTGATGCGGTCGTGCTCGAGGCCCTGGCCGGCATGGGGGTGAAGGCCATCGTGCTGCGCTGCGCCGGGTTCAATAACATTGATCTGGCCGCCGCCGAGCGCCTCGGGTTCTTCGTGGCGCGGGTACCGGCCTACTCACCCGAAGCGGTGGCCGAGCATGCCCTGGCACTGGCCATAACGCTCAATCGTCATACGCATCGCGCCTTCAACCGGGTGCGGGAAGGCAACTTTGCCCTTGATGGTCTGCTGGGCGTGACCCTGCATGGCAGGACGGTCGGGATTGTCGGCACCGGCCGTATCGGCCTGGCCACGGCGCGTATCTTCAAGGGGCTGGGGTGTCGGGTCCTGGGGAGTGACCCCTTTCCCGCACCAGATTTTGCTGATATCGGCGAGATCGTGGCGCTTGATACCCTGCTGGCCCGCGCTGACATCGTCTCGCTGCACTGCCCGTTGCTTGAGGCCACCCATCACCTGATCAATGACGCCTCGCTTGCCCGCATGAAGCCCGGCGCGATGCTGATCAATACCTCCCGTGGGGCGCTGATCGACACCTGCGCCGTGATCGAGGCGCTCAAGTCGCGCCAGCTCGGGGCGCTGGCCATCGATGTCTACGAGCAGGAGAGTGGGCTTTTTTTCAGGGACCGCTCCTCCGAGATCATCGATGACGATGTGTTCTCGCGTCTCATGACCTTCCCCAACGTGCTGGTGACCGGCCATCAGGGCTTTTTCACGGTCGAGGCCCTGCGCGAAATCGCTCAGGTGACCTTTCAGAACCTGCTCTGCCTGACACGCGGCGTCCACTGTGACAATGCGCTGATCACTCGCCAGGTGAGCGTCTCCCCATAAAGAAGGGCCTTGCTACTGGCAGCCAGGCAGGTCATCGCGGGGTCAACGCCCGTGACAGGCGCCCCGGGCCACCTCAAAGGAGAGCCGGATGTGTTCTTCAAGCAGTGCCCGAGCTGCAGAGACATCGCGTGTCATGGCCAGATCGACCAGCTGAGCGTGCTGGTCGTTAAGGGTCGCTCGAACCGTGTCGTTGGCGGGTGCCATGCGGCGATAGCGGTCGAACTGATCATGCAGTTGTTCAATAAAGCGAAGCAGCCAGGGGGAGCCACAGGGCTCGAGAAGATGACGGTGAAACTGTAGATGCATCTGCTCCCAGTGCTCCAGTTTCTCCGGCGCTTCATCGGCGCGCTTGAGCCGGTGAAAGGCCGCCAGCAGGCCGGCTTCCCATTCATCGCCGCCTGACTGAAGTGCCTGGGCCAGCGCCTGCCCCTCGAGCCGCTGACGCAGATCGGTGATGTCGTCGAGTTCACTGCGCTTGAGGGCGGGTACCCGGAAGCCGCGCTGATTTTCCTGCTCAAGAAGGCCGTAGGCGGCCAGACGATTCAGCACTTCCCGCAGAGGACTCAGCCCAACGCCGTAGTACTGCTTCAGTGCAGTGATCGCCAGTTTTTGTCCCGCGGTGAAGCGGCCATCGATCAGGTCGCGCTTCAGTACCGCGTACAACTGGCTTGCCGCCGTACTCGCTGCAGGGGCTTCGGTGTTCATAAAGACGGGCCTTTTTATGCAGGGGTGCCAACTCACTACCGCGCGATTCCCGGGTCGCCTGCCAACATGGGGCTTGACCTGCAGGAGAATACGACGCCATAGTAAAAAATCGATTTTTTACACTATAAACGATCCGCGCGTTTTATCGCAGGCTCTACGGTTTTCAGCGAACCAAATAACAATTCGACGCAGAACAAAATAGAGAACGCCATGCCGCTCGCTTTCGATCACAACAATCCCTTTCCTTCCCGCCGCAGCGCTACCTATGCCAGCCACGGCATGGTGGCGGCCTCTCAACCCCATGCCAGTCAGGCCGGGCGCGATATTCTGGCCCAGGGCGGCAACGCCATCGATGCCGCCATTGCGACCGCCGCTGTATTAACGGTGGTAGAACCCAGCGGCAACGGTATCGGTGGCGATGCCTTTGCACTGGTCTGGCTGGCGGAAGACACGAAGGGGCGAGGCAGGCTTCATGGGCTTAACGCCAGCGGGCATGCCCCGAAGCGCTTGACGCCCGAGGCGGTCAGGGCGGCGGGTTATGGTGAAATGCCCCTGCACGGCTGGACGCCGGTCACCGTTCCCGGTATTCCCGCGGCCTGGGCAGAACTTTCAAGGCAATACGGCCGGCTGGAGTTTGCCGCGCTGCTGGCGCCGGCCATTCGTATCGCGCGGGAAGGCTTTCCCGTCTCGCCGGTCATCAGCCAGCTCTGGCAGAGAGCCGAGAAAGAATTTCGCGCCAGAGCGGATGACCCGGCCATTGCCCCTTGGCTTGAGAATTTTGCACCTGAAGGCCATGCGCCGCAGCCTGGCGAGATGTATCGCAACGAGGCGCTGGCGACCACGCTTGAAGCGCTTGCCGAGAGTCGCTGCGAAAGCTTTTATCGAGGCGATCTGGCTCAGGGCATCGATGCCTTTTCCCGTGAAACGGGCGGCTATCTCCGGGCGGACGATCTTGCCGATTACCGGCCCGAGTGGGTTGAGCCGATCTCGGTCAACTACCGCGGCGTGGATGTCTGGGAAATTCCGCCCAACGGTCAGGGCATGGTGGCCCTGATGGCCCTGCAGATGATGGAAGGCTTCGACATCACGGTGCGTGACGATCCGCAGCTGCTGCATCGTCAGCTGGAGGCGATGAAGCTGGCCTATACCGATGGCCATTATCACATCACTCACGCCGAGCACATGCGCACCAGCGTCGCCTCGTTATTGAGCGATGCCTACGCCGATACCCGCCGTCGCCTGATCGGTGAGCGCGCCATCGACCCCGAACCCGGCGAGCCTCAGGCCGGCGGCACCGTTTATCTGGCCACCGCCGACCGCGACGGCAACATGGTGTCCTATATCCAGAGCAACTATCACGGCTTCGGGTCTGGCGTGGTCGTGCCGGGGACCGGTATTTCACTGCAAAATCGCGGGCACGGTTTTAGCCTGGAAGCCGATCACATCAACGTGCTGGCACCCGGCAAGCGTACCTTTCACACCATCATCCCGGGCTTTTTGACCCAGGGTGATAGGGCGCTGGGACCCTTTGGGGTCATGGGTGGATTCATGCAGCCCCAGGGACACATGCAGATTGTCATGAATCTGGTCGATTTTGGTCTCAATCCTCAGGCAGCGCTCGATGCCCCGCGCTGGCAATGGATGGGCGGACGCAGGATCGGCATTGAGCCCGGCTATCCGATGCATGTGATCCGCGAGATGGGCGCGCGCGGCCATCAGATGACCCTGGCGGTGGACAGCACGGCCTACGGTCGTGGCCAGATCATCCTTCGTGACCCGCAAAGCGGCGTCTATTGCGGCGGCACCGAGCCACGCACCGATTCCAGTATCGCGGTGCTCTGAGCCATGTCTTCGACCCTGACCACACAGCGTCATCTGTTCATGGCGTTTTTACGCATCGGCCTGCTCGGGTTCGGTGGTGGCCCGTCGATGATTCCGCTGGTGCACGCCGAAGCGGTTACGCGCTATCAGTGGATGAGCGATGACGAATTTAGTGACGTGCTGGCCATCGGCAATACGCTGCCCGGTCCGATTGCCACCAAAATGGCCGGTACCATCGGCTACCGGGTCGGTGGCGTGATGGGCTGCATCAATGCCGTGATCGCCGTCATCGTGCCCTGCATCGTGGCCATGATGGTGCTTCTGGGACTGTTCACCCGCTACCGCGATCAGCGCTGGATTCAGGGCATGAGCGAAGGGGTGATCCCGGTCGTCATGGTGATGATGGCCCAGCTGACGTGGGACTTTTTCCAGAAATCGCGCAGCGTGCTGGGCTGGCTGGCGACTCTGATAATGGGCGCGGTGGCCGGCGGCCTGATCTACGGGCTCGATGTTCATCCCGGCCTGGTAATTGGCGCGGTCCTCATTGCCGCCCTGCTGCGACCGGAAAAGGGGCGCAGGCGCCGCCGTGCGGAGACCAGATCATGATCTACCTGGACCTCTTTCTGGCGTTTTTCATTCCCAACATCATCGGCTACGGCGGTGGGCCGGCGATCATTCCCCTGATCGAAAACGAGGTGGTCGGGCGCTACGGCTGGCTGACCTCGCAGCAGTTTGCAGAAGCGCTGGCCCTGGGCAATACCCTGCCCAGTCCCATCGCCACCAAGATGGCCGGCTATATCGGTCATGAAGTTGCGGGTGTCGGCGGAGCGCTGGTGGCGACGCTTGCCACCGTTGCCCCCTCGCTGATCCTGATGCTGGTCGCTCTGGGAACGCTGTATCGCTATCGCGACTCGATCAAGGTCAAGTCGATGAGCCAGTGGGTCAGGCCGGTCATCATGGTGCTGATGGGCTACCTGACCTGGTCGTTTCTTGATGAAGGCGTCAGCAATGCGGGCTGGATGCACACTGCCATTGTTGGCGTGGTCGCCTGCGTCATGCTGGTGTGGCTCAGGCTTCATCCGGTCTGGGCGGTCCTCGCCGGGCTGGTGTACGGCGGTCTGTTGCTCGGGTGAGCGGAGAAGAAAACGCGCCGGGCGATACCGCCCCGTTTTAAAAGCACGACAGAAAAAGCAACGATACACGGCCATAACAATAAAAACGGCCAACACAAGCGCCATCAACACAATGTCAAACCAACAAGACCAATAAGGACAACCCATGTTTTATGACGTCTTACTCCATACCACTCGAAAGTCTCTGAGCCGTCTGTGTGTTTCCGGTGCAGCGGTGGCCTCGCTTGCGGTGGGTGCTGCCACCTGTGTTGCGACGACTCAATCGGCCCAGGCCGATGACTATCCTGATCACGCCATCGAATTCATCGTGCCCTGGTCGCCAGGCGGCGGTAGCGATGCCCTGATGCGCATCATTTCCAACGATGCCCCGCAATATCTGGGGCAACCGTTGCCGGTGATCAACATGCCCGGTGTCAGCGGAACCATTGGCCTCAAGGAACTCGCGGGAAAAGCGCCCGATGGCTATACCCTGGGTCAGATCCATGAAGGGTTGATGGCGTCCAACGCTACCGGCCTGACGCCCCTGAACTGGGATGATTTCCAGCCGATCGCCTCGCTGGCCTCTTCGCCGCAATATCTTGTGGTCAATGCCGACAGTGACTGGACAACCTTTGAGGAGTTCGCTGAATACGCCAGGGCCCATCCCGGCGAGATCCGGATGGGCGCCACACTTGGCGGGATTCCCCATGTGCACTCCGCCATGATCGAGGATGCCATCGATGCCAAATTCCGCTATGTCGGCTTTGAGGGCACCGGCGCACGTATCCGCTCGCTGGTCGGCGGGCATATCGATGCCTCGATTGGCGACATCTCATCAAGCCTTGAGTTTGTCAAAAACGGCGACCTGCGGTTTCTGGCCGTTGGCAGCAAGAAGCGCCCCAAACAGACCCCGGAGGTGCCTACCTTCAAGGAGCTCGGCTACGACAATCTCGATTTGAGCATCAATCGTGGCATCGTGGCGCCGAAAGGTATCGATCCGGCCAGGGTCGAGACGCTGGCCAGCGGCTTCGAGAAGATGTCTGAAGACCCCGAGTTCATCGAGCGGATCAACAAGGCCGGCGCCGAAGTCGAGTTCATGGGGCCACAGGCTTACGCGGACTATCTGGCCGGGGTTGATGCGACCGTCAAGCGCCTTTCGAGCAGGCTGGCGCGATGAGTGTCGTCACCGACAAGGTCTCTCGCGCGACGCGAGAGGCCAATAGCGAGCGCGGCAAGGCCATCGCCAATATTCTTTTCAACGCAGGGCTTGCAGCACTGTTTATCGGTCTGTTCATGCAGGCCGGTGATCTGCCGTCCTCCATGTGGGAGCCGCTGGGGGCCGGCTCATTTCCCCGACTGATACTGGGGGCGCTGGTGGTCTTTAATCTGGCGATCATGTGCCAGTCCATGATGGCGCTGCGACATGCTGACCCTGCGTTGAGTGTGGGGGCCGGGCGCTGGTTCATCCAGCGGCGGCTGGCCTTTGCCAGCCTGGCAGCCTTTTGTGGCTATGCGTTGCTGATGCCCTGGCTTGGCTTTGCACTGGCGTCGCTGCTGTTTTTGCTCGTCGTTCAGATTATTCTGGGGGCTCGAAGCGGCCGCCGACTGCTGGTGGCCTGCGTCATCGCGGCGGTGTTCGGCCCCGGCCTTGACGCGCTCTTTGGTCAGGTCTTCATGATTTCGCTGCCCCAGGGCCGCTTGTGGTAACTCGAACCTGTTTTTGAGGGTTGAGCCCTTAAGCCTCCATTACTTCAGGATCAATGGCCCCGTGACAACAACACCAATGGGGCAAGAGAGTCTTCCATGCCGATGACCGATGTGCTGCTTGGCAGCGTTGAACAACTGTTTTCGCTGGCGACGCTCGTCAGCATGATGATTGGCGTCATGGCAGGTGTGATCGCCGCCGCCATCCCGGGGTTCACGATCACCATGGCGATCGTTCTGGCACTCCCGGTCACGTTTACCATGTCGCCGCTGCAGGGCGTTGCCACGATGCTTGCCGTCTATGTCGGTGGCGGGTCAGGCGGACTGATCAGTGCGGCACTGCTGGGCATTCCCGGCACGCCTTCGGCGGTGGCCACCACCTTTGATGCCTATCCCATGGCGCGCAAGGGCGAACCGGGCCGCGCGCTGGCACTGGGTATCTGGGCGTCCTTTTTTGGCGCGCTGATCAGTGCCGTGGTGCTGATCATTGCTGCGCCACCGCTGGCCCTGATCGCCGTCAAACTGGGCCCCTGGGAATATTTCTCGCTGATTTTGTTCGCGGTCACCGTGGTGGCCAGTCTGGTCGGCAAGTCGGTACTCAAGGGATTGATGATGAGTCTGCTGGGGCTTTTCATCGCGACCGTGGGGCAGGACCCGATGATGGGCGTGCCTCGCTTCACTTTTGGCATCGATGTGCTGGCCGCCGGTATTCCATTTCTGGTGATGTTGATCGGTATCTTTGCCGTCAGCCAGCTGGCCAGTGAAGTCGAAAACCCGACAGAGATGAAGCAGGGGCAGGCGCTGGTCGGAGGGAAGATGCATTTTCAGCCGTTTGGCGTCATGCGTGAGGTGCTGAGCCGGCCCGGAAACCTGCTGCGTTCCTCCATGGTAGGGGTCGTTATCGGCGCCGTCCCCGGCGCGGGCGGCAGCATTGCCAACCTGATCGCCTATGATCAGGCCAAACGCGCTTCAAAAACGCCAGAGCTGTTCGGCACCGGCATTGCCGACGGGGTAGTCGCCTCCGAGTCGGGCAATTCCGCCACTGCCGGTGGCGGGCTGATACCGATGATCGCGCTGGGTATCCCGGGCAGTGCGGTTGATGCCGTATTGATGGCGGCGTTGATGGTGCAGGGGGTCAGCGTGGGCCCCAGGCTGATCATGGACAATGCCGAGCTGGTATATGGCATGTTTCTGGCGATGTTTCTGGCCGCCGGGATGGTGCTGGTGTTCTGTCTGATCAGCATGCGCTGGTTCATACGGATCACCGAGATTCCCAAATCGATTATCGTGCCGGTGGTACTGGTCTGTTGCGCGATAGGTGCGCTTGCCCTCAACAACCGGATCACCGACCTTTACCTGCTGGTGGGCGTCGGATTGGTGGGGTATCTGCTGGCCAAGCTGGATTATCCACTGGCCCCGCTGGTACTCGGGGTGATACTGGGGCCCATTGCGGAAACCAACCTGCGCCGTGCCCTGATGGCGGATGAAAACTGGACGCTGTTTTTCACCCGGCCGATCTCGGCGATGCTGTTGCTGCTGGCCGTGCTGTCGGTCGCTCTGACGGTCAGGCGACTTCTCAAAAAGCGTCGTACCGTCAGTCCCTGACAAGCATGCGGCCGGAGATGTCCGGCCGACTGTGATCCTTACGCCTCGCGGCGCTGACGCCGAATCAAAAGCCCCATGGCCGTCAGTGCCAGCGCCGCGACAATCACCGAGAAGGCAATGCCGGCCGCCACCAGCCCGGTCATGGCCGCCGTCACGCCCAGTCCGACCACGGGCAGTGAGATTGCCACGTAGATCACCACGAAGTAGGTCGAGGTGACCTCGCTTTTGCGATCCTTCGGGGAGGCGCCCACGACCTCGCCAAGTCCGGCGCGCAGGGTAATGCCCTGACCGGCGCCCGAAATGGCCGCACCGAGTAGCATCAGCCACAGCGAGGCCAGTCCAATGGCGCTACCCACCACCAGCACGCCCAATGCCAGAATCAGACAGCCGCTGGTCAGGCGCTGTCGCTCGGGGATAAAGCGCATGCACGCCTGACCCAGCGCCGAGGCGATAAAAAGCGTAATGACCACCACGCCGATCATGGCCAGATTGTCGATCTCGAGAATCCTTTGCACGAAGGAGGGCGCCGCGGCGGTGAAAAGCCCCAGCACCGCCGTACCGGCAAAGCCTGCGATGCCGGCCGGCACGAAGACCCCGCGTACCTCATCGGGCACGCCCAGACGCTGAATGCGAAGCTTGACCCGCTCGGGGCGCTCGACCGTCTCCGGTGCCCGCCAGACGCCGATCATGGCCAGCAGGCACAAAACGATATGCAGGGCGTAGGGCAGATGCAGTGGCCAGGCCACATACTGTGCCAGCACGCCCGCGACCAGCGGTCCCAACCCCAGCCCCATGACGTTGGTGGCGGTCGCGGTCAACGTCGCTCCCCTTTGCCATTCGGGTGGTGCCTGCTCGATGACGGCGACCGTAGCGGTGCCGGTAAAGATACCTGCCGAGAGACCCGACAGTAATCGGCCGGTCAACAGCGGTATCAGCTCCGGACTCGATAGAAACACCAAGTTGCTCACGATTGCCAGCGCCAGTCCGGCCATCAGCAATCGTCGTCGCCCCAGCTGATCCGACCAGCTGCCAAAGCCGATCAGAGCGGTAATCACCCCCACGGCGTAGGCGGCAAAGATGACCGTAATGATGATCTGGGAATAGTCCATCCGCTGTTGATAGATCGGATAGAGCGGCGTGGGCAGCGTGGTGCCCAGCATGGCCATCAAAAAGGCAAAGGTGACCAGCAAAAAGGAAATGCGCCCCGGTGTGCGCGGTGTCGATGGGTCGGAACTGGACATGAAGAGACTCCCTGTTGTGCAGAAAGCCTGGTACAGAACGCCGCGCGGGTCGCTTGGAAACGTCATAAAAAACGGCGCCCGAAGGCGCCGTTATCTCAGCAGTTGCCCTTTTTGGCCTGTCCGGGCGGGCAGAAGTTGCCGTTGCCGTGGCCATGTTGACCGTCACCGATGATCACGGCAGGTTCCGGATTGATACGAGCGGGCTGATAGCTGCAGGCCGCCAGGGTAACGGCCATCAGGGTGGCCATGCAGAGCATGCGAAAGACGGGGGTCATATCGATGGTATCCTCGTGATAATGATGGACATGATATCGGCCCCCGCTCGTTTTAAAAGCAGGATTAATCCAGTGATGACTCGCCATTTCCGGTGGTAAAGGCGCCTGCTGAATGAGAAGGGCGTTTGATCAGACTGACAGCAACCATGGTCAGGGTCGCCAGCGGCATCGCTACCAGCACGCTGTTCCAGCCCATCGGTTTGCCCAGCGCAATTTCCCACACCAGAGTGACCGCACCGCCCACGGTCATGGCGGCCAGCGCGCCTGCCGGAGTGGCGCGGGGCCAGAGCAGTGCCGCCAGAAAGACCGGTGTGATGGCCGCACCGTACATGCCGTAGGAGTACATCTGCATGGCCAGCACGCTGGGGAAAAAGGCGCCAAGCACCCAGGCCAGAACGCCCAGAGCGACCACCGTCAGCCGGTTGGCCAGCAGGGCGCGATGGGGAGCGATGCGGATCCTGAAAAGCCCACCGAGAATGTCCTGGGTAAGACTGGCCGACGCTGACAGCAGATAGGAATTGCCGGTGGTCAGCAACAGCGCCACGATCGAAGCCAGCAGCAGTCCGCCCACGACGGTCGGCAGGCCCTGCTGAGCCAGCGTCATCATGGCGGTGGACGGCGTAATGTCGGGATAGAGTACGCGCGTTGCACAGACCAGCAGGGTGATCAGTGACGTACAGGCGATCGAGGCAATCACCAGTCCCATGGCCGCCTTGCGTGCCGTGGCCGGATCACGGGCCGCGGCAAAGCGCTGGAAGAGGTTCTGGTCGCCCAGAATCAGCAGGAAAAGAGGCAGAAAATAGCTCAGTGCCTGCCAGGGAGACAGTCCGCCCAGCAGCGTCTGTTGCATCTGCGGCAGCGAGGTATAAAGCCTCTCGAGCCCGCCCAGCGGCATGAGCACCAGCGGCACGGCGAGCAGCATGCTGCCAAAAATGATGACCGCGCTCATGTAGTCGGTGTAGGCCACCGAGACCAGTCCCCCCATGGTGGCAAGGCCAATCATGATGGCAGCTGAAATCAGAACGCCCTGCCAGACCGGCAGGCCAAAGGCGAGATTGAGGGCCTGGCCTGCGCCCGTAAACTGATAGGACACGATACCCACATAGGCGAGCAGAATGATCAGTGAGGCCAGCGTGCGTGCCGTCGAGCCAAAGCGCACTTCGATCAGGCCCGGAATGGTAGTGGCTTCACTGCGGCGCATTTTGGCCGCCAGCAGGAAGTAGACCACAAGTGCGGCAATCGGCGTGCCGGCGAAAAAGAAGATCGCCGCCCCCGGGCCGTACTGAAAGACAAAGCTTGCTCCGCCCACGATGGAGCCGGAGCCGACAAAGGTGGCCAGCAGCGTTGCCGTAAGCACCATCGTCGAGAGCGAACGTCCGGCCACAATGAAATCGCTGTCGTTGTGAACCTTGCGCCGCGAAAAGTGAAGGCCAATGACAATCATCAGCGCGATATATCCCATGACGAACAGTGCATGCATGGCCTGTTCTCCCTTTGTGGTTGTTATCGGGGTTCTGATGGCAGAGGGCCGGCGCCCCCTGCCTGCCCGGGATTAACGGGCAGCGACCGAGCTAGCGAAGATGATTCTTGACCATGCGACCACCCTGCATGATCACGCTCATGTGAGCGCCCTGATGTGTCAAAAGGCTCATGTCTTCCAACGGGTTGCCATCGACCACGATCAGGTCGGCACGGGCGCCGGCAGCCACGCAGCCGATATCGCCCTCGCGTCGCAGCAGCCGTGCAGCGTCCAGCGTGGCGCTGCGGATCACCTCATGCGGTGCCAGCACGCGTGAGCGAATCACGAACTCCTCGGACTGATGACGGTGCATCTCGCCGAGCAGATCGCTGCCATAGGCCATGGTCAGCCCCGCCTCGCGCATGATCTTCAGGCTTTCAAGACCGGCCAGCCGCACATCATCAATCTTGGCTACCGAGTCGGGCTTGAGTCCGTACTGCGCGCCTTCCTGCTTGAGCATTTCGTAGGTCACCAGTGTCGGGCAGGCCATGGCGCCTTTCTCGGCCGCCAGTCGTGCCGTTTCCGGTGTGATCAGGTTGCAGTGTTCCAGCGAACGTACGCCCGCCATGACGGCACGATGAATGGCCTGGTCGGTATAGAGATGGGCACTCACATAGGTCTGAGCGTTGGTCGCCTCTCCCACGATGGCTTCCAGTTCGCTGATCGAATAGCTCAGAAAGTCGATCGGGTCGCTTGGAGAGGAAACGCCGCCGTTGGCCATCACCTTGATGAACTGGGCGCCTGCCTTGATCTCCTGGCGGGTCGCGCGGCGAACGGCATCCCCCCCGTCGCAGATACGTCCCATCGAGCCCAGCCGGCGTGTCTGATACTGATCGTCACGCTCGTCATAAAAACCGCGGTAGTCGGTATGTCCGCCGGTCTGGGAGAGCGCCTTGCCACAGATCACCAGTTCAGGACCTTCAAAATAGCCCTCGGCCACCGCCTGCTGCAGGCCACGATCAGCGCCGCCGACATCGCGTACGGTAGTAAAACCGCGCATCAGCATGTCACGCATGATGCGACTCGACCGAGCCGTGATCAGCGAGTCCGGCAGCAGCGCATTGGCGCCCAGATCTGCAGTGGTGGCAATCACGTGAACATGGCAGTCGATCAGCCCGGGCATCAGGATGCGTCCGCCCAGGTCGAGTCGGGTGGCATCAGGGGCGTCAATTGCCTCATCCGACACCTGCGTGATGCGTCCATGCTCGATCAGGACGCTGATGTTGTCGCGCGCGGTGGGCGCGCTGCCATCGACCAGGCGGGCGTTGTAAAGCAGAAGCGAAGGCGTGTCTGACATGGTGACTCTCTTGTGATTATTGAAGGCAGCTCGTATCGGAAGACCGAGCGTGCCTTGAGGCTAATCAGTGCCGTCCTCGCGTGAAAAGCGACAAAAACGCATGGGGTCATGCGTCAGGCGCATTGCACGATGCTTTCAGGGCGATGTCGTCATCCAGCCACTGCCTGAAAAGACGTGTCGCTCGACTTTCATGTCGCTCCTGCGGGGTGAGCAGGTAATAGCCCCCACCATGGCTTGCCGAGTGCGTCGTGGCTCTTACCAGCCTTCCCTGCTCGATCTGGCTGTCGATAATGTGCTGCCAGCCGAGCACGATGCCCTGACCCAGTACGGCCATTTCCACCAGTGCCGGATAGTGGTTGAACACGATGGTGCGGGTGCTGGAGAGCCTGATCCCGTGATAGGCAAACCAGTCCGGCCAGGCGATCCAGAGGCTCTGGGCGTCCTCAAGCACCAGCAGGGTCTCCTGTGCGAGCAGCTCGGGTGTCAGCGGCTGATGGTCCAAAAGGCCGTGACGCTGTCGGCTCTCGGCGAGGTAGTCCGGCGAGCAGACCGGATAGACGTTTTCGGGCATCAAAAGCGTGGTTTCAAAGCCTTCAACCGCTCCTGCCTTCAGATAATAAAGGCCGATATCGAATTCAAAGGAGGAGAGGGTCGAGATCACATCACGCACGATCAATCGCAGCTTGATCTGCGGATGGGCACGGTGAAAGCGGCTCAGGCCGGGCACCATCCAGAACTGTGCAACGCCCGCCGTACAGGCCAGCGTCAGCTCATTGTCCCCCGCGCCTTTCATGACCTCGGCCGTGGCATGCACACACTCTTCCAGAAGCTCTCGTACATGGCGGGCATAGTTCTCGCCAGCTCGTGTCAGCACCAGCTGACGCGGCTTTCGTACAAACAGTGACCGCCCCAGAAACTGCTCGAGATGAACGATCTGGCGGCTCACGGCGCTCTGTGACAGGTTCAGCTCGCTGGCGGCACGAGTGAAACTCATGTGTCGAACCGCTGCCTCGAAGGCCACCAGGGCGTTCAGCGGTGGCAAGGGAGACATGCGCATGGGAATAACTCCAGCCAGGATAGAGCGATGAGCGTACCTGATCCGTGCCGGCCGTGTGAGACTGTGCCGGATGAGGCGAACCTCGATGCCATGTCCTTGTCCAAGGACATCAGGGTGATCATTTTCGGATGCGTCAGTGATGGCGTATCCCATGCAGGAGAGCAGCGTTGAAAAAGACAATCGCGGTACTGGCAGGTGCAGGTCTGGTCGGCATGTCGACTTCGGCGCTGGCGTTCAATCTGGGTGACGTCAATCGGGCCATGGAGGCCATGAACAGCCAGAATGCGCAGGGCCAGCAGACACAGCCTGCGTATCAGCAGGATTCACAGGGGCTTGCCTCCCAGGTAGGAAAGTTCCTGAACTCTGATAACGCGCCGCGCCAGCAGCAGGCCACCGCCGTGGGTACCACCGATGCCAATCTGGGGCAGGCCTCACAGCTTGTCGAGCAGTTGACCGGTCAACTGGGTGTCAGCAAGACCCAGGCCATCGGCGGTTCGGCTGCACTTCTGGCCGCGGCGAAAAGCCAGCTGGGCAGCGGGCAATTCAACCAGCTCTCCAATCAGGCCCCCGGCGTGGATGGCCTGCTTTCCAGCGCTCAGGCATTGTCCGGTGGGCAGTCGATGCTGTCGAAGCTCTCCGGCATGGGCGGTCATGGCAATGGTGGTGATACGTCGTCGCTGACCTCGAGTGCCTTCAGCATGCTGGGGATGGATACCGGCATGATCAGCCAGTTCGCGCCGGTGATGCTGAATTACCTCGGGGGGCAGGGCGTCTCCAACACGCTTCTGAGCTCACTGGGCGGCATCTGGGGCGCCGTCGGACGCTAGAGCAAAGGTCTCAGGAAGCCGGTGTCGGCTTCCTGTTTCCGGGGTGGCCTGTCACAGCCGCCCCGAGATTTCCTCCCACAGGTTGCGATAGGCCACGGCTGCGGCCGTACGCGGGGCGAACTGAACCAGCGGTGCCTGATGCACGCCCATCTGCTCGACGGCGCTGGCATAGGGAATGTTGGCGGACAGCCGAGCCGGCCACTGTTCGTGAAAACCCGCCATGCTGTCTTGATGCAGCTTGCGGCGTCGATCCACCAGTGTGAAAAAGGGCCACAGGGGCGTCGTGATGTGCTCCTCATCCAGATGCTGCTGAAGCTGGGTCAGGGTTCTCATCGACAGCGTTGTGGGTACCACCGGTACCAGCAATGCATCGACGCTTGAGAAAACCTGCTTTGATAGTGTGGTCAGCCCAGGTGGACAGTCCAGAATGACCAGATCGTAGTCCTCGCTGACCGGCTTGAGCACCCTGCGCAGGCGACTCGCCTTGCGCCCCTCGAGCAGTGAGTCCATTTCACGGGATTCAAGACCTGCCGGCAGCAGGTCGAGTCCCGCCATATCGGTGGCGCGGATGGTCTTGTCGAGGGTGGCCTTGCCCTTGACCAGTTTTTCAACGCCGCCGCCGCGAATCCTGGGTTTGTTGCGCAGATAAAAGGTGGTGGCTGCCTGCGGGTCCAGATCCCAGATCAGCACCCGCTGTCCATCAAGACTGGCCTGCGCGGCCAGATTGATGGCCGATGCCGTCTTGCCCACCCCGCCCTTGATACTGTAAAGCGCCAGAATATGCATATCAGCTTTCCTGTTGATGGGGCCCGGATCAGATCCGCAAGTGTGTGTCGGTGTGATGACGGCTTGATGACAGAAACCGGACCGTGGCATCGGTGGCCGGGAGACTGTGTCATGATGGATCATCATGGTGATGACAGGCGTTCAGGCAAAGGCGGTGACATGGAAAGTGATGTGACAGAAGAGACGCTTCACTGGTCGTGGGGGGGCATGAGCATCGAGGTCGGCGTAACCCGCCGTGGCCAGGGCCCGGAAGTATTGATACTGCCGGCGCTGTCGAGCATCTCGACGCGCCATGAAATGGATGCCCTGCAGACGAGGCTGGCCGAGCGATTTACCACGGTCTCGGTGGACTGGCCGGGCTTTGGCGACCGCCCGCGTCCTTTCATGGAGGCCACGCCGGCTATTCTGACGGCCTTTATCGACTACCTGCTCGATGAGGTCATCTTCCTGCCCGAGATGATCGTCGCCGCCGGGCATGGGGCCGGGATGGTCATTCGCCATCTGGAGCAACACCCCGACGCCGCCGACCGACTGGTGCTGATTGCGCCGACCTGGCGTGGGCCGCTGCCCACCATGGCCGGCGAGCACAAGCCCTGGTTTGGGCATCTACGCACCTGGTTTGATCGCCCGGTCATTGGTGCCGGTATCTACCGGCTCAACGTCAGCAACTGGTTTTTGCGTCGTATGGCCGGCGAGCACGTCTATGAGACCCCGAACTGGCTGTCTGGCGAGCGACTGGCGGCCAAGCGCCGCGTGGCCCGCACGCCCGGTGCGCGTCACGGCTCGATCCGGTTCGTGACCGGCGCCGTGGATCCTTTCAGCCGCCGCGAGGCCTGTGTGGCGGCGCTCAAGGGCGCCAGTGCCCGCACGCTCCTGATCACCAGCGAGAAAATGCCGCCGCGTTCACGGGCCGAAATGCGCGCCATGGGGGCACTGCCTCGGGTTGATACCGTATCGCTGTCGCACGGGCGCCTGTCGGTGCACGAGGAGTTTCCCGATGAGGTGGCCGAGGCCATTCTGGCATGGCTGGATATCCCACCACAGTACGATTGAGTTCTGGCGCTGGCCGGTCCCCGGGGTTATCCATCCGGCGAGGGATGATGAGAAATCATGGTCAATGCCGACTGTGCCGAGCCGTCCTTATCGAGTGAAACGACCTGGCACCCGGTGTATTCTTGGCAGGCTGACACCTCAAAAGAAGAAGAGCGTTCAGCTCTGGGAACATGATTTCAGGGGGTAATATGCTTATTGGTGATGTCCGCCTCAAGCGCGTCTATCAGCACTCGACCCAGCAGGATGGGGCTCGCTGGCTGGTGGATCAGGTATGGCCTCGCGGCAAGCGCGAAGAGGAGCTGTCGGTCGAGCAGTGGTATCGCGCCGTGGCGCCGTCTCGTCGGCTGCGCCATGCGTGGGAAAGCGGGCGAATCGATCGCACGACCTTTGAGCGTCGCTATCGTCTGGAGCTCAATCCGGGCGATCTCGAGCCGCTTCTGGACCAGGCACGTCAGCGGCGGTTGACGCTGGTCAGTGCCGTTCGCGATCTGGAAAGCTCGCATCTGCCGATTCTACGAGAGGTCATTCTCGAAGCGCTGCGCGGTGAGGCCGTGGTCAGTGAGCCTGACGCGGTGGCCGAGGCGCATTGATCTCGTCGCCACAAGAACAGCAAAACGCCCCGACCTGATCGGGGCGTTTTTTGTTGTCCGCAGAGCGGTGAGCAGGCTTGCCCGAATGATCAGGCGCGACGGCGCTCATTGCAGCAGGGCGCGATGATGCCGGCGCGCTTTTCAAGCGCCGCCATGTCCAGAATCTCCACGTGACGACCCTGTATGTTGAGCAGTTCCTGCTGCTGAAAACGCCCCAGTACGCGGCTGATGGTTTCGATCGCAAGCCCCAGATAGGTGCCGATATCGCTGCGAGACATTGGCAGGCGGAAGCGCTCGGCGCTGTGGCCGCAGCGATCAAAGCGGATCGAGAGATTGTGAAAGAAGCTGGCCAGGCGTTCATCGGCCGTCTTGCTGGAGAGCAGTCGCATCAGGCGACGATCATCGACAATTTCGCGGCTCATGCAGCGATAGAGCTGGTGACGAAGCTCCGGCAGGTGCTCCGAAAGACTTTCCAGCCGCTTGAAGGGGATCTCGCAGACCGTAGTGCGCTCGAGTGCGGTCAGAAAGCCGGGGTGAACGGCGCTATCGATGCTGTCCAGTCCGACCAGCTCACCGGGCAGATAGAAACTGGTGATCTGCTCCTCGCCATCGGTGTCGATAATGGTCTGCTTGAGGCTGCCGCTGCGCACGGCATAGACATTTTCAAAGGCCTCACCCTGCATGTAGAGCGTCTCACCGCGGGTCAGCGGCGCGCGTCGTCGCACGATCGTGTCGAACTGCTCAACATCGTCAAGAGACAGGGAAAGCGGCAGACACAGGGAGCTTAGCGAGCAGGTCTGACAGCGTGTCGGGTGAAGATGAGAGGAGGTCATTGGGCTGGCATGTTCCTTTGCATATGAGTGATGTGCCGGTCGCCTTCGTGACAAACCTGCCGTTGCTCGGCGTGTACGGGCGCAACCCTTCAGGTACGTTCACGCGCCTGAAGGGGGCGTGAACACTGCTGGCGATATTCAATGGGTGAAGAGGCATCAAAGGCCATGGCCAGCTGGCGGATCAGCAATCGACCCATGGGCATTACCATAAGCAAGTGCTTATTATATTCGATGAGACCGTCTCGCCGAAAGGTGGCAAGCCTTTCAAATGCATTGGCGAAATAGGATGACGCCCTGATCCCAAAGCGGGCTTCGATGGCGTCAAAATCGAGTTGCATGTCACACATCAGGCGGTGGATCACGTCACGCCGCAGTCGATCATCCTCGCTCAGGCGTACCCCGCGGCAGGTGGCCAGCTGACCATCGTCGATGGCCGTCTGCCAGGTCTCCAGCCGAGCGGTATTCTGCGCATAGACATCATCCACCTGACTGATGGCCGATACCCCAAGACCTATCAGGTCACACTGCGCGTGGGTGGTGTAGCCCTGAAAATTGCGTTGTAAATGCCCCTCGCGCTGTGCCACGGCCAGGCTGTCATCGGGTCTTGCGAAGTGATCCATACCGATATGGACGTAGCCGGCCTGCGTCAGCTTCTCGACCGTCATGCACTGGATGGCCAGTCGGGTGGCCGCATCCGGCAGGTCCGCGTGGTTGATGCGTCGCTGGGGCAGAAAGCGTTCGGGCAGATGGGCATAGTTGAAAACGCAGAGTCGGGCCGGTGCCATGTCGATCACCTGATCCAGAGTCCTGGCAAAGCTTGCCACGCTCTGATGCGGCAGGCCGTAGATCAGATCCAGATTCAGTGAGCGAAACCCAAGCCGATAGGCCTCATCGATCAGATTTTCGCTCAGCTCGCGTGGCTGGACCCGATTGATGGCTTTCTGCACGCGGACGTCCAGATCCTGTACGCCAAGACTCAGGCGATTGAATCCCAGCGACTGTAAATGGCGCAGGGTATAAACGTCGGCCTCGCGAGGATCGATCTCGATGGCGAAATCCCGCTCAGGATGGCTGGAAAGATTGAAGTGCGTTCCCAGCTGATCCATCAGCCGGCTCATTTGATCCAGATCGAGAAAGGTCGGTGTGCCGCCGCCCCAGTGAAGCTGCTCGACCCGTCGCCTGCCGTCGAGATGACGTCGCATCAGGAGCATCTCCCGGGTCAGTCGGGCCAGATAGGGCTCGGCGATGGCGGTCTGACGGGTCGCGATGCGATTGCAGCCGCAGTAAAAGCAGATGCGGCGGCAAAAGGGAATATGGACATACAGCGACAGATTACGTGCCGCAGCGTTGCTGCGTTCAAGGGCCTGTGTCAGCTGTGCCGGGCCGAAGTGATCGGTGAAGGCCGTGGCCGGCGGATAGGATGTATAGCGGGGGCTCTGGCCGTCATGGCGCTTGAGCAGCTCGATGTCCGGTGAAAACTGCACATCAAGGGAATCGGGTCGGGGAGCAGATGACAACATGAGGGATGCTCGTGGCAGGCAGTGATCATGCCATGCTACGAGCATCAGCGGGTGCGAGGTCTGACCTGGGTCAAATCATGCCGGCCAATCGAGCCGGGCATCGTGGATCAGCCGACGCGAACGTCGTCGTCCATATGGCGTGCCACGCGAGACATGGTGCTGGTCAACTCGATGGCCAGGGTCAGATCCGCCAGTTCACGCGGCGAGAAGGTGTTGATCGCCATCATGCGGGTTCTGGCATCGACCGGACGAAAATGGGTAAAGGACTCACACCAGGCCAAGGCTGCACGCTCACGAGCGGTGAAACGGTCTGAGTCGGCCCAGCGCGCCAGCTCACGCAGCTTGTCGGCATCAATACCCAGTGCTTCGGCTTCGCTGACCCGCAGGTTTTCGCAGTTGTCGCAGCCGCCATTGATCTGCGAGGTACGAAGCTCTGCCAGACAGCGAATGGAAGGGTCGAGGCTGCAATGTCGTACCGCACGGGTCGTGTGGTAGATATCGGTGGCATCGATTCGCTTGGGTCGTTCACTGGTCATGAGTGTGCACCTCAAAATGGTATGAATCTGGTCCTATTTAACGCTTTCGACAAAATTTAATCCACAGCCGGTATTTACAAAGTTGAGCGCGGTTTAAACTTTTGCAGGATTGGTAACCTGCAGTAGTGCCGGTTTTCCTGCGCCGCCCGATGCCATATCGGGCGGCGCAGTGCTTCAGGAAGTGGTCTGAGCCGTACGCGATTCAGTGTGACTGGATCGGCGCCTGCGCTGAAAGTAGACAATCAAGGCCAGTATTAAAAGGGCCGGAATCCACAGCCACTCCTTGGCAAAACGCTCGCGGGGCAGTTCGACGCTGACAATGGTCTGATCCATGTCCAGCCCCAGCTCGCTTGCCTGACTGCCCCAGCCGACCGTATCCACAATTGTGGTCTCTCCGTCCTGACGCAAGGCCAGACCCAGATTGTCCAGCCGTGCCTGGCCGCTGTCGCCTTCTACCACCGGCACCTCGATCACCAGACGCATGGGGGCGCCGTAGTCATCAAGCCCTTCAACCGCTACCCGCATCGTCTGCCCTGCCTCCAGCTCGCCGTAGGCCTGAGCAAACTGTGCCGGCGGCATCTCCTTGAAGGGCGGCTCGATCATGTCCTGCCAGAAGCCGGGGCGGAACAGGGTGAAGGCCACCAGCAGCAGCAAGATGGTCTCGTGCCAGCGATTGCGCACCACAAACCAGCCCTGGGTGGCGGCGGCAAAGACCAGCATGGCGAGGGTCGCTACTACAAAGATCAGGATGCCGTGCCAGAGATCGACGTTGATGAGCAAAAGGTCGGTGTTGAAGATGAACAGAAACGGCAGCGCCGCCGTGCGCAGGCTATACCAGAAGGCCTGAAAACCGGTACGTATGGGGTCGGCACCTGAAATGGCGGCCGCCGCAAAGGAGGCCAGTCCCACCGGTGGCGTGACATCGGCCATGATGCCGAAATAGAACACGAACAGGTGCACCGCGATCAGCGGCACGATCAGACCCTGCTGCTGACCGAGCTGCACGATGACCGGGGCCAGCAGTGCCGACACCACGATGTAGTTGGCCGTGGTCGGCAGCCCCATACCCAGAATCAGGCTCAATACGGCCGTGAGGAGCAGCATCAAAAAGAGGCTGCCCATCGAGAGATGCTCGACCAGATCGGCCAGCACCAGGCCCACGCCGGTCTGTGAAACTGCCCCGACGATGATGCCGGCGGTGGCGGTCGCGATGCCGATGCCGACCATGTTGCGCGCGCCATCGACCAGCCCGCTCCAGAGATCAAACACGCCTTCGCGCAGGTTCTCGCCCAGCGCCAGGCGCCCGCGGAACAGGGCATCCAGCGGCCGCTGGGTCAGCATGATGATCATCATCAACACTGTCGCCCAGAAGGCGGAAAGCCCGGGAGAGAGGCGCTCGACCATCAGACACCAGACCAGTACCACCACCGGCAGCAGATAGTGCAGCCCCACCATGACCGTGGGGCGGGTCTGCGGCAGGGTGGTGATGCTGGTATCGGGTGAATCATGCTCAAGCTCGGGATAGCGGGACCCCAGCTTCAAAAGGCCAACGTAGATCACCATCAGCGCGACCGACACCACCCAGGAGGTGGCCTCGCCCAGCACCGGCTTGAGCCAGCCGAGTCCGTAATAGACGGCGGCGCTAAGGGCCATCAGACCGACCAGGCCGGTGGCAAATCCCAGCAGCTTGTAAAGCCAGGGCCTGGGCGGATTGGCACTCTCAAGCCCCTGCATGCCGGCCTTCATCGCTTCAAGATGCACGATATAGAACAGGGCGATATAGGAGATCATTGCCGGCAGGAAGGCGTGCTTGATGACCTCAACATAGGGAATGCCAACGTATTCGACCATCAAAAAGGCCGCGGCCCCCATGACCGGCGGCATGATCTGGCCGTTGACCGAGGAAGCCACTTCGACCGCGCCGGCCTTGGTGGGAGAAAAGCCCACTCGCTTCATCATGGGAATGGTAAAGGTACCGGTGGTCACCGTATTGGCGATCGAGGAGCCCGAAATCAGACCGGTCAGCCCCGAGGCCACCACGGCGGCCTTGGCCGGGCCACCTCGATAGTGGCCCAGCATCGAAAAGGCCACCTTGATGAAATAATTGCCGGCGCCGGCCTTGTCGAGCAGGGCGCCAAACAGCACGAACAGGAAAACGAAACTGGTGGACACGCCCAGAGCGATACCGAAGACGCCCTGAGTGGTCAGCCACTGATGATTGATCAGGGCCTCGAAGCTGACGCCGCGATGGGCCAGCATGCCCGGCATGTACGGGCCAGCCAGGGAATAGCCCAGAAAGACCATCGCCACGATCATCAACGGCGGACCGAGTGCCCGGCGAGTGCCTTCCAGCAGCAGGATCAGCCCCATCACACCCACAATGACATCCTGGGTAATCGGATTGCCGGGGCGGCTGGAGAGCTGGTCGTAAAACAGATAGATATAGAGCGCGCAGAAGGCGGCCACCGCCGCCATGATCCAGTCCGTGATCGGGATGCGATCCTTTGGAGAACGCTTGAACGCCGGCCAGGACAGAAAGGCCAGAAAGAGCGCAAAGCCCAGGTGAATAGAGCGTGCCTCGGTGGCACTAAAAACGCCGAAGCCCATGGCGTAGGGCAGCGGTGAGGTAATCCAGAGTTGAAAAAGTGACCACGTCACGGCCACGATCAGCAACAGGCGCCCGGTGGTGCCCTGTAACTTGCGTCCGCCGGTATCTGCTACGGCAGCCAGTTCTCTGGCATCCACTTCCGGGCGTTCGGTCGAAGAAGGGGTTGTGTTCATGTCCGCATCCTCTGGCGGCAGGACCTTTCCGGCGCAGGTGTCCGGATCGGAAAAGACAAAACGCCCCCGGCTGGAGGCGTTGCGTCGTCAAGGGTGACCCGTGTCGCCATGGATGCGGCCCGGGTCAGCCGGGCTTACTCGCTGAGCCAGCCCTTTTCCTGATAGTAGCGCTTGGCTCCTTCATGCAGCGGCGCTGACAGGCCCTGATTGACCATGGTTTTCGGGTCAAGCGTGGCAAAGGCAGGATGGAGCTTCTTGAAACGATCAAAGTTATCGAATACAGCGCTGACGGCCGCATAGACCAGATCCGGATTGACCTTCTCGGAGCTGACGACCGTAGCCCCCACACCGAAGGTCTTGATGTCGTCCGGGTTGCCCTTGTACATGCCACCAGGAATTTCATAGAAGCTGTAGTAGGGGTTTTCTTCCACCAGCTTCTGGATCACTTCACCGTCCAGCGGAATGATGCGGGCATCGGTGGTGGTGGTGGCTTCCTGAATCGAGCCATTGGGGTGGCCTGCGACAAACACCATGGCATCGATGTTGTTATCGGCAAGCGCGGAGGCCTGTTCGGCGCTGTCGAGCTCGGAGGCGAGGGCGAAGTCGCTGGTGGTCCAGCCCTTGGCAGCCATGACGACTTCCATGGTCGCGCGGTTGCCGGAACCCGGGTTGCCGATGTTGACGCGCTTGCCCTTCAGATCGTCCAGCGTCTTGATGCCGGAGTCGGCGCGTGCCACCAGCGTCAGCGGCTCACCATGCATGGCAAAGACGCTGCGCAGATCTTCATGCGGCTTGCCTTCAAACTGGCCTTCACCGTGATAGGCGTTGTACTGAACGTCAGACTGGGCCACACCCATGTCCAGATCGCCATTTTCGATACCGTTGACGTTGGCCACCGAGGCGCCGGTCGACGGTGCATTACAGCGGTAGCCGCTGTCGCCCTGATTGACGAAGCGACAAATGGACTGACCCACCACGTAGTAAACGCCGGTCTGACCGCCGGTGCCGATGGTCATGAATTTTTGTTCACCAGCCTGAGCGCTGGTGGTGGACATGGCGAGTGCCCCCAGCGTCATGACGGTCGCTGACAGCATTGCAGTAAGCGTCTGGCGTTTGATCATGAAAAGGTTCCTTTTTGTGGCTTGTTATTCCTTGTGACCGGCACTGCCAGCCAGGTGACAACAAGTTACTGCGGCATCGGCCCGACTGCAAAACGACCATCTAACTAGCTTAAGTTTCGAAAAAGTTTTATTCGGGTCAGAATCAAGAATGCGACCATGATCCGATCATGAAAATCAATCGCTCCAGGGGGTCGCTTTGCAATCATGGTTTCCTATAGCATCTATATGAAACGATCGTAACGAGGTTGCCTGCCATGTCCTTCGAGTCCTTCGAGTCCTTCAATCCCCCGACACGCCTTCTGATGGGCCCCGGGCCGATCAATGCCGATCCGCGCGTGCTGCGTGCCATGTCCGCGCCGCTGATCGGCCAGTATGACCCGGCGATGACCGCCTGCATGAACGAGACCCAAGCGCTTTATCGCGACGTCTTTCGTACGAAAAACGAGGCCACGCTGCTGGTCGATGGCACCTCGCGTGCGGGCATCGAGGCGGTGCTGGTCTCGCTGATCGAGCCGGGGGATCGGGTACTGGTGCCGGTCTTTGGCCGCTTTGGCCATCTGTTGCGCGAGATTGCCGAGCGCGCTGGTGCTGAAGTGCACATCATCGAGGTCGAGTGGGGCGAGGTCTTCACCCCCGAGCAGGTCGAAACCGCCATTCGCGAGGTGCGACCGAAGGTGCTGGCCATGGTTCAGGGTGATACCTCCACCACCATGTGCCAGCCGCTTGAAGAGATTGGCGGTATTTGCCGCGCGCATGACGTGCTCTTTTATACCGATGCGACCGCCTCGCTTGCCGGCAACGTGCTCGATACCGATGCCTGGCAGCTTGATGCGGTGACCGCCGGTCTGCAGAAATGCCTGGCCGGCCCTTCCGGCAGTGCGCCGACCACGCTGTCTCCACGGGCGGTCGAGTGCATCCGCGGGCGGGCTCATATCGAGGCCGGGCTGGTCGGTGATGGTCACGATGCCGGACGCGGCGTGCGCATCCGCTCGAACTATTTCGATCTGTCGATGATCCTCGACTACTGGGGCGAGGCGCGGCTCAATCACCACACCGAAGCCACCAGCATGCTGTACGGCGCGCGTGAATGCGCTCGTTTGCTGGTTAATGAGGGTATGGATCAGGCGATCGCCCGCCATGCCCTGCATGGCGGTGCGATGACGGCAGGGCTGTCGGCGATGGGGCTTGAGCTCTTCGGCGATCAGCGCCACCGCATGAACAACGTGGTCGGCATTTATATTCCCGACGGAGTGGAAGGCGAAGTGTTGCGCCGCACGCTGCTGGATGACTACGCCATCGAGATCGGTACTTCCTTCGGTCCGCTGCATGGGCGTATCTGGCGCATCGGCACCATGGGCTACAACGCTCGTCGCGATACCGTCATGACCACCCTGGCCGCGCTCGAGGAAGTGCTTCGTCAGGCCGGGGTGAGCATCACCGCCGGCAGCGGCGCCGGTGCCGCTCGCGAGCACTATCAGCAAAAGACACAACAGACCGCGCAGCAGACGCCGGAGCGCACTCATGTATAACGGCGACGCCATTGTTGCGGCCTGTGACCAGCTCGCGGCCATTTCCGCTGATGCCGGTCAGCTGACGCGCTGCTACCTGACGCCGGAACATGCCCGCGCCAACGCGCAGCTGGCGCAATGGATGCAGGACGCCGGCATGCAGACCTGGCAGGACGCTGCCGGTAACCAGTGGGGGCGGCTTGCAGGCAGTGACCCGTCATTGCCCGCGCTGGTGCTGGGCTCACACAGTGACAGCGTCATCAACGCCGGGCGCTATGACGGCCCGCTGGGGGTTCTGCTGGCGATCGGCGTCGTCGCGCGCCTGAATGCCGCCGCCCAGCGTCCGGCCCGCTCGATCGAAGTCGTGGCCTTTGCCGATGAAGAGGGCACGCGCTTTGGCACCGCACTTCTGGGCAGCCGCGCGGTGGCCGGGACATGGGATTCAGCCTGGTGGGACATCGTCGGTCGCGATGGCGTGACACTGCGGCAGGCGTTTGTGGATTTCGGTCTCGACCCCGAACGCGTCAATGAGGCCGCACTTGCCCCCGAGCACATTGCCGGCTATCTGGAAGCCCACATCGAGCAGGGGCCGGTGCTGGAAGCCGAGCGGCGATCGCTGGGGGTCGTTACGGCGATCGCCGGTGCCCGCCGCTTTGTCATCACGATCAGTGGTGAGGCCGGCCATGCCGGAACCACGCCGCTGGCCCTGCGTCGCGATGCACTCTCCGGTGCCGCCGAGGCGATCGTGGCCATTGAAACCCTGGCGCGCGCTGCCGGTATCGTGGCCACGGTCGGCTCGCTGGAAACCTTTCCCGGTGCGGTTAACGTGATTCCCGGAGAGGTGCGCATGACGCTCGACATTCGTGCCGAGCGCGATGAAGACCGTGACCGCACCCTGAACGGCATTCGCGAAACCTGTGATCGCATTGGTGAAACCCGAGGGTTGGCCTGGCACTGGCAGGAGACCCATTCGGCCCCGGCAGTGGCCTGTGCACCGCGCCTGGTCGAGACGCTGACGAAGGCCATCGACGCCGCCACCGGGACTGCCGCCGGCCCCGTCCTGCGACTGGCCAGTGGTGCCGGTCATGATGGCATGGCCATGGCGGCGGTCTGCGATATCGGCATGCTGTTTGTGCGTTGCGACCGCGGCATCAGTCATCATCCTGACGAGTCAGTACAGGCCCGCGATGTGGATGACGCCCTTAATGCCATGAGCCAGGCGGTATCGGCGCTGGTTGTCTGATATCGTCACGCGGGGCGAGGCCCAGGCAGGCAGTGCGCTGCCCGGATCGTGATGTCGCACTATCCTCTTCGCAAACACCATGCATCGTCGGGAATACCATGGATCAGCATCTGGGGCAGCGACTGCGACAGCAGTTTGATCAGCTCACGCCCAACGAGCAGAAAGTGGCGGGATTTATCCTCGATCACTTCGATGACATCGCCGTCTACAGCGGTGCCGAGCTTGCCAGGCTCTCCGGGGTCTCCAAGGCCACGGTCAGCCGGCTTTTCCGGCGGCTGGGGTTTGCAAGCTTCAGCGAGGTGCGCCAGCACGCCCGCGAGCTGCGCTATCACGGTGTGCCGCTGGTCACCGATTCGAAAGCACTGGGCAGTGGGCTGGAGCGTTTCCAGCGCCACTTCGAGCGCGAACGTGACAACCTCCACCAGATGCTGGCCGCCATCGACGCCGAGACCTTTGATGCCTTGATCGAGGCGCTTGATCGTGCCCCGGAAGTGCTGGTGATCGGCTATCGCAACGGCTATCCGCCGGCCCTGCATCTGCGCCAGCAGCTGATGCAGGTGCGCCCGGGCGTTCGGCTGGCGCCGCTGCCCGGGCAGTCGCTGGGAGAGGAGTTGACCGGCGTGGCGAAAGGCACGCTGGCCATCGTCATGGGCTTTCGCCGCCGGGCACATGGTTTCTCGCAGCTCATCGAGCAGCTCAAGGGCAGTGGGCTGGACACGCTGCTGATCGGTGACCCGACCCTGGCGGCAACCGGCACCTCGCCGACCTGGCAGCTGGAGTGCCCGCTGGATAGTGTCTCCGCCTTTGACAGCTACACCTCGGTGATGAGCCTGATCAACCTGCTGGCCAACGCGCTGTTGCACAAGCGTCTGGGCGAGGGGCGTGCTCGTATTGATGCGATCAGTGACGTCTATTCCGGGCTGGACGAGCTGGCCTGACACCATGACATTTTTCCAGGAAGGGCGGCCCAGGGGTCGCCCTTTTTGCGTCCGATGAGGGCATGGAGCGATGAACATGCACCGGCGGCGTGCATGTCATGCGTGGGTCAGAGACCAGGAGCTGCGGTGGCGAACGGCTCGGCAGGGCTGCAGGACGGGGGGCTTGGCAGAGTGCCCCGGACTGGCACGAAGGTTGCAATACGACTCATGGAATCCCAACAGCGCCGGCCGGGCGAAGGAGTGCACATGAGTGATGTCATCGAGCGTGTGGATCGCAGTGTCTGGGTCAAGGGCCTTCCCGAGGACATCGCTACGGGCATGGGGCACGGTCCGCTGGCCGGTCAGCGTCTGGCGGTGAAGGATCTCTTTGACATTCAGGGTGAGGTGACCGGGGCGGGCAATCCCGACTGGGCTGCTGCCCAGCGTCCGGCGTCTCGCACCGCACCTGGCGTGCATGCGCTGCTGAAGGCCGGCGCAGCGCTTGTCGGCAAGACCCAGACCGATGAGTTCGCCTACAGTCTCAACGGTGCCAACGTGCACTATGGCACGCCGATCAATCCGGGGGCGCCCGATCGCCTGCCGGGAGGCTCAAGCTCCGGTTCTGCCATTGCTGTCGCACGTGATGAGGCCGATATCGGACTGGGCACTGATACCGGTGGCTCGATTCGTATTCCGGCCAGCTACAACGGCTTGTGGGGGCTTCGTCCTACTCATGGTGCCATCAGCTGTGAGGGGCTGCTGCCGCTGGCCCCTTCCTTCGATACGGTGGGCTGGCTGTGTCGAGACCATGACACGCTTTCAGGTGTGGCCGAAGTACTCCTGCCCGAGGCTCGAACTGCTGCCCCCGGCAGTGTCATGACGCTACTGGTGCCCGAGGCGCTGGCCAGCGAGGCAGGGCGCTTTCACCGAACACTGGGCGCCCGTCAGGATCTGCTGGTTCAGGCGTTGTCGGATCAGTGGCTCTCTCATCTGGGAAGCACCTTTCGGGTGCTTCAGGGCCGCGATATCTGGAGGGTTCACGGCGAGTGGCTTTCTCGGGAACAGCCCCGCCTCGCACCTGATATCAAGGCCCGCTTTCAATGGTGTTCGACATTGACCGAGGCGGACGAGCAGGCCGCGCGCCGGGCCCGCACCGAGATTATCGAGGCGTTGCGTACCTTCAGCGATGACGGCGCACAGCTTCTGGCACTGCCTACCGCGCCTGGGGCCTCGCCGCTATTGAGTCTGACCGGTCGTCCCCTTGAAGCCTATCGGGAACGACTGATGGGCATGACCGCACTGGCCGGGCTCTGGGGCGCACCGCAGCTTTCCATGCCGCTTTTGAGGGATGATCGAGAAGGCGGAGGCCAGGCCCCCTGGGGACTGTCGCTGCTGGGCGCGCCCGGTCAGGACCGTCACTTGGTAACGCGCGCCCGGACATATCGTGCATAGGCATGATCGCGCCCGGCCGTTATGATGCGATTCTGCCCGGGCGTCACGAAAATCCCCGCCATGGGAACATGATCACCAGGAGCGCCCATGGCTGCCATACTCGCGATTTTGCCCATCTTCACGCTCATTGTGATCGGTTATGTGCTGGGCTGGCGGAAGTGGCTGACGCCTGCCAGTGCCGGTGGGCTCTCCTGGGCCACCTTCAAGCTCTTTCTGCCCTGCGTGCTGTTGACCGGCATCGCGCGCGCCCCGCTCGGGGAGGCGCTCTCACCGCTGTTGCTGCTGGTCTATTTCATTCCGGCACTGCTGTTGTTTGCCGGCTTCAATCTCGTGATGCATCGTCGCACGGGGCTGACGTCTGCTGCCGGGCTGGCGGCGAGCTATTCCAACAATGTCCTGATCGGCATTCCGCTGATGACGGCGCTGTTTGGTCATGAAGGCCTGGTCTATCTCTTTGCCCTGCTGGCCGTGCACAGCCTGATCCTCTTTTCGACCCAGTCACTTTATGCCGCGCTCGGCCAAGGCACCGGGCAGCGCCTGGATATCCTTAATCTTCTGAAAACGCTGGCCAATCCGATCGTGATCGGGCTGTTACTGGGCCTGATGATCAATCTTTCCGGTCTCGAATTGCCAGGGCCGCTATGGCAGGTACTGGACTGGCTGGCACGGGCGGGCCTGCCCTGTGCCCTGATCGTAGTCGGGGTAGGGCTGACCCGCTATCAGCTGCGGACGTCGCCGCTCATCTGGGCCATCTGTGTTGGCAAACTTGCGGTTTTTCCATTGCTGGTGCTGATGCTGGGCAGCCTGATACCGGGGCTGTCACCGCTGGCGCTGCAGGTTCTGGTGCTGGCGGCTGCCGGACCGATCGGCGTCAACGTACTGGCCTTTGCCCGGCCCGGCGAGGAGCAGCACACCGTGGGCGCAAGCATTTTCCTCTCGACCCTGCTGGCCGCTGCGACACTGCCGCTGTGGATGCTGCTGATGGGCTAGCCCGCCACGGGGGCGGCGGGCCAGAGGAGCGGGGCTCAGCGCCCGGTCGGAGCATGATGTTCGTGCCAGTGGCGGGCGATGTCCACGCGTCGGGTGACCCACACCCGGTCGTGGGCCTCGATGTGGTCGAGAAAGCGCTGCAGGGCGCGAAAGCGGCCGGGCCGGCCGATCAGGCGACAGTGCAGGCCGATCGAGAGCATCTTTGGTGATTCGGCGCCTTCTTCATAGAGCACGTCAAAGGCGTCCTTCAAGTAATTGAAAAACGGATCGCCGTAGTTGAAGCCGCCCGGTGAGGCGAAGCGCATGTCGTTGGTGTCCAGCGTGTAGGGCACGATCAGATGATCGCGTGTCTCGCCCTCGTCATTGTCGACCGGCGTCCAGAAGGGCAGGTCATCGCCGTAGTAATCCGAGTCGTAGAGAAAGTGCTCGTGTTCTCCGACCAGCGCCCGGGTGTTGGGACTGTCACGCCCGGTATACCAGCCCAGCGGCAGCTCGCCGGTCAATTCACGATGCAGCTCAATTGCCTGCACCATCATGGTGCGCTCCTGCTCGAGGCTCATGTCCTGATAGTGAATCCAGCGCAGACCATGGCAGGCAATCTCATGTCCGGCCTCCTGAAAGGCGCTGATCACTTCCGGATGTCGCGCCATGGCCATGGTGACGCCGAATACGGTCAGCGGCAGACCGCGACGCTCGAATTCGCGCAGGATGCGCCAGACGCCGGCGCGTGAGCCGTACTCATAGAGCGACTCCAGGCTCATATGGCGGTCGGGGTAGGGCGCGGCACCAATAATGTCGGAGAGAAACGTCTCGCTGTGGGCATCGCCGTGCAGCACGTTGTTTTCGCCGCCCTCTTCGTAATTGAGCACGAACTGTACGGCCACCCGGGCGCGCCCCGGCCATTTCGGGTTCGGCGGGTGGGCGCCGTAACCGCGCAAATCGCGTGGATAGTTGTCCAGATAAAGATCGTGACTCATGAGGGGCTCCGGCTTAAATGTTCAAAGGCGCCGCGGATGGGCTTGGCGATCGGCAGTGCGCGATCGTTGTGCTTCGAGATCGGATAGCCCGTGGTGCTGATCGCTTCCAGCAGCGCGACACCGGCGGTGACACCATCGATCACCGGCACCCCAAGCGCCTCGCCCAGCCGCTCGGCCAGCTCGCTCATGCCGGCGCAGCCCAGCAGGATGGCGTCGCTGTCATCGGTGCTGAGCGCTTCGCGGCAGGCCGCAAGCAGCGTTTCATAGACGCTGTCGTCGTCGGATTCGAATGCCGCCACCGGCAGCTCACAGGCGTGCAGGCCGGCGCACCGCTCGCGCTTGCCGTACTCGTGCAGCAGCCGTTCGGCAATCGGCAGGGTGCGTCCCAGCGTGGTGACTACCGAAAAGCGTCGCGCGACCATGGTGGCCATCTGCATGCCGGCCTCGGCCACTCCCATCACGGGCACGGAGGCGACCTCGCGGGCCGCGGCCAGACCCGGATCACCGAAACAGGCGATCAGATAACCGTCGACGCGCGTCTCGCCTTGCTCGGTCTCGATGATGCGCTCCAGAAGGCCCGGTACGGCGATGGCCTCATCGAAGTGACCCTCGAGACTGGCCGGGCCGTGGCGGGAGGTCAGCATCAGAATGTCACCGCGCGAGACGCGACGAGCGCTGGTGGCAATCCCCTCGCTCATGGCCGTGCTGGTATTGGGATTGATGACACAGATGGTCGGGGTATGAGAGGTCATGACGCGCTTTGCTCGCGGTGGTGGCCAAAAAGATGTTCGAAATCGGGCAGGGCATCGCCGCTGGCGGTGAAATCAAGGCTCGCCTCGATGCCGGCCAGATGCTCGTTCATCCAGCGCTGTACCGGGGCCAGCTCACCGGCGCGGAGCAAATCGATCAGCTCGATGTGTTCGCAGGGGCAGCCGGCTCCGGCCCGCCCATAAACGGCGATGATCAGGGAAGTTCGAGAAATCAGCTGCGATAGCGCCTCGGCCAGTGAGGGGCTGTCGGCCATGGCCATCAGGCGGCTGTGGAACTCGGCCGAGAGCCGAATGGCATGCTCGCGCTCGGCGCGGGTTTCGCGCTGATGAATGGCCTCGAGCGCCTTGAGATCCGCCGGGGTGAGGCGGGGAAGCACCTCGGCCAGCAGGGCGCTTTCCAGAAGCCGTCGGGCGCGAAATACATCGCGGGCCTCACTGGGGGTGGGGCTGGTGATCTGGGCGCCGCGATGGGTGCGAAGCGTCACCAGCTGCTCCAGCGCCAGGCGCTGCAGCACGCGGCGGATCATGGTGCGACTCACCCCGAAGGCCCCGGCCAGCGCATCTTCCGGCAGTCGGGCGCCCGGGGACAGTCGATGCTCCACGATGGCCTCCCACAGCGCCTGATAGATCGCATCATCGCTGCGCGCGTCACGTCCGGTGGCAAGGCCGGCCAGCAGATGAAACTGACGAGTATCGTTCATGAAGCTCCTGTCATGCGGTTCGATCGGATAGCTGCCTTGAGGATTGTATACAAGCATTTTCCATGCCATGGCACATGAAGGTCTTTAACAAGGCGGTTTGCGCACGTTGAGACACGATCAGCGATCGGCATAAAACGCGCTGCGTATACAAAATTCCCTGTTTGGGTGCGGAAAGAACATGTCGCAGCACGTCTGTGGTGCATACGAGTAGCCGTTCATGGTGAGTGCCAGATGTCGTAACGCTTTTGCTGATCGGTAGACAAAACGGTCACGGTTAAAAACCGACGGCATAACAGCGGTTTGCGACCCAAAAGCGATTATTTATCGCTGCCGGTCTCAATCTGGCACGGGGATTGTATACAAGTGAAGTGACAGACGATGTCGGCCATTCGGCTATCGCAGGGCTGCCAGCGGCAGCGCAATGATCCTTCATGGAGTCGCTCATGAACAGCACTAGGACCCGGGGGCCGCAGCCCGCCACGCCCGATTCGCACCTTTATAATGAAGATCTGGCCCCGGCCCGGCAGAACTGGCGTGCCTACAACATTTTCGCCTTCTGGATGGCCGACATCCACAGCGTGGGTGGTTATGTGCTGGCCGCCAGTCTGTTCGGACTTGGTCTGATGGGCTGGCAGGTACTGATTTCGTTGCTGGTCGGCATTCTCATCGTGCAGTGCTTTGCCAATGCGGTCGCGCGGCCCAGTCAGCGCACCAGTGTGCCCTTCCCGGTCATCTGCCGAATGGCCTTTGGCACAAAGGGCGCCAACGTGCCGGCAGTCATTCGCGGTCTGATCGCGGTGGTGTGGTATGGCATCCAGACCTGGCTTGCCTCCAACGCGCTGCTTCTGGTGCTGCTGCGCTGGTTTCCAGGACTGGAGTCCTGGACACAGGTGAGCTTTGTTGGCCTGTCGGCGCTGGGCTGGCTCTGCTTTACACTGATGTGGCTGCTTCAGGCGCTGGTGTTCTGGCGTGGCATGGACACCATTCGTCGCTTCAACGACTGGGCCGGCCCGCTGGTCTATGCCGTCATGTTTGCTCTCGCCGGCTGGATCGTCTGGCGCGCCGGTGCCGGTAACATCAGCCTGTCGCTGTCGAGCGAGACGCTGACCGGTGGCGAGGCGCTGTGGCAGATGGTGGTCGCCGCCGTACTGGTCGCCGGCTACTTTGCAGGCCCCACGCTCAACTTCGGTGATTTCTCGCGCTACTGCGCCACCGAGAAGGCCGTGCGTCGCGGCAATTTCTGGGGGTTGCCGGTCAACTTTCTGGTGTTTTCCATCATTACCGTGGTGGTGGTCTCCGGCACGCCGCAGGTCTTTGGCGAGATGCTGACCGACCCGATCGAAACCGTGGCCCGGATCGACAGTGTCACCGCGGCCGTGCTGGGTGTCTTTGCCTTTGTCGCCGCCACCATCGGCATCAACATCGTGGCCAACTTCGTGGCGCCGGCGTTTGATTTCTCCCACGTCGCGCCCGAGAAAATCAGCTGGCGCATGGGCGGCATGATCGCCGCCGTGGGCTCGATCTTTCTCACGCCGTGGAATCTTTTCAACAATCCCGAGCTGATTCACTACACGGTGGGTGTACTGGCCGGTCTGATTGGTCCGCTCTACGGCATCATCCTGGTGGATTTTTACAAGGTGCGCCGTCAGAAGATCGATCTCGATGCCCTGTTTTCCTCCGCTGAAGACAGCACCTACCACTATCAGCGCGGCGTCAATCCGGTGGCCCTGCGCTCGCTGATCATGGGGGGGCTGGTGAGTGTGCCGGTCAGCCTGGCGCCGCTGGGTGATATCAGCAGTTTCGCGGTCTTTTTCGGCGGCGGTGTGGCCGCACTCGCCCACGGCTGGCAGTCAGGGTTGTGGCGTCGTGGTGCTGCCGGCAAGCCGGTCACGACACGCTCCTGAAGTCAGCGTGATCCGACGTGGCATCGGGTGTCAAAAGACGCCCGATGCCCCTTTTTGGTGCCGGTAGCCTTAGCTGCTGTCCGGCCCGAAGGTGTTCGGCAGATAGAGGATCAGGTCGGGGAAGAAAATCAGCAGCACGATCGCGCCCAGCATCACCAGTAGATAAAGCATGGTCGTGCCGAGCGCCTGCAGCAACGGGATACCGCCGATGCGCGCCGAGATCATCAGACACAGGCCGTAGGGCGGGGTGATTAGACCAAGACCGAGCGCCATGACGCTGATGACACCGAACTGCAGCGGATCGATACCTGCCTGGGCGGCCAGTGGCTGAAAGATGGGCGCCAGAATGGCCATCGCCGGCAGCGAGTCCATGAAGGTGCCGACCAGCAGCATCACCAGCGTGATCACGATCAGCAGCACGGTCGGGTCGGTGATCTCTACTCCGGCCATCAGATGCGGCGGAATGCGATAGAAGCTGATCAGATAGCCAAAAATCGCCGCGCCCACCAGACTGAACAGCGACAGCGAGCAGAGCCTGACAGTATCGGTCGAGGCGTCCAGCACGCTTTTGAAGGTCAGTTCGCGATAGACCACAAAACCCAGCATCAGTGCATAGAGCACCGCCATGACTGCCGCCTCGGTGGGCGTGACGATCCCGAGCGTAATCCCACCGATGATCAGCACCGGAATGCCGGCGGCCAGCAGGCCATCCTTCCCGGAGTGCAGGATTTCCCTGAGCGTGGCGCGCTTGCGGGTGGGCACGTCATAGCGACGCACGTAGCCCATGTTCATCAAAAGCTGTGTGGCGGCGATCATGATCCCGGGAATAATACCGCCCAGAAAGAGCCCGGCGATCGAGGTGCTGGTCAGCGCACCCCAGACAATCATGTTGATCGAGGGCGGAATGATGATGCCCATCACCGAGGAGGCCGCCGTCACCGCGACGCTGAAATGCGCCGGGTAGCCTTCCTTTTTCATCGCCGGGATCAGCACCGTGCCGATGCCGGCGCTGTCGGCGGTCGATGAGCCTGATACGCCCGCAAACAGCATGCTCACCAGCACGTTGACGTGTGCCAGTGCGCCTCGAACATGCCCCACCAGATTAAGACACAGCGTAATCAGGCGATCGGTAATGCGTGCGGCGTTCATCAGGTTGCCGGCCAGCAGAAACAGTGGCACTGCCAGCAGCACGAACGAATCCATGCCGTAATACATGCGCTGGAACATGATCCAGGGCGTCAGGCGCGGGTCGAGCACGATGATGCCAAACGAGGTCAGCACCAGTGCCATCGCAATGGGTACGCCCAGTATGATCAGCACGCCCAGCAGAATAAACAGGAGCCATGGCAGCACAAAAAGCCAGTCGGCCGTCATCATTGGCGTGTCTCCTTTTGCGCGTGGGCGGTCGTCGGGAGGTCAGCCCCCGCGGTGGCCGGTTCGTCGATATCGATTCCCGACGGGGTGTCGAGGGCGTTTTCCATGGCATTGAGCCCCTGGGTGGCGCTCAGCAACAGGCGCTGCAGGCTGAACAGCACGATCAATACGCCACAGACCAGAAACGCCGAATAGGTCACCACCATCGGCAACTGTGAAGCGCTGGCGATACGGTTGAAGCCGGACTGGGCAAATGCCTGGCCGAAAACGATGAATACGACGCCCACGATCAGACAGGCCAGATCACGCAAAATACGGGTGAACCGACCCATGGCGCTTTTGCGGGCGAAGGCCTCGAGCACGAAGTGATCGGCATGCAATACGCCCAGCGCCGTGCCCAGCATGATCATCCACTGAAAGGCGAAGCGGCTGAGCTCTTCGGTGGCGTAGGCCGCCGGCAGCATGTCCAGATTGCGGCTGGCAATCTGATAGATGATCAGTGCAATGAAGGCTGCCAGCAGCATCAGCAGCACGATATTGAGCACCCGTTCCAGAGCGCGGTTGAATCGGCCCAGAGCCGTTACGAATGCCATGGCGCGCCTCCTCAGTCGGTGTTGATGATCAGTTCATAAAGATCGCGAAGACCCCTCTCATCGATCACCCGGCCCAGGGGCTCGGCGACCATGGCCTGCATGCGCTCCCGGTCCATCGGATAAAAGGTTGCGCCTTCCTCCTTGAGCTTTTCCCGTGACTCCCTGTCCAGACGAATCTGCAGGTCACGAGCGTACTGCTCGCTTTCATCGGCGGCGGCCTGTACTTCGCGCTGCTCCTCGGGTGACAGCGACTGCCAGGTTCGGGAGGAGACGGTCAGCAAACGCACGGTGATGTCATGCTCGGAAAGCCCGATATAGGGCGCGACTTCATGGAAACGCATGCGATAGATCCATTCCGCCTCGTTGAGCAGCCCGTCGATGGCGCCGAGTTGCAGTCCGGTATAGATCTCCCGATAGGCCATGACCGTGGGCCGGGTGCCCAGCGCCGACCAGGCCGTGATCACCGGTCTGGTCGGGTTGGTGCGAAGCTTCATGCCCTTGAGCGCATCAAGGTTTTCCAGCGGCCGGGTGCTGACGATCTGTCGAGTGCTGCCGCCGTAGTAGGCCAGTACCTTGACCCCGGTTTCGTCCTCGATTCGCCGGGCAATCTCCTGTCCGGGCTGGCCATCCAGCACGTGCTCCCAGTGATCGATGTCGCGATAGAGAAACGGGATCGAGAAGATGCTGGCGGTATGGGAAAACTCCGAGATCAGCCCCGGATTGACGATCGAGAAGTCCAGTGCCCCGGCGGTCTGCTGCTCGAACATTTCGGTTTCATGGCCCAGCACTGAATTGCTGTAGATGCTGACGGTCAGCGCCCCGTGGCTTTTGTCCTTCAAAAGCTTGCCAAAGCGCTCGGCACTGGCGTGATAGGCCGTCTCCTCGGTGGCGCCGTGGCCAAAGATCAACTCGCGGGCGCTGACTCTGGACGGAGATAGCACTGACAGCCCCAGCAGCAGGATCACCAGCAGCAGTGGGAGGCAGCGGCGCAGAACGGGTAGGCAGGACATCATGATGGCTCCCGTGAAGGATGAAGGAGGGGGGCCGAGCTGGCGCGAACATGCAGGGAAGTCTCCAGCACGATGCGACGTGGCTCGCCGCCAGGGCTGGCAAGGCATTCCAGCGCCAGTCCGGCGGCGGCCTGGCCGATGGCATGAGGGTGCGTGGCAAGGCTGCTCAGCGCCGGGTCGCTCAGCGCCGCTTCATCGCTGTCATCGATGCCGATAACCGCACAGTCGACACCCGGTACAAGCTTTAGACGTGCCAGCGCCAATTGGGCGCCCAGCGCCATCAGATCGTTGTGACAGATGAGTGCCGTGGGCGGGTCGGCTTCATCCATGATCTCAAGCATACGTTCGAGTCCCGCCCGGCGGGTCAGCTCATGGTTTCCGGTGCGGATGTCGGAGACCAGACCGGCCTCTTTCATGGCGTGTTGATAGCCCGCCATACGCTCACGATCGGCCGAGCTCTGGCCGGTGCCGGTCAATAGCGCGATGCGGTGATGACCCTGATCGATCAGATGCGCCACGGCGCAGGCAAGGCCGGTACGAATGTCGGCGCCAACATAGTGGCCGCGGGGCGTGTCGCCCACGTGGCGCATCACTTCGATGCAGGGCATGCCCCAGGTCTTGATAGTGTGGATCAGGCTTTCCGGCGTGTTCTCGGCGGCGCAGAGCAGCAGGGCATCAATGCGCTGCTCGCGCAGGCGGTTGACCAGACGCTCCTGACGCTCCGGATTATCCCCGGTGCTGGCCAGAAAGGAGACGTAGTCGGCGTTTTGCAGGGTCTCGTCGATGCCTGCAACCATGGCACCGAAAAAGGGGTTGGCAATGTCATGCACCACCACGCCAACGGTGGCCGTGCGGGCACTGCGAAGGGTGGCCGCGCCGCGGTTGTAGACATAGCCCAGGGCGCTGGCGGCCTCCATGACGCGTGCTCGGGTGTGTCTGGCCACCAGCGGGCTCTCCTGGAGCACCAGCGAGACGGTCGAACGCGAAACGCCGGCATGCGCGGCCAGATCCTTGAGCGTGACGGTTTTTTTTGACTGAGGCATGCCGAAGACCTGTCATGTGAGCGCTTTTGGATCGATCCAAAACGTTCGACAGACTAGCGCTGCTTCAGAGGCCGCGCCTATTGCGCTTTAGTGCTACGGCGAAGGTCCAGGAGGGGCCGGCAGGGCACCCGCCGTAAACGCGACTCGCGCCAGTGTCCCCCCGCCTGCTGCTTCGTGCAGCGAGATATCGGCGCTCATTGCCGTACAGATCTGGCGAGCAATGGCCAGCCCCAGCCCGGTACCGCTGATGGCGCGTCCGGCATCCTCTTCCTGAACGCCTTCCCGCCGAACCCGGTAAAAGCGCTCGAAGACCCGTTCGCGCTCGTCGACGGGAATGCCGGGCCCATCGTCTTCGACCTCAATGATGGCATCTTTCAGTACCCGCACGGTGATGTGACCGCCTGCAGGCGTATAGGCCTGGGCATTGCCGATCAGGATGGCCAGCAGCTCGTTGATCAGGGCGCTGTCGGCATGCACCCATACGGGCTGTTCGGCCTCGAGCGCCAGTGTCAGGCCGCGCTGCCAGGCAAGCGAGACCATGCTCATGCAGAAGTCGCGGGCTGTTTCCGAAAGCTCCAGCCGTCCGAATTCCCGTCGTCGGATATCGTTTTCCACCCGCGCCAGCGACAGCAAACGATTGGCCAGCAGGGTTAGCGCCTCCAGATCCCGCTGGGCGCTTTCCAGCGTGTCGCGCAGCGCGGCATGCTCTTGTGCCTGCATGCCAAGTTCCAGACGTGCTCGCAGCGCAAACAGGGGTGTGCGAAGTTCATGGGCGGCATCGGCCACAAAGGTGCGCTGGGCGCGCAGGGTGTCGTCCAGACGAGCCGTTAGATGGTTGATGGCCCCAATCAGCCCGCGTACCTCGCTTTGCACGTTTTCGGTCGGCAGCGGTTCGAGGTTGTCCGGTGAGCGACTGGCAACCATGTCTGTGATGCGCCTTAACGGTCGCAGGGCGGCATCAATGGCCAGCATGAAGAGAATGAAGGCACCACCGGCAAACAGGGTCAGGCGCAGCAGTGAATCGCTCAGCAGTTCGTGCATCAGCTGAATGTGAATATCGCGATGCTCGGCCACGCGCACCTCGACCATGTCGTGATAGCCCGGCTGGCTGACCGGTACCAGCAGCGATACCACGCGGACATCACGACCGCCGTAGGCGGCATCGTAAAAGCGCGCCAGCGAAGGGTAGCGCTGGGTCATGGTGCTTGATGGCGGTGGCGCGGGCAGGTCATCAAAGCCCGCGATCGAGCCCTGTTGTGACGCAATGATCTGATAAAAGGCGCTGCCGCCGCTGTCGAGCGAAAAGGGATCGAGCACGGCACGCGATATCTTCGCCTGCAGCCGTCCATCCTGAAAGGTCAGGGATTCTCCCAGCACGCGGGCGGCAATCAGCAGCGGCCGATCATAGGCGCTGCGTGCTACCCGCCAGGCATCCAGCCAGGCTCCGGCCACGCCCACGCCGATCAACAGCAGCAGTGCTGCACCAATACGCCGCGTCAGGCGGCCGCGCAGACTGCGGCGGGAAAGGCTGGCTTTCATGTCGGTATGTCCGCCGCCTCGGTCGGCTGGGTCTCCAGCTGATAGCCCAGTCCGCGAAAGGTCACGATGCGCACGTCACTGCCTTCCAGCTTGCGCCGCAGACGCGAGACATAGACTTCGATGGCATCGAAGGAGCCATCCTCTGCCATCGAAAATACCTGTGCTGCCAGATGCTCCTTGCTGACCGTACGCCCGACGCGTGCCATCAGGGCTTCCAGCAGGGCCAGCTCCCGGGGCGGTAGCGTCAGCGGCTGATCGAGCAGGGTAAAGCTGCGTGCGTCAAGATCGAAGGCCAGTGCGCCACAGCGGTGAATCTGCTGGCCATCATGGCGGGTGCGGCGGATCAGGGCGTTGATGCGAGCCTGCAGTTCGGATAGGGAAAAGGGTTTGATCAGATAGTCGTCCGCGCCCAGGTTGAGCCCCTTGACGCGGTCGTTGATGCTGCCACGGGCGGTCAACATCATGACCGGTAGACGCGTGTCACGCTTTCGAAGCCAGCTTAAAAGCGTAAAGCCGTCCATCTCCGGCAGACCGATATCCAGAAGCAGCAGGGCGTAGCTTTCGGTTTCAAGCGCCGTGCGTGCCGAGGCACCATCATGCATGACGTCTACCCGCCAGCCAGCAGATTCCAGCGAGCGCTGGATGCTCTCCGCCAGTGAGGGGTGGTCTTCGACCAATAGCGTACGCATTGCCGCTCCCGTGAAAGGTTGTTGAAAGCCTGTCGAACTATCTTGCCTACAGGCGAAGCCCGGACAGATCTGATCCCGCATGAGCGTATGAAGATTGTCCATGAGGACAGTATGCATGGCCACCGTCTGGTGACCAATGTACCGCCAGACCGACATGGCATTCATCTTCAGGGTTTCGATCGCCGTATAACAAAAGCTCCGGTCAGTTCTCCGGGCAGACGTGAGGAACAGGCAACATGACAATGACACGACGCAGCTTCGGCAAGGGGCGCATGGCAGCACTGGCCCTGATCGGCGCCCTGGGTCTGGGCACCGGTTTCCAGGCCCAGGCCTTTGACGGGCCCAATCGCCCTGAATGTATCGCACCGGCAGCGCCGGGCGGCGGCTTTGACCTGACCTGCAAGCTGGCCCAGACCGCGTTGGTGCAAGAGAAGATTCTCTCCACGCCCATGCGTGTGACCTATATGCCCGGCGGCGTTGGCGCCGTGGCCTATAACACGGTGGTCGCTCAGCGTCCGGATGATCCCAATTCGATTGTTGCCTGGTCCAGCGGCTCGCTTTTGAACCTGGCCCAGGGCAAGTTTGGCCGCTTTGATGAAAGCGCCGTACGCTGGCTGGCCGGTGTGGGCACCAGCTATGGTGCGGTCGCGGTGCGTGCCGACTCTCCCTACAAAAATCTCGATGATCTGGTTCAGGCGCTGCGCAAGGACCCCAGCAAGGTCGTGATCGGTGCCGGTGGCTCGGTCGGCGGTCAGGACTGGATGCAGACGGCGCTGCTGGCGAAGGCTGCCGGTATCGATCCCAAGAAGATGCGCTATGTCGCGATGGAAGGTGGCGGCGAGCTGGCCACATCGCTGCTGGGCGGACACATTCAGGTCGCCAGCACCGATATCGCTGACTCGGTACCGCATGTGCAAAGCGGTGACATGCGCATTCTGGCCGTGTTCTCCGAAGAGCGCCTGCCGGGTGATGTGACCGAGGACATTCCTACCGCGCTCGAGCAGGGCTATGACGTGCAGTGGCCGGTCATTCGTGGCTTCTACGTCGGGCCGAAGGTCAGTGATGAAGCCTACAACTGGTGGAAGGACGCCTTCGACAAGCTGCTGGCCTCTGATGATTTCGCCAAGCTGCGTGAACAGCGCGAACTGTATCCCTTCGCGATGACCGGCGATGAGCTGGATGCCTACGTGAAAAAGCGCGTAGCGGATTACCGCGAGCTGGCCGATCAGTTCGGTCTGGTCAAGTAAATCCGAAACCGACGCAGGTGCCCTGTCAGGGTGCCTGCGTCGCTGGTCGTCTGTCCGGAGCCTGTCATGATCTATCAACGTCTTTTTTTGACGGCGCTGCTGATTGTCTATGCGGTGCTGGCCTATGCCGCAACCACCTATGAAGCTGCCTTTTCCTACGAGCCTGTCGGACCGCGCGCCTTCCCGCTGCTGCTGCTGGCCCTGCTGGCGGTGAGCACGGTCTATCTGATCATCCGCCCCGGCCAGATGGCAGAAGAGAATGCCGACACGCCGCTGACAGGACATGTGCTGGGGCGTCTGGTGCTGTGTGTACTGGCGCTGTCCCTGTTTGCCTTCTTCTTTGAAAAGCTTGGCTTTGTGGTCGCGGCATTTTTATTTGCCATTGCCATGTGCCGACTCTACAACGGGGGCTGGGTGACCAGTGTGATTACCGGGGCCGTCATGTCGCTGGCCTTTTACGTTCTCTTTGATCGGCTACTGGACGTACCCCTGCCGCTGGGCGTGCTATCAGGACTGGGAGTCTAAACCATGGAAACACTGGGATATCTGGGCCAGGGATTCGGCGTGGCCACCACACCACTGAATCTGTTGACGGCCCTGTGCGGTACGCTGATCGGTACCGTGGTTGGGCTTTTGCCCGGACTCGGCCCGATCAATGGTGTAGCGCTTCTGATTCCGATTGCCTTTGCGCTCGGTCTGCCGCCGGAAACGTCCCTGATTCTGCTGGCAGCGGTATATTTGGGCTGTGAGTATGGCGGGCGTATCTCGTCGATTCTTCTGAACATTCCCGGCGAAGCTTCTGCTGTCATGACTGCCATGGACGGTCATCCGCTGGCACGTCAGGGCAAGGGCGGTATTGCGCTGTCCATTTCGGCGGGCGGCTCCTTCATGGGCGGCTTGATTGCCACCATCGGTGTGACCATCTTCGCCCCGCTGCTGGCAAAATGGGCGGTCGCATTCGGTCCGGCCGAGTATTTCGTCATGATGGTCTTTGCCATTACCTGTCTGGCGGGCATGGCCGGCAACAAGCCGATGAAAACGGCGGTCGCCTCATTGATCGGACTGCTGCTGGCATGTGTGGGCATTGACTCCAACAGCGGTGTTTATCGATTTACCTTTGGTAGTCTGGGACTGGCTGACGGCATTCAGTTTGTGGTGCTGGTGCTGGGGCTTTTCAGTATCAGCGAGATTCTGGTATTGCTCGAGCGCACCTATTACGGCCAGAGCGCCCTCAAGACCAGCGGTCGCATGCTGTTCAACATGAAAGAAGCCATGTTCGTTAAATGGACCGTGCTGCGCAGCGGCGTGGTGGGCTTTTTCATGGGCATTCTGCCTGGCGCCGGCGCCACCATGGCCAGTGCCGTGGCCTACATGAGCGAAAAGCGCATGGCCACGAAGGATAATCGCTTCGGCGATGGCGATCTGCGTGGTCTGGCCGCACCGGAAACGGCCAACAGTGCCGCGGCGTGTGGCTCGATGGTGCCGATGCTGACACTCGGCGTGCCAGGGTCAGGTACCACTGCGGTCATGCTGGGTGCGCTGACGCTTTACAACATTACGCCCGGGCCGCTGCTGTTTCAGACCGACCCGCAGCTGGTATGGGGCCTGATCGCGTCGCTGTTTATCGCCAACGTCATGCTGGTGGTGATGAACATCCCGCTGATTCGCGTGTTCACCAAGATTCTGGCCGTGCCCTACTGGGCACTGGTGCCGGGCATCGCGATTGTCACGGCGATCGGGGTTTACGGCGTGCATGCCACCACCTTTGATCTGTTCTTGATGATCGGGATTGGCGTGATGGGCTATATCCTGCGCAAGTTCGATTTTCCGCTGTCGGCGGTGCTGCTGGGCTTCATCCTGGGCGGCATCATGGAGCAGAACCTGCGCCGTGCGCTGTCGATCTCCAACGGTGATCTCTCGATCCTGTGGTCGAGCCCGATTACCTGGGGAGGCTGGGCACTGGTGGCACTGATGGTTGTGTTGCCGATGTATCGCGGTTGGCGCCAGCGCCAGGTCGCTCGGCCGGCCAATCCGTAAGACAGTCATTACCACGCCTGTCAGAGGGCTCGCCAATGGCGGGCCCTTTTTTATGATGTGTATAAGAAGGCATTGCCCTGCTTGGCGACGGGCGGTGCCATCAAGGCCATCAGTGATGGGCGTATTCCTCACGATATGAGCGGCTTTTGCGGGCATTCGCTGCCTGATCATGACCGCAGACAAAGCACATCATGGCCGGTATGCTGCCCTGTTGGATCACGTATGTGGTCTCACTTCGGAAGTGGCGTGCATCACGTCTGTGATCTTGCTTCGGGTCTGGCGGGCATCTTGTCTGTGAGTAGTGGATGATCCGGTGTCTGGCGCTGTCGACAAGGGGCATCCCCGGGCCTTGCGGCAGGCCTCATCATGCGAGCCGGAAGGAGAGCGGATTAATGATGTAGATGATTTGCCACGGCGGGTATGGTGTTGCGGTAAAACGAAAGGGGAGGCCACATGCCGGTTAAAGGAAAGGGCCCGCCAATGGCGGGCCCTTTTCATATGGTGCAGGTGCATGTCCTGCAGGAAGGGAGGCTCAGCGTGCGCCGGAACCGGTAAAGATGGTGCGAATGGTGCGAATCACGACCAGCAGGTCCATCCAGAACGAGAAGTTGCGGATGTAGTAAAAGTCATATTCGAGCTTGAGACGCGAGCCCTCGACTTCCGAGGCGTAGCCCTGTTCGACCTGAGCCCACCCCGAAATGCCGGGCCTGACGGCATGACGGTAGCGAAAGAAGGGGATGTCGCGCTCGTAGGCTTCGGTCAGCGCCGGTGTTTCCGGACGGGGGCCAATCAGACTCATCTCACCCTTGAGCACGTTGAACAGCTGCGGCAGCTCATCGATACGATACTTGCGAAGATATTTGCCGACTTTCGTGATTCGGGGGTCTTCTCCTTCCTGAGTCGGGCGAACATCGTCAGGATTCACATACATGCTGCGCATCTTGTAGACGTCAAATTCTTCACCCTGAAAGCCCGAGCGGCGCTGGCAAAACAGGACGGGACCCGGGTCATCACGTTTGATCATGATCGCTGCCACTGCCATGATCGGCAGGGCCGCCGGCAGCATTAACAGTGCTGCGACAACATCGGCCAGTCGCTTGAAAAGCTCATAGCTGGTTCTGGGCATCAGCGAGCCATAGCGATTGGCATGAATCTGATCGAGCCCGATACGTCCGGTAGAGGCTTCACCGAAGCGGCGTGCGTCATGAACCGGAATCCGCTGGATGGTGCAGTCGGCCAGAAAGCGCTGCCATTCATCGCCGAGTTCGCAGGAAAGATCAACGATCACACCGTCCACTCGCAGGTTTTCGAGGTCGGGTCCAGATAGCCAGCGCTGATCAATGTCGTGATGGTTAAACCATTCCTGAATATTGCCCAACGGCACCAGCGCCATCTTGCGTCGACGATAGCGGCGCGCCACCCGATAGCCGGCCCAGCCGCATAGCAGGGCGAGGCCTCCCGACATCAGCAGCTGCAACAGATCAAAGGGGATGGCCATCAGCTCCAGCACGGTCAGTACCAGTAGATAGACGGCCGTGACCACGGGGACGACATAGGTACAGGGATCGGCACCCGGGTGTCGGGAGAGCTGCTGGACGGTACGAAAGGCCATCATCCAGGCGATGGCGCTGGCCAGCATGGCGGTACTGGTGCCCATGCCTTCCACGGATGAGCCGTGCCACTCACGACTCCACAGTGCCGGCAGCAGTGAGGTCAGGGTCAATCCAAGCAGATAGTGAACCCGAAAGCTCAAGAGGATGCGCTCATACCAAAGCGAGTGCCGGTGATTGCCGCGTACCGGTCGTGTCGTCATTTCCATGACCTGTCCCTGAATGTGTATCTTTTGTTGGGTAATCACATGTGTTCAAAACATCATTCGGCTGCATACCGGCGGTCAAAGTCGGTGCAGGTCGCAATATTTTATGCGGGCGTGAAAAGTAATATCGTTTTGTTTGACAGGATTATCTATGCAATATTGTGCATCGATAAAAAGAAGGGTCTAACGGACTTTGTTAAGTAGATTGATTTATTTCAGAAGATTGCGAGCCCCTAAAAAGTTCCCCTCTTGCACATAAGTATCAGTAAAACCTTATTTTAAGACGGACGTCTCATCGACCCTGGGTTTACTCACGGCACCTCTCCAGCCCAGTCGTGACGGGGAAAGGATGGGATTTCGAGCGTTTTTGCATAATTACATTTCATTACTCTGGATAGACCATCGGATAATCCCTTTGACGGATAATGTCAGGCATGATGAATGTGTCGGTTATATGACGAACGCTGAATTTCTGACGATATTGTGTTGTTTTCAATAAATGTCGATGACTGATTTTTGTACGGTACTTTATAAGTCCTGAATATAAAGACAACGAATAATTGTCCGGTCCATACAGATTAAAAAAGACAAGTCATGGGCAGGGCATTAACAGGAATTGTAATTATCGCTACCAGGGAGTAATGCTATGGGAATTCTGATTGTTTATTTTGCAGTGACCACACTGGCTGTTCTGGCTGTTTTCGCCGCCATGGGTGTTTCGGCAAACAGTGGTCACTTCATGGAAACCGTGGAAGAAGCTCACCCAGGCACGGGGGATACGCCCTATCATGGATATCAGTAAACGTTGATATGCCTGCTGCCCTGTAGACGACACCCGGCCATGCGCCGGGTGTCGTGTTTTTGAAAAGGCGTCTTGAGGGTGCTAGTGGCGGGATGACGAGTCAAGCGGCAGCCATTTGAGAACCCTCTGAATCTGACGATCCCAATAGCGCCACTGGTGGTCGCCCGGTCCTTCATGCCATTCAAGTTCAAGTGCGGTCTCTTGCGCCGCCTCTCTGAAGCGCAGATTGGCCGGATAAAGCGCATCCTCCCTACCACACCATTGAAACAGTGCCGGCTGACAGGGCTGAGGATGACGATAGCGTTTTAACAGCGCAAAAAGATCATCCTCGGTGCCGGCAGGCGTCTGATCGAAGATCAGCGGATATTCCGGCGGCGGCGTTTCGCGCTGACCCACCGCAACAATATCCAGCGACCCCGACAGGCTGGCCGCCGCTGCAAAGCGTTCGGGATCGCGAAGCGCCCATTTGAAGGCCCCATACCCCCCCATGGAAAGCCCTGCCACGAACGTCTCCTCTCGCCGTGTCGAGATGGGAAACAGCCGCGCGCTGATGACCGGCAGCTCCTCGCTCAAAAACCGGTACCAGTCAGGCCCATACGCCATGTCGGTGTAATAGCTTCGGCCTACCTGGGGCATGATCACGGCAATGCCGTAATTCTCCGCATAGCGCTCGATGGCACTAAAGCGCTGCCAGGCGCTATCATCGTCGGACAGTCCATGCAGCAGATAAAGTACCGGCGATGGCGCAGTGGCGTGTTCGGGGATGATCGCGCTAAGCGACAGGGTCACCTCGAGGATCTGCGAGGCAAAGCGGCAGGTCAGCTGTGCCATGATGGACTCCGACAGTCGGGTGAAAGGGCAGGTAGCGCACGGTGCCGCGACGCTACAGGGGCATCAGCGTGCGATATTCGCCCCGCACTGTCACGCCCGGGCATGTCCTGAAATAGGGATACGGCTTCCCGGTGAAATGCCTTCAGTGAGATAACGAGCCTCATGTCCGTCAGCAGGAAAGTCACCATTGCCGATATTGCCCGCCATGTTGGCATGACCAACATCACGGTCTCACGTGCCCTCAATAAACCCGAGATGGTCAGACCGGCCACGCGTGAGCGTATCGAACAGGCCGCGCTGGCACTGGGCTATGTGCCCAACGCCTTTGCCCGCGGCCTCAAGCGCAGCGACAGCCGCCTGATCGGTGTGGTGACGGCCAGTCTGGATAACCCGTTTTACGCCGAGATGATCAAGGCCATCTCGCGCCACGCCAAGCAGCACGATTACGCCATCATGCTCTTTGATACTGATGGCGATGCCCATCTCGAGTCGATGGCCATCGACTCGCTTCTGAGCTACCAGGCCGCCGGAATCATCCTCTCCCCGGTGTCTGATGAGCCCGACTATCGACCCGACTATCTGACCCGCCTGCGGGCCAGTGACATCGCTGTGGTGCAGCTGGATCGTACGCTGTACGACAGCGGCTTCAGTGCAGTGGTGCTGGACAACCTTTGGGCCGGCGAGCGCGTGGCACGCTATCTGCTGACCCATGCCTTTACGCCTGAGCGGCACACCGGTGATGACCGCCTGCTGGTGGTGGCCGGCCCCGAGCACTCCCGCATCTCGCAGGAGCGCCTGCAGGGCGTGCGCGACGTGCTGAGCGCCCAGGCCGACCACCTGACCATCGATGTGCTGTGGGGAGACTACACCCTGGCACCGGCCGTAACGCAGGTGCGTGACTATCTGAAAAGGCACGGTGTCCCGCGAGCCATCTTCGGACTCAATCAGCTCATTACCCTGGGCTCGCTCAAGGCGCTGCAGGAAGCCGGAATTGCTCGTGAGCAGACCCGCGTGATCGGCATCGACCGACTGCCCTATCTCGATATCTTCGACATCACCGTGCCGTGCGTGGTGCATGATGGCTATCGCGCCGGCGCCCAGGCGCTCGAACAGCTGCTGATCCAGATGCGTGATCCGCAGGCCGAACCCAATACGCTCACCGTGCGGGGCGAGCTGGTGACGTGATCGTTGCCGATATGTGAAACCGCCCGGTGCCGCCCGGGATATTGGCATGTCGGCTCCTTACCGATCCTCCGCACGAGTCTTCTTGCGATCCCCTGAGTCCTGATTGTCATCGCTTTCTTCTGTCCATGCCTCGACACTCCGCTTGCGCGTCTGCTGGCGATAGCCATAGGTTGCGCCGCGCACGGTGGCATCGCTTTCGAGCCCCGAACCGAGTGCGCCGCCGATGGTGCCCATCGAGGCGGCCAGCCATGCCAGGGCCAGGAAATGTATCCAGCTGACGTCATGCTGCAGCGACTGGCTCATGACCTCGGCAGGCACAAAGAGCCACGCACTGGCAGAAAAGAGTACGAAGAGCGTGACGTAGTAAAACAGAACGCCAATGCCGAGCGTCACCACGGTGGTCAGGTTATAGAGCCCGGCATTAGAGAAAGCGTTTTTGTGACGCTGAGGCTCCCAAAGGCCGTGATCCACGATGATCCAGCCCGTCATGGCGGCCAGCGAGGCCAGCATCAGCGCCACGAACCGCCATGGTTCATAGCTGTCGGCCAGCCGCCACATGGAAGTGAAGATCATGCTGTAGGCGCCAGTGGCAAAGGCCGCCGCGCCGATACGACGAAAGGCCGGGAAGATGGTCCAGGGGCGATTGGCGCGCACCATGCCGCCCAGCAGCTTGATGTGACCGGTGATCCTGAGCTTCGAGATAAAACGAACATCGATCCGATGCTCGTCATCGTCGACATTGAGGCGCGCAATGGGGGCAATCCACTCCGAGAGCCGCCTACCCACCAGCTCCCGTGCATTGCGGCGTCGGTGGGTGCTGTCCCGGTGATGGCACTGCTGGGCGTTTTCACGGCCTTCTTCCGAGCTGCCAAAGTGCAGCTCGCTGACCAGCTGCACCAGCGCTTCCTCGACCCGCTGGGTCATTGGCGAGGCGCCCAGCGCCGGCTGCGATAGCAGCGCCACGCCACGCGTCTGGCTGGCCTCGGCCACCACCAGCTGCTTGCCTCGAAACAGGGGCAGGTCGGTAATACAGACCGCATAGCGCCAGTGGCAGGAAGACTTCAGCGACTCGGCCTGATCGAGAATATCCTCACCCTTGTCGTCGGCGCCGACCAGCGGGTCCACCCGAACCTCAATGCGCCACTGCACCTCATTGGAAATCTGGTTCTCCAGCCGCTCGATCAGCGACGCCTCGATCTTCTCGATGATGCGCTCGGGCAGTTCCGGGGCCGGCAAGAGGCCGAGTGTCCAGATCGGCCGACTGTCCTGGGCGTCGCTGGGGTCATGGGTATGACTGCGACAGCGCTCCTGATCGATTGGGCCATCCTGGCGATCATGTTGATCGTTGTCGTGTTGCCTGGTGCTCATTGAAATGTACGGTTCCCTGTCAGGCATCATGATATGCCCATGAGCATAGCCTCCTGGCCGGCAGGGCGGGAAACTCATGTGACGTATCGTCCTCATGCCCTGACCGTTTCCGGTGGCAGCGCTATACTCCAGCGATCAGACATCCATCTCAAGGAGTGCTCATGCCGGCCCAGTTTCCGCAGGCCCGTCTTCGTCGCCTGCGCTCGAGCAGCGCCCTTCGCGATATCGTGCGCGAGACCTCGCTCAAGGCAGAACATCTGGTCTATCCGATCTTTGTCGAGGAAGGTACCGACGAGTACACACCCATTGAAGGCATGCCCGGGCAGTCGCGTATCCCGGAAAGCAGGCTGGGGGAGGAAGCCAGACGCCTGAGCGCGCTGGGGCTGAGAAGCATCATGCCGTTCGGCATTTCCCATCACAAGGACGAGACCGGCAGCGACGCTTTGAAGGAAGACGGCATGGTGGCGCGCATGGTGCGTATCATCAAGGAAGCCGCCCCGGAGCTGGTGGTCATCCCGGACATCTGCTTTTGCGAGTACACCAGTCACGGTCACTGCGGCATTTTGAAGGGCAATACCGTCGACAACGACCTCACCATCAAGAATCTTGGCACTCAGGCCGTGCAGGCCGCGAAGGCCGGTGCCGACATCATCGCGCCGTCATCGGCCCAGGATGGCCAGGTCGCCGCGATTCGCGAAGCGCTCGATGAGGCAGGTTTTGAAGACATTCCCATCATGGCGTATTCCACCAAGCTTGCCTCCGCGCTCTACGGCCCGTTCCGAGAAGCGGCCGGCACCGAGCTCAAGGGCGATCGCAAGACCTACCAGATGGACCCGATGAACCGCCGAGAAGCGCTCAGGGAATCACTCGCTGATGAGGCCGAAGGCGCGGATTTTTTGATGGTCAAACCGGCGCTGGCCTATCTCGACATCATGGCCGACATCCGCCGCAACAGCCTGCTGCCACTGGCGGCCTACCAGGTCAGCGGCGAGTACGCGATGATCAAGTTCGCCGCCGCCCAGGGCGTGATTGACGAATCCGCCGTGGTGCGCGAAACGCTCGGTTCCATGCGCCGCGCCGGCGCCGATCTGATCATGACCTACTTCGCCCCGCAGCTGCTGGAAGAGGGGCTATAAGCGCTGCCCGCTGCCAGAGTTTGAAATGACAACCGCGCTTCGGCGCGGTTTTTGGTGGCGTTTGTTTCTGGTAGCGCCGAGCATTTCCCGGACACTGACGAAGAGATCCATGATGGAAAAGTTGAGAGTTGACCTGGTATCCGATGTCGCCTGCCCGTGGTGCGCGATCGGCTATCGCCGCCTGGCACAGGCACTGGAAACGCTTGAGGGCGAGATCGACGTTGAGCTCGTCTGGCAGCCCTTTGAGCTCAACCGGGATATGCCGCCCGAGGGCGAGCCGATTCTGGAACACCTGTGCCGCAAATACGGCAAGGATGCGGCCACCATGGAGCAGTCCCAGCGTGAGATCATGGCGGTGGCTGAAGAACTTGGATTGAATTTCCGTGGCGCTGTTGAACGTCGAGCGAACAATACGTTCGATGCCCATCGCGTGCTTGCCTGGGCCGCAACCCAAAACCGGGAGACACCCCTGCAGTTGGCACTGTTTGAGGCCTACTTTGGTGAAGCGAAAAACCCTTCAGACCCGGAAGTGCTGCGCGAAAAGGCGATTTCAGTTGGGCTTGACGGTGACACCGCTGAGGCTATCGCATGCTCTGATCAGTACGCGGACGAGGTTCGAGCAGCGCAGCAGCAATTCATGGATGCAGGCGTGAGCGCCGTACCGGGCTTTATCCTCGATGGCCGCTACCTGATTTCCGGCGCCCAGCCCGCTGATGTGCTGGTCGATGCGCTTCGTCAGGTGGCGGAAGAAAACGCTAATCGCCAATGATCCAGAAGCACTGACCCTCTCCCAAGACACACCCTCCCCAAATCCGGATAATGGCGAGTAATTCGCTTCTCGCGACACCCGCCACCAATCCGGTTCTGCCTCATGGAAATCAAGGTCAACTATCTCGACAACCTCCGTCAGGAGGCGAAGTTCGACGACTTCACCGTCATCACCGACCAGCCGATTCGCTACAAGGGCGATGGCTCCGCGCCCGGTCCGTTTGACTACTTTCTGGCCTCGACCGTGCTGTGCGCGGCCTATTTCGTGCGCGTGTACTGCAACGCTCGCGAGATCCCGACCGAGAATATTCGGCTCTCGCAGAACAACATCGTCCACCCCGACAACCGCTACAACCAGATTTTCCGCATCCAGGTCGAGCTGCCGGACGACATCTCCGACAAGGACCGCACCGGCATTCTGCGCTCCATCGAGCGCTGCTCGGTCAAGCGGGTGATCCAGAACAACCCCGAGTTCCAGATCGAGGTGGTCGATAACATCGACGAGGATGCCCAGGCGCTGTTGATCGGCGGCACAGCCGGAAAGGACGGCGCCGAAGGGCAGAGCACCTGGATTGAGGGCAAGGATCTGCCGCTGGAGCAGACCATTGCCAACATGACCGGCATTCTCGAGCGCCTCGGCATGAAGATCGAGATCGCCTCCTGGCGCAACATCGTGCCCAACGTCTGGTCGCTGCACATCCGCGATGCGGCATCGCCCATGTGCTTCACCAACGGCAAGGGCTCGACCAAGGAAGCCGCGCTGTGCTCGGCGCTGGGCGAGTTCATCGAGCGGCTGTCGTGCAACTTCTTCTATAACGATCAGTTCTTCGGTCCCGAGATCGCCAATAGTGATTTCGTGCATTACCCCAGCGAGCGCTGGTTCCAGCCGGGCCCGGGCGATGCCCTGCCGGAAGGGCTGCTGGATGATCACTGCCTCGAAATCTTCAACCCGGATGATGAGCTGCGTGCTTCGCACCTGATCGACACCAACTCCGGCCGGGCGGATCGCGGTATTGTCGCGCTGCCGTTCACGCGTCACTCGGACGGCGAGACAGTCTGGTTCCCCTCGAACCTGATCGAGAACCTCTTTCTCAGCAACGGCATGAGTGCGGGCAATACGCTGGCGGAAGCGCAGGTGCAGTGCCTGTCGGAAATCTTTGAGCGGGCGGTAAAGCGCCAGATCATCGAGCAGGAGATCGCCCTGCCGGACGTTCCGGAGGACGTGATTGCGCGCTATCCCGGCATCAAGGCCGGCATCGACGCACTCGAAGCCCAGGGCTTTCCGGTGCTGGTGAAGGATGCCTCCCTTGGCGGGCGCTATCCGGTGGCGTGCGTGACCCTGATGAACCCGCGTACCGGCGGTGTGTTTGCCTCCTTCGGCGCGCATCCGAGCCTTTCGGTGGCGATCGAGCGCAGTCTGACCGAACTCCTGCAGGGCCGCAGCTTCGAGGGCATGGATGATCTGCCCCAGCCGACCTTTAACTCGCAGGCGGTGGCGGAACCGAACAACTTCGTTGAGCACTTCATCGACTCCTCCGGCGTGGTCTCCTGGCGCTTTTTCAGCGCCCGCGCGGATGTCGAGTTCTGCGACTGGGACTTCTCCGGTGACACCAGCGAGGAAGCCGAGCGGCTGTTCGCGATTCTCACCGAAGACGGCCATGAGGCGTATGTCACCCACCATGAGGACTTGGGCGCGCCGGTGTGCCGCATTCTGGTGCCGGGCTATTCCGAGGTGTATCCGGTGGATGATCTGGTGTGGGACAACACCAACATGGCGCTGAACTACCGCGAAGACATCCTGAACCTGCATGCGCTGGAAGATGAACAGCTTAGCGACCTGCTCGAGCGGCTGGAGGAGAGCGAGCTCGACGAGCAGATGAAGATCGTCACGCTGATCGGTGTCGAGTTCGACGACAACACCGTCTGGTCCGAGCTGACGATTGCCGAGCTGAAGCTGCTGATCAGTCTGGCACTCGGGCAGTACGAGGACGCCCTGGATCGCACACAGATGTTTTTGCAGTTCAACGACAACACCCGCGACCGTGGCCTCTTTTATCAGGCGCTCGCCGCGGTGCTCGAAATTGCCCTTGATGACGAGCTCGAGTTCGAGGACTACTACAAGAACCTCTCGCGCATGTTCGGTGAAGAGAAGATTCTCGCCGCGGTCGGCTCGGTCAACGGCGACGTGCGCTTTTATGGTCTCACCGAAACCAATATGCATCTTGAAGGCATCGACCGGCACCAGCGCCTGGTCACCAGCTATAAAAAGCTCCACGCCTGGCGCGCGGCGAATGCCAAAAACGGATGACCGCGTCATCATGTTGCGTACAGCGCCCACTTTCGAGTGGGCGCTGTTGTTTTGTCTGCCCGCACTTAATGTCTGTGTCTCTATGAGCCTTCATTGGGCTGTCATTTAATGTCTCTAGCCTGTTCTTCCCCGAGATCCACCGATCCGTACGAGAGGAACCCATCATGGCACCGCCGAATAATTCACTGACCCGTCGAGATTTCCTGGCCACCAGTGTCCGAGTGGGCGCCGCCCTTGCCGGGCTGAGCCTGCTCGGTGCGCCGGCGATCGTGCTGGCCGAAGGTCGTCGCCCGACGCTTCAGGGCGGCGTGATGAGCGGTGACGTGCTTTCTGATCGCGCCATGCTGTGGGGGCAGGCAAGCAAGCCATCGCGCATGCTGGTCGATATCGCCGACAATCCCGAGTTTCGCGGCGCCCGCCAGCTCGCGCCGGTCGATGTCCTGCCCGGCAGTGATCTGATCGGCAAGCTCGACGCCACCGGACTGCGCGGCATGCAGGACGTTCATTATCGGGTACGTTTTGCCGCGCTGGGAGATGAGCGGGCGCTGAGCGAGCCGGTCGTCGGGCGTTTGCGTCTGCCGCCGAGCACGCCGCGTGACCTGCGCTTTGTGTGGTCCGGTGATGTGGTGGGGCAGGGCTGGGGCATTGATGAATCGCGCGGTGGCATGAGGACCTGGGAGGCGATGCGACGGGTCCAGCCGGACTTTTTCATCCACTCCGGCGACAGCGTCTATGCCGACGGCCCGCTCGAATCAGAAATCGCGCTGCCCGATGGCAGCACCTGGCGCAATCTGGTGACGCCGGCCAAGCAGAAGGTGGCCGAAACGCTGGCGGAATACCGGGGCCAGCACGCCTACAACCACCTTGATGCCAACTTCCGCCGCTTCGCCGCCGAGGTGCCGATGCTGGCGCAGTGGGATGACCACGAAACGGTCAACAACTGGTATCCGCAGGAAATCCTTGATGATGAGCGCTACAGCGAGAAAAACGTCGCGCTGCTATCGGCCCGCGCCCGCCAGGCCTTTATCGAGTACATGCCGATTCGCATGACCCCCGAGGCCCCGCAGCGCATTTACCGGCGCTTCTCCTACGGCCCGGGCATGGAGGTCTTCATGCTCGACATGCGCAGCTACCGCGGCCCCAACAGTCCCAATCTGCAATCAACCGCATCAAGCGCGACAGCGTTTCTGGGCGAAAACCAGTTTCGCTGGCTGCGTCAGGCGCTCAATGACTCCACCGCCACCTGGAAGATTATCGCGGCCGACATGCCCATCGGCATGGTGGTGCCGGATGGTGATCACTTCGAGGCGATCGCCAACAATGATCCCGGTCAGCCGCTGGGTCGCGAGCTGGAGCTTGCCCGGCTGCTGCAGGCGATTCGCGACGACGATATCCAGAACGTGGTGTGGTTCACCGCCGATGTGCACTACACCGCGGCCCACCACTACGCCCCGGAGCGCGCGGCCTTCAAGCAGTTCAAGCCGTTCTGGGAGTTCGTCAGTGGCCCGCTTCACGCCGGCACCTTTGGCCCCAGCGAGATGGATGCCACCTTCGGCCCTGACGTCGTCTTCTACAAAGCGCCGCCCGAAGGCCAGAAGAACCTGCCACCCTCGGCAGGCTATCAGTTCTTCGGGCAGGCGGATCTTGACGGCGAAAGCGAGGCGCTGACGGTGACGCTCAAGGACAGCGACGGCGCCACCCTGCACACGCAGGTGCTGATGCCCGAGGCCCGCACCGCCTGAGCCAGACCGTACGGCCGGATCGGCGGTTGGTCTCGTCACGCCCGGCGCAGGGCTATGGCTCGAGTACCACGAGATCACCTTTGAGGCGCACCGGCCAGACGGTGAGGCGCTGCTCGGGGTCTTCGAGACATACCCCGTCGCGCAGCCGGAAGTGCTGCTTGTAGATCGGTGAGGCCACGACCGGCTCACCGTCCTTGTCACCGATAATGCCGCGGCCGATCACGTTGGCGCCGGAAAAGGGGTCGTGGTTGTCCAGCGCGAAAATTTCGGCCCCGCTCTGGCGGTCACATCCCCGGGGCAGATAGAACAGGGCGAGCTGATGCCCCTGGTGCAGCGCCACCACGCCGGACCAGGCCACCAGATCGTCGATGCGGCAGAGTTCATGGGTGTCGGTGTGACGGGCATTAGCGACTGTCATGACGAAATCTCCACGGCCAGGGATTCGGGGCGTTCATGGGGGCGGGCGGGCCGCGGCTGACCGCGCTCGGTGACATTGATGATGTCCGGATCGCCGCATTGGTCGTTAACAAACGTGCGAAAGCGCTTGAGCTTTTCAGGGTCGCCCAGGGCGTTGGCCCATTCGCATTCGTAGGTGTCGACCACGTGCTGCATCTGGCGCTCGAGTTCATCGTTGAGCCCCAAATGGTCATCGATGATGACCGCCTTGAGGAAGTCGAGACCGCCCTCCAGGCTTTCCCGCCACACCGAAGTGCGCTGGAGCTTGTCGGCGGTACGCACGTAGAACATCAAAAAGCGGTCGATGTAGCGAATCAGGGTGGCGCTGTCGATGTCGGTGGCAAACAACTCGGCGTGGCGCGGGCGCATGCCGCCGTTGCCGCACACATAGAGGTTCCAGCCGGCGTCGGTGGCGATCACGCCGATGTCCTTGCCCTGGGCCTCGGCGCACTCGCGGGTGCAGCCCGAGACGCCCATCTTGACCTTGTGCGGTGTGCGCAGCCCCTTGTAGCGATGCTCGAGTTCCAGCGCCATGGCAACGCTGTCCTGCACCCCGTAGCGACACCAGGTATTGCCCACGCAGGATTTGACCGTGCGCAGCGACTTGCCATAGGCGTGGCCGGTCTCGAAGCCTGCCGTGATCAGTTCCTGCCAGATATCCGGCAGCTGGTGCAGCTCGGCGCCAAACAAATCGATGCGCTGGCCCCCGGTGATCTTGGTGTAAAGATCATATTTTTTCGCTACTTCCCCCAGCACGACCAACTTGTCGGGCGTGATCTCGCCGCCGGCGATTCGCGGCATCACCGAATAGGTGCCGTTTTTCTGCATGTTGGCCATGAAGGTGTCGTTGGTGTCCTGCAGCGCCACGTTCTGCGGGTCCATGATCGGCTGATTCCAGCAGGTGGCGAGAATCGAGCCGATGGTGGGCTTGCAGATATCACACCCCAGCCCATGACCGTGCTTTTCCAGCAGTTCGTCAAAGGACTGGATGCCCTCGACGCGCACCAGGGCGTAAAGCTCCTGACGGGTGAAGGCGAAGTGCTCGCACAGGCTTTTATCGACGTCGATGCCGCGACTTTCCAGCTCATGCTCGAAGACCTGTTTCAACAGCGCCGTGCAGCCGCCGCAGCCGGTGCTGGCCTTCGTCTCGATCTTGAGCGCGGCGATATCGGCGCAGCCTTCATCAACGGCCTGGCACACTGCTCCCCTGGTGACGTTGTGGCACGAGCAGATCATGGCGGTGTCGGGCAGGGCATCGGCACCCAGTGTCGGTGCGCCGCCTTCACCTTGTGGCAGGATCAGCGCGGCCGGATCGTCGGGCAGGTCGATGCCGTTCTGGGCGTACTGCAGCAGGGTGTCGTAGTAGCTGTTGTCGCCGACCAGCACCGCACCGAGCACCTTTTTGCCGTCCCCCGAGACCACCAGACGGCGATAGCCATTGCCGGCTTCATCGATATAGCGATAGCTTTTAGCGCCTTCCGTGGTGCCAAAGGCATCACCGATTGAGCCGACATCGACGCCGAGCAACTTGAGTTTGGTGGACATGTCCGCACCGCTGAAGGGTTCACAGATATCGTTCAAACAGCCCGCGACGGTGCGCGCCATGGTGTAACCGGGGGCCACCAGGCCGAATATCTGTCCCTGCCAGAGGGCGCACTCGCCAATGGCAAAGATGGCGGGGTCAGAGGTGCAGCAGGTGTCATCGATGACGATGCCACCCCGCTCGCCGATATCGAGCCCGCAGTCGCGACCGAGCTGATCCTGCGGACGGATGCCGGCCGAAAAAAGCACCAGATCGGTGTCCAGATGCTCGCCGTCCCTGAAATGCATGCGGTAGGCGTATTCTCCCTCGTCGAGCGGGACAATCGCCTCGGTGGCCCGTCCGGTGTGGACGCCCACGCCCAGTGCCTCGATGCGCTGACGTAGTGCCGCGCCGCCCTGATCATCGAGCTGCACCGGCATCAGGCGGGGGGCGAACTCCACCACGTGCGCCTCAAGCCCCAGCGACTTGAGGGCGTTGGCCGCTTCAAGTCCCAGCAGGCCGCCGCCCACCACCACGCCGCGTCGGGCACCGGCGGCGTGGTGGCGAATGGCATCCAGATCATCCAGCGTGCGATAGACCAGCCGCGCCTGAGGGTGCTCGCTGACGTCCGGCCCGGGAATCGGCGGTACGAAGGGCCAGGAGCCGGTGGCAATCACCAGGTTGTCATAGGGCAGGCGGCCCCGGGCGGTGACGACCTCGTGGTTGTCCCGGTCAATCGCCTCGACGCGCACACCCAGATGCAGCGAGACGCCGTTCGTGGCGTGCAGATCGGGCTCGCCAAGGGCGAGGGCATCGGCGTCCTTGCCGGAGAAGTACTCCGACAGATGCACCCGGTCGTAGGCGCGATGGCGTTCGTCGCCAAAGACATGGATCTGCCAGTCGCGGGTGGCGCCACGCTCGATCAACTGCTCGATGCAGTGATGCCCTACCATGCCGTTGCCGATGACGATCAACTGTTTCTTGTTCGAATCGAGGGCCAGGGAATCGAGGGTCAGATCGTCGGGTATCGGGTGTTGTGCGTTCATGCAGCCTCCTCGAGCTGTTGAATGGCGTCATGGGCGCCGAAAATCAGCAGGGAACGGGCCTCGCCCAGCGCCGTACCGTTGGTGGCGAGACGAAAGAGGTCCGGGCCGTCGCGGGTGTCGCCGTAGAGCACGGCCCCCTTGATGCGATCGTTGTCGATCAGTAGACGGCGGTAATCACCGTGTTCAGGGTCGGCATAGGTCAGCGTCTCCATGCCCTCGCTCGGCTCGACCGGGCCGAAGGCGTAGAGGTCGATGCCGGCGACCTTGAGCCGGGTCGGGGAGGGAAGCGCCTGGTAGGGCACGGGCGTCCGGTGGCACAGCACGTCCGCCAGCGTCTCGACCTGCTGCCAGATCGGCTCGACCAGACCGATGGTGGCCCCATCTACCTCGGCGCATTCGCCTAGGGCAAAAATGGCCGGGTCCCGGGTGGCCAGGTGCTCATCGACGCAGATGCCGCGACCCACTTCGAGACCGGCGAGTTGGCCAAGTGTCGCGTTCGGCGTGATGCCGGCGGCCACCACCACGCAGTCGGCTGCGAGGGTGCGGCCATCGCGCAGGGTCAGCGAGCGCACGTTGCCGTTTGAGTCGCCATCAAGCCGGGCAAGCTCGGCGCCGGTGTCGATCGTGATGCCGCGCCGGGTCAGGGTCTGCTTAAGCCAGCCGGCAGCCACGGCGTCGAGCTGGCGGTTCATCAATCGGTCGCTTCGCTGCAGCACGGTGACGTGCATGCCGAGCTTTCGAAGCCCTTCCGCGGCTTCAAGCCCCAGCAGGCCGCCGCCGATCACGACCGCGTTGGATCCGGGGGCCTGCTGTCTCAGCCACTCACCGTCCTCCATCGTTCGAAACGCACCGACGTTGCCAAGCTGGATGCCCGCCACCTCGGGCAGCGTCGGCCGGGCGCCGGTGGCGATGACCAGCCGGTCGTAGTGCAGGCGCTCGCCGGACTCGAGCGTGAGGGTGTGGCTTGAACGGTCGATATTGATCACCCGTGCCCCCGGTCGACATTCGACGCCCTCGGCGACCATGGCGGGCAGGGCGAGCTCATCGCGACCCAGCTCACCGGCCAGCCAGGGGGAGAGCAGGATGCGGTTATAGGCGTGTGAGGCTTCCTCGCCGAGTACCGTGATGCGGGCCGGGCGATCCTTTCGGGCCAGCAGCGTGGTGACCAGCCGATGGCCGGCCATGCCATTGCCGATGACGACGAGGTGCGTGTCGGTGTCGCGTGTCATGTCGATCTCCCGTGTCGATCTGCCGTAATGGAAAAACGGCGGTCGGGCTCTGGTTCTGTCACCGCGCTGGTCGGGCCATAAAAAAAGCGCCTGATGCCGTGAAGCCAAAAAGCTTCAGGGCATCAGGCGCCGTTGCCTGACGTGAACGTGATGTCTGTGGCGTCGTCCTCCCTGGCGCACGAAGCCAGGGGGGGCAGGGGCGATGCGTGCGGCCTTCGGTGGCCGCTTTTTACAACACAGCCAATGGCGTGCCACATGAAAAATTACGCTTTTGATTCAGTCGTCTGGGCGTTTTGTCGTGACGCTGTCAGGCCCCCGGGCGAAGGGTCCTGCCCAAAGGCGGTGCGTTTTGCGTCAAACGTGCACCATGGCTGGACGTGTTGGGGGCGAACGGGCTCTGGAATCTCGAGCGCTTCCATTCAGCCTTCTGTTATGAAAGGGAAAAACCGGCAGTGGCGTGGAAGGTGCAGATCATCATGACACCGCGGCCGTGGTCGCGATTCGAGCGGGGCAATGGCGTCCCGAATCGGATCGACACGCTTTCCTGCCGCAACGGTGCGCCGTTCAGGCGCCATCGAACGATTTGAAGACAGGCACAGGGGCCTGACCTCACGCTCGCGTGATGTCAGGCCCTTTTGCATTCAAGGAGGCCTCATGTCCGCGACCCAACCATCCGGAACCCGCTTATCCGTCACCCCCTCATCCGTTACCCGCTCCGGCGTTTCTTCCGCCGATCACACGGGTGAGTTATCCGGTCAAACGGACAGGGGCGCGTGTCATGCTCAAACGACCTGCCCCTATTGCGGCGTCGGGTGCGGCGTACGCGCCACCGTGAGCGGCGAGTCGATCAGCGCGGTTGAGGGGGACCCGGCGCACCCGGCCAATCAGGGTCGGCTGTGCGTCAAGGGCAGCGCCCTGCATGAAACGCTCGGCCATGCCGGGCGAGTGCTGGCGCCACGCGTCGATGGTCAAACGGTCGACTGGGACACGGCGCTCGATGTGCTTGCCCGTCGTCTTAACGCCACGCAGGCGGCCCACGGCCCTGGGTCGGTGGCAGCGTATCTCTCGGGCCAGCTTCTGACCGAGGACTATTACATCGCCAACAAGCTCTTCAAGGGTTTTCTCGGCACGCCCCATGTGGATACCAACTCCCGGCTCTGCATGGCGTCAGCGGTGGCGGCCTACAAGCGGGCCTTCGGCGCCGACGCCGTACCCTGCTGCTATGAGGATCTGGAGCGCGCCGAGCTGGTGGTACTGGTGGGGTCCAATCTGGCCTGGAATCATCCGGTGCTGTATCAGCGCCTCAAGGCGGCGAAAACGCGCAATCCGCTGATGCGCGTGGTGGTGATCGACCCTCGCGTGACCGACAGCTGTGATATCGCCGATCTCTATCTGGGGATCGCGCCGGGCAGCGATGCGCGGCTGTTCAATGGGCTGCTGGCGTTCATGGCGCGCACGAAGCGGCTGGATCGTCTCTACCTTGAGCGTCACACCGAGGGGTTTGAGGAGACGCTGGCCGCAGTCCTCGAGGACGACACGACCCTTGAGGCCATCGCGGCGGACTGCGACATCGATACCGAGCGCCTCGAGACGTTTTATTACTGGTTCGCCACCCAGCTGCACGTGGTTACGCTCTATTCACAGGGCATCAATCAGTCGAGCAGCGGCACCGACAAGTGCCAGGCGATCATCAACTGTCATCTGGCCGGCGGCAAACTCGGTCTGCCCGGGGCCGGGCCGTTTTCGATCACCGGTCAGCCCAACGCCATGGGCGGGCGCGAGGTCGGTGGGCTGGCCAATCAGCTGGCCGCCCACATGGATTACCACACGCCCGGGGCTCTCGAGCGGGTGTCGACGTTCTGGGGCGCGCCGTCGCTGCCCACCGAGCCCGGCCACAAGGCCGTCGAGCTGTTCGAAGCCATCGAGCGCGGCGAGATCCGGGCGGTGTGGATCATGGCGACCAACCCGGTGGTCAGCCTGCCGGATGCCGATCGCATCAAGCGCATTCTGGCCGACTGTCCGCTGGTCATCGTATCCGAATGCATGGAAAACGCCGAGCTGCTCGAGGTGGCCGACATCGTGCTGCCGGCGACGGGCTGGTCGGAAAAGGACGGCACCGTCACCAACTCCGAGCGGTGCATTTCGCGCCAGCGTGGCCTGCTGCCGCCCCCGGGCCAGGCGCGACACGACTGGCAGATCATGACCGAACTTGCCGACCGGCTCGGCTTCGGAGAGGCCTTTTCCTACACCCACCCGGCCGAGATCTTTGATGAGCACGCCAGACTCTCGGGGCTCGATAACGATCCGGCCCGCCCGGGCTGGCGTGTGTTCGATATTTCAGGACTTGCCGGGCTTGATCGCGCGGCCTACGACGCGCTGGCGCCGATTCAGTGGCCGGTCAGCGTAGAACACCCTCACGGCGCGGCCCGACTGTTCGAGGATGGCCGCTTTCCGACCGCCTCCGGTCGTGCGCGGCTTTTGCCGGTGCGTCCGCGTCTGCCGGCCCAAACGCTGAGCGAGGCCCATCCGCTGCGGCTCAACACCGGCCGCGTGCGCGATCAATGGCACACCATGACCCGCACGGCCCGGGCAGCGCGTCTGATGAACCATCGCGATGAGCCCTTCATTGAACTGAACCCCGTTGACGCCCGCGCGGCCGGCATCGAGGAAGGTCGTCTGATCGAGCTTGCCGGCGACGCTGGTCACTATCGAGGGCGTGCGCGCCTCAAGCGCGGCCAGCGCCGGGGCGAGGTCTTTGTGCCGATGCACTGGAACGGCGCGTTCAGCGCTCGGGCCAAGGCCAATGCGCTGATCACCCCGCGGGTCGATCCAATATCCGGTCAGCCGGAATCGAAACACGGCGCGGTGGGCATGCAGCCGCTGGCGCACAGCTGGGAGGCCACACTGCTGGTCGCCGGTGACCTGTCGGAGACGGTGACGCCAACCGAGGGCTGCGCCTACTGGACGCGCATTCCGATGCGCCACGCCCTGCGCTGGCAGCTGGCCGGCACGCCCGAGGCGGGCGAGCGGGACTGGCTGGACTGGATTGCCCGGGTGCTGCCGGGGCCGGTGTCCCAGTGGAGCACCGATGAGGCCAGAGGGCGCCTGCGAGCAAGCGGGCTTGCCGGGAATCGGGTAGCCTGGTGGCTGATGATCGGCCCGCCGTCGGAGCTGCCGTCACTGACCTGGCTGGATGCCTGCCTTGACCCCGCAAGAGAGACGCCGCTTGAGGCGAACACACGGCGGCGCGTTCTGGCCGGTGCCGCCAGCGGGGCCGCGGATGTCGGCCCCATCGTCTGTAGCTGTCATCAGGTAGGTCAGTACGCCATTGCCGCGGCGATTCGCCAGGGCCACCGAAGCGTTGAGGCGCTCGGTGCCGAACTCGCCTGTGGCACTCAGTGCGGCTCCTGCCAACCCGAACTCAAGGCATTACTGGAAGAGGAATCTGCCCATGTCGAGCTGTAACCCCTCTCATCCCCTGCGCTTTGGCGTGTCCCGCTGGATGATGCGGCTCGGTCATGTCGCGACCCGGGCGCTGTCCACGGCGCGTGGCCGGCACTGCGATGTCGATACGCCCGTGCAAAAGGCGTCCATGGGACAGGTGGCCCTGGTCGGCGCCGGCCCCGGCGCGGCGGATCTTCTGACGCTTCGCGCGCTTGATCGCCTGCAGGCGGCGGACGCCGTGGTCTACGACCGGCTGGTCGGGCCGGAGATTCTGGCGCGGCTGCCGGCCGGGTGTGAGCGCTACTATGTCGGCAAGGCCTGCGGCGAGCACAGTGTGCCTCAGGCCGAGATCGGCGAGCGGCTGGTGGCACTGGCGCGCGCGGGCAAGCGGGTGGTCCGGCTCAAGGGCGGTGACCCCGGCGTGTTCGGGCGCATGGGCGAGGAGCTGGCCGCCCTGGGGGAGGCCGGCATCGAGGTTGAAATTGTTCCGGGCATTACCGCCGCCTCCGGTGCTGCCGCCGCGCTCGGCCTGCCGCTGACCGACCGCGCCCATGCCCAGACGCTGCGGTTTGTGACCGCCCATCAGGCGCAGGAGGACCGTCTGCCGGACTGGTCGGCGCTGGCCCGGCGCGATGAAACGCTGGTGTTCTACATGGGGCTCAACCGGGTGGCGACCATCTGTGAGGGGCTGACAGGCGCCGGTCTGCCAGCCGACTGGCCGGTGATGCTGATCGCACACGCCACGCTGCCCACGCAGCAGACCCGCGTCGGGACGCTGGCCACCCTGCCGGCACTGCTTGAGGCCGCGCCGATGCCGTCGCCCTGTCTGATCGTGGTGGGCAGTGTGGTCACGCTGTATCGCGACGCGCAGGAGACCACTCGCCACGCGCTGGCCGATGAGGCGCCAGCGTTCTGACCCCCTCCGCTGGATGACAAAACGCCGTCACTCATGTGACGGCGTTTTGGGTTGGGCGTTGTGAGCTGTGGTGGCATGTACGGCCCGAGCCATCGCTCGGGCCATCGGAGGCTAGCGTGCACCGATCGGGGTTGCCGTGTTGGCAGTGTCCTCTGCGCCGGCGGCCTCGCGGTAGGCGGCTTCCTCTTCGGCTTCTACCTCGGGAGTGAAGCGCACGGCCAGTGCGGCCAGTGAGATCACCACCACCGCCACGCCGAGATAGAACAGCCCTTCCTGATAGGTCAGCGACTCGCTTCGAAACAGAAAGCCTGCGGCGACAGCGCCAGCGTTGCCCCCGGCCCCCACGATGCCGGCCACGGCGCCCAGCGCCTTTTTATTGATAAACGGCACCACGCCAAAGGTAGCGCCTTCGGCCATCTGCACGAACAGGCTGAACACCAGCATGATGCCGATGGCCAGCGCCAGCACCTCCATGTGGGCAAAGCCGATCAGGGCGATGCCTTCACACAGCATGGCCAGAAACAGCCAGCGTACCCGGCCCTTGAGGCCGTTCTTGCGGGCGAACAGATCCGAAAAGACCCCGCCGAGCGTTCGGGCGAACAGGTTCATCAGTCCGAACAGCCCCGCAATCAGACCGGCGGTGGCCAGATTCAGCGAGAAGGTGTCGAAAAAGTAGATGGCGGCGATGTTGTTGATGGTCAGCTCGACCCCGAAGCAGGCGGCGTAGACCAGAAACAGCGCCCACACGCGAATGTCCTTCGCTGCGGCGGCAAAGCTTTGAACCGCGCCGTGCTCGCGGGTCGCTTCGGGCAGCTCGCCCCGGGCGCGCAGCTCATCGAAGTTGCCGTTCGGGGCATCCTGGGTCAGGCGGTAATATGCGATGCCGGTCACAAACAGCACGATGCCGGGCACCACCATGGCCAGTCGCCAGCCCAGCGTTTCGCTGACGCCGAGCATCAACACGCCCGAGAAGATCAGCGGCATCAGAATCTGGGTGGTACCGCCGCCCAGATTGCCCCAGCCGGCTGTGGTGGCGTTGGCGGTGCCGACCACGTTGGGCGCGAACATGATCGAGGAGTGGTACTGGGTAATCACAAACGACGCCCCGATGGCGCCGATGGCCAGACGCGCCATCAAAAAGGTTTCAAAGCTGTCGGCGAAGCCGATCATCATGACCGGCAGTGACCCTAGGCACAAAAGCCAGGTGTAGGCGCGGCGCGGCCCGATCCGGTCGCACAGCAGGCCGATGGCCAGTCGCACCACAATGGTGATGGCGACCGAGGCGATGATGGTGTTGCCGATCTGGGTCTTGGTCAGGCCCAGGTCATCACGCACCACAGCCATCAGCGGGGCGATGCCAAACCAGCCGAAAAAGCACACGTGGAAGGCAAACCACGATAGGTGGAAGGCGCGCATCTGTGGGGTCGAAAAGCTCAGTAGCCGTATCCTGTTGGCTTTATTACGGATGTCCATCGCTTGTTCTCCGGGGTTGTCGACACTCAAGGGACATGGCCTCACCAACGGCAACGGCGCCCACCCGCCTTCCCGTGGTGCAGGAAGGTTGGTGGACGCCGTTGTCCGATACACGCAGGCCGGGGGCGCGACGTGTCATGTCTTGTCAGAAACAGGGCCAGGCAGTGGCATTGCCCGCGAAAGCCGCCTTTGGCTCGGGGCATGTCACCTAAAGCAGAACCGGGGCCAGAATCGAAAGAGTGGCGATATTTCAGGGCACTACCGCAAAAAAGGTCGTATATGTCCCTTTCTGGGCGGCGGGCAGTGGGCCGAAAGCGGCGTTTGCGGTGCACATACGTGGCGTGATGCACCGAAGCGGCGCCCGAGTGGGCGTTGGGCTAGCGCTCGGCGCGGTCGATCATGGCGCGGGCAATCGTGACCAGCGGCTGGCTCTGATCCATCGCGGTCCTGCGCATCAGGCGGTAGGCGCTGTCTTCATCGATGTGCTGCTGCGCCATGAGCAGGCCCTTGGCGCGCTCGATCAGCTTGCGCTCGCGCAGGGTTTTGCGGGTATGGGCCAGCTCATCGCTTAGCTGCTGCAGCCGCTGATTCTGGGTCTGGACCAGTTCCAGCAGCGAGCGGTCGAAGTATCGCGCCGTGACCGGTGCCGTCGGGGCGTCAATCTCCGGGGGGCTCGACCGCGAGACCGGTTCGATGAAGGCCGTCACGTCATCAGTGCGGTCACGGCTGCTGGCCTGCTCGAGCGCCCGGCAACAGCTCTGGTGCAGCGCCTCGACGAGCTGATCCTCGATGGCCTTCAGGGCATCGATGCGCTGGGTCGCCAGCGCATACCACTGCTCACCGGGCGCCTCGAGATCGCTCGGCAGATCCGTATCCGCGAGCGCCAGCGCGCGGAGATGGCCGAGCGTGGTCAGGGTGGGGTGGTCGGCGAGCGCGGCCCACCGGTTTCGGGCCGTCTCGTCGGCGAACTCGGTGAACGTGTCGAAGCAGTCCTGCTGGGCATCGATCAGCGATTGAAGGGTGTGGCGGTGCGTATCATCAAAGTGCCCGAGAGTGAAGCCCAGCGCCCCGCAGGCGCGCTCCTGCCCGGCCAGCTCCTTGCCCTGGATGAAGTGAAAGAGGCTGACCAGCGCGCGGGTGATGTCGGCGTCGCTGGCGGTATCGGCCACCTCGAACACCACCGAAAGCAGCGTGCCGATGGCCCGGTTGTACAGGCGGGTGGCCTCATCGGCGCTCACCTGCTGGGCCGCCACCCGGGTGCGCAGCTCCGCAAGCGCATCCAGTGCCGTCACCGCCCCAGCCAGACGCCGGAGCAGACGGGGAGAATAGGCACGGGCCTCATGCGATGTTTCATCGCGAGCGCTCATCCAGTGGGTCAGCGCCGCATGCAGCTGGGTATCGGCCTGACGGCTGTGATCGGCGTGCGCCTGGTAGCGGTCGATAAAGCGCTGACCGCGCGAGCCCAGCACGATGCTTGCCGCCCCACGCTCGCGCTGCAGGGCATGCACCAGCTGGCTCAGCGGCCCCACCAGCGCGCAAAGGGCAATCAGTTGATGAAGTCGGTCGATATCGGAGGCGTTGGCGGCCGCCAGCAGCCGCTCAAGGGTCGAGCTGGTCACGGTCATGTCCTCGGGCCTCGACCTGGATCAGGTCGAGACGGTCTTGTTGTTGGTGTTGTTCGAGTGTACCAGCACGACTCGCGTCGTCATCAAAACCGTATTTTAATGTGGGCTGGCTCTGTCAATGCGGCCTGTTTTATCAGGGAGCCGCCGGTGTGCGTTCGAGGGGGACGACAAAGCCTCTCGCGCATGTTCGGTGAGGAGAAGATGCTTACCGAGGTGAGCTCGGTCAACGGCGACGTGCGCTTTTACGGCTACATCGAAACCGGCATGAACTTGGAAGGCATCGACCGGCACCAGCGGCTGATTAGAAGCTGCATGGAGGGTGGGCGGCTAATTCCGCTCGCTGATTGCGTCATTCTGTTATGCAAAACGCTCCCCACTGAATAGACGCTGTTATTTTGGCTGTCTTAATTGGAGCAAGTCTTATCTGGCCCGACTGATTTCGGCAGAAAGATATAGACAAGAACCAATAATAAGCCATCTAGGATAGCTTTGATGAGGATTCTTGGTTCGCAGGCTTTAGCGCTTCATTAGCATGAAAGATTTTATGCGGCTCATCAGTTTTGGTAATGGTTTTTGAGTAGGTGAATACCATTTTATATAAATTTTTGTTAATATTTCATTTGTGGTGTGCGCAAGCACATTAATTTCAAGCAGGTTGCTAGCTTACACCTTGTGATTAATGATTAATTGAAGGGCGCGCCAAATAGCGTTAATGGATAGGTCTGATGTTTTGGGTAAAGAGTTGATTATATTATTTAATGTTTTTAGAGTTCAAGGGGTTAAAAAATGAAACATTCTCAAGAAGAAATAAATAAAATTTGGAGTGATGTTAAAGGTGGTAAATACGAAAACAGTTCAGCTTGGTATCAGCCGATAATATGTAGTGACGATGATACAGAGCAGTGCATTAGTATTCCTAATATAGAGGGATCTGCGAGAGAGGTTTATTCACGTAAAAATAAAGATGATAAGTGGGGAGTTGTTCCATACGTAGGTGAAGAAAAATTATGATGCCAAATTTGTGTTTTTGCAGGTCAAGTTACAGTGATGACATCGTCGTTGTTTTTTGCGCACATGTTATTGGTGTTATATGTTTCAACTTTTAAAGTGAGTATGCAGATTTGTCACTACTAGTAGCTGATTGCCCTAGGTGTGGGGCTAAAGAAATTACCTTTGATCTTGAGAACCAAGTTCAGGTTTCCAAGAGATTTGATTGGCAGATATGCCTTGAGGTTTTCTGTGTATGTCGTGCTTGTGCCAAGCCAACAATTTTTCTCGTTTCGCAAAAAAATCATGATGGCAGCGATTTTATTAATAATGGCCTTCAAGATGCAGGTTTTGCTGTTAATGAAATCGTTAAAGTGGAGCGGTTTGTCGGCATTCAAGATAATAATGCCGAGGTGCCACCTGAATATTTGCCCGAAAATATTGATAATATCTTCCAAGAAGGTGCTGCTTGTATGGCCATTGGATGCTATAACGCTGCAGCAACGATGTTTCGTCTATGCTTGGATTTAGCTACAAAAACCCTTGTTCCAGAGTTAGGTGAAGGGCTCAATAATAGGATAAAAAGAAATCTAGGTTTAAGACTTCCTTGGTTGATTGATAATGGAATACTTCCAGAAGCGCTTCGAGACCTATCAACTTGTATTAAAGACAATGGTAACGATGGTGCGCACGAAGGCATTCTTTTACAAGAAGATGCTGCGGATATTCTAGATTTTACTTTTATCCTTTTAGAGCGTCTTTATACTGAACCCAAACGACTAGAGTTGGCAGCTTTAAGGCGAGCTGATCGTCGAAAGATTGAAAAATAATCATCATGTTGTTTGCAAAATTTTATTTTATTTTTTTGAGGTTTTTTATAAGGAGTTTTTATGGATTGGTGGGAAAAGACTGTTGAGTATTATTTTATTAGGAAGTTTATTTCAGATGAGATGATTTTGTCTCCTTTAGACGGAGAGCATGAAAGAGCTGGTGATGCTTTGCTCTCTAACCATGAAAAATGGATTGTCATAGAATTCAAAAAAGACTCTAATTCTTTAGCTTCTGAAAGGAGGAAATATAAGAATTATAGTGAGGCGAAGAAAGAGCTGTCTTCTAGCGATGATCACCATTTCCTCATTTACGGCCAAGTCGATGATGGAAATTTTAGTCTTGTAGGGAAGACATATTTTTCCAATAAAAATGTGTCTGATGTCGGGGAGATACTCTATGCGGGTAAAGGAAAGGAATCATTTATATTCTACCTTGAAAGGCTTGTAAAGCATAAGTCAAAAGTTGAGGAGTCAAGTGGAGGATCTATAGGGAGTTATTCTTTTGTTGCTGCTGTTAGCAATGAAAATAAAATTACAAGATGTATGAACTTATATGAATTTGGCTTGGATCATGGTCTGAATTTAGAGCCTAGTCCTGAAATGAAAAGGGTTGTTGAAAATGAGTATAGCGGTCCTTCCATGGGTATGTAATAGCACGGCGGCTTGTCAAGGCTGCTACTGTCAGAAGGTTTTCTCTACGCTCTACTTTTCTTGGACATTAGATATTAAAGGCTGCTAAAAAAATTTATAGCTATAAAAACCAAAGGCCTGAACCTTGCTGTCGAGTTGGGTCTTTTTAACTTTAATGGCATACTTACTCCACAGCTAGCGCCATCCTCGCTTTTCGAGCGATTTGATTAACTAATCGCAAAAAAGATCAATGTTAGGTTGGTGTAAGTCGAGCGCCTCATGACATCATGAGTTTCACCTTGAAATTCTGCCGCCTAAAAACCTTTTTGCTACGACGGGAGCCTACCCCTACCTCGCCGTATACCCCCCATCGATCGGCAGACACACTCCACTGATCATGCCCGCGCCATCGCTGAGCAGAAAGAGAATCGGTTCGACCACATCGGCAAGCTCGGCAAAGCGGTGCAGCGGGATGGCGGCGAGCATCGGGTCGCGCTTTTCAGGTGCCGACCACACCTTCTGCGCCATGGGCGTGAGCGTGACGGTCGGGTTGACGCTGTTGACCCGAATCTCATTGGTGCCCCATTCCAGACACAGTGAACGGGTGATGGCGTCCATCGCCGCCTTGGAAGCGCTGTAGGCGAGATGGTCATCCAGCCCCACTAATGATGCCTGACTCGAGACGTTGACGATGCTGCCACCCTTGTTGGCCTCGATCATGCCGCGGGCTACGCAGCGCGCGGCGATGGCGGCGGCGCGGGCGTTGGTGTGAAACACCTTATCGATCGCGTCTGCCGGCAGGGTCAGTGCGGGTTCCACATGGGTGATGCCGGCGCTGTTGACCAGCCCATCAAACGGGCCGTGCTCGACAATGGCCTGTTCAAGCGCCTCGGTATCGGTCAGCTCCAGCGTACAGGTGATGCAGCCGGCGGCCTCGAGTGCGGCCAGTGCCTCGGGGTTACGCCCGAGTGCGACGACCTCAGCGTGCTGCTCGCGCAAGGCCAGTGCGACGGCCTGGCCAATGCCGCTGGTCGCGCCGGTGACCAGATAGCGCCGGCCCTGAAGGCCGGCGTAGTGGGTGATTGCTTGTGTGTTGCTCATCTCGTCCTCGCGTGCAGCGCTCAGGGCACCAGCAGTACCTTGATGGATTCAGCGGCGGTCGCCATGCGAAAGCCCTCCTCGAACTCGGCCAGCGGCAGCTCGTGGGTGACGATGCCATCGGTGGTCACTAGCCCGCGTGCCATCAGGTCGATCGCGACCGGGAAGGTGTGCGGGGAGAGGTGGGCGCCGCGCACATCGAGCTCCTTGCGATCGCCGATGATCGACCAGTCCACCGTGGTCTCCTTGCCAAACACGCTGAACTCCACAAAGCGCCCCAGCTTGCGGATGATCTCAAGGCCCTGACGCACGCCGGTCGGCGAGCCGGTCGCCTCGATATAGACATCGCAGCCATAGCCGCCGGTCAGCTCCTTCACGCGGGCGTTGACGTCATCGCGCGCGGGGTTGAGCACCACATCGGCGCCAAACCGTTTGGCCAGTTCCAGACGCTCGTCGATCATGTCGATGACGATCAGCTGCTTCGGCGTCTTGAGGTGCGCCACCTGCACCATGGCAAGGCCGATCGGCCCGGCACCGGCGACCACCACGGTGTCATCAAGCTGAATGTCGCCGCGGTTGACGGCGTGAATGCCGCAGGCCAGCGGTTCGATGAACGCGGACTGGGCCAGGCTCAGGCTCTCGGGGATGCGATGCAGGCGCGCCTTCGCCGGAATGCGCATGTACTCGGCCATGCCGCCCTCGGCGACCTCGTGCTGAAAGCCCAGAATGTTGTGGACCTCGCACATCCAGTAGTGGCCGCTGTCGCAGTAGCGGCACTTGCCGCACGGCACGATCTGCTCGGCGATTGCCTGATCGCCCACGCGCACATCGAAGTGCTCTTCCGCGCCCGGGCCCATCTCGATGACTTCACCAAAGAACTCGTGACCGGCGACGACCGGGGCCTTCACCCAGGCGGGCTGGCCGTTGCCGCCCCAGAACATCTCGGCGCCGCCGCGGCATTTCACGTCGCTGGCGCAGATGCCGCAGGCGCCGATTTTCAGAATCACTTCACCGGGTCCGGCGGTGGGGCGGGCCACCGATTCCAGTCGGTAGTCGTTGGGGGCGTGGCAGACCACGGCCTGCATGGTGGCGGTTGCATCGGTCATGTTCAAACTCCTGTCGTGAAAGGGGTGAGGGTCAGGCGTTGCGGCCGCGCCCGATGTAAATGGCCAGCAGGATGATGCCGCCCTTGACCACATCCTGGAGGTAGGGCGATACGCCCATCAGGTTGAGGCCGTTGTTCAGGATCGCCAGCAGCATGGCGCCCACCAGCGTGCCGAGAATCGCCCCGCGACCGCCGGCAATCGCCGCGCCACCCAGTACCACAGCGGCAATGGCATCGAGCTCAAAGCCGGTGCCGGCGTTGGGCTGGCCGCTCATCAGGCGAGAGGTAATGACCAGGCCCGCGATCGCGGCGGTCAGGCCGCTGATGGTGTAGACCATCAGCTTGAAGCGCGGCACGCGAATGCCGGTCAGGCGGGTGGCTTCCTCGTTGCCGCCGATGGCGTAGACGTAGCGGCCAAAGGAGGTGTGGTGCAGCACCACGTAGGCCACCAGATAGACCAGCAGCATGATCACGATGGGGGCCTGAATGCCCAGCACCTCACCGCGACCGAAGAAGGCAAAGCCGGCCGGCAGGCCCGAGATCGGGTAGCCGCCGGTGTAGATCAGACCCAGCCCGCGGGCGATGCCCATGGTGGCCAGCGTCACAATGATCGGTGGCATGCGAGCAAAGGCCACGCAGGCCCCGTTGAAGGCGCCAAACATCATGCCCAGCAATAGCCCGGCGATGACCGCCACGGTGGGCGGCCAGCCCCCTGCCATCAGTCCGGCCATGATGGTGCCGGACAGCGCCATCACCGGCCCGACCGATAGATCGATCCCGCCGGTGAAGATCGCAAAGCTCATCCCCACGGCAATGATGCCGATGATCGCGCCCTGACGAGCAACGTTGGAGAGGTTGTTGGGCAGCAGGAAGTTGTCATTGACCAGCGCCATGACAATGAACACGGCGATAAAGCCGAGCAGCGGGAAAAAGACCGGCGAATGCACCAGCCGGGACCAGTGCGAACGGCGCTGACGCCGGGGTTTGGGATTGGCCGCTGAGGTAGAGGTCGGGGTGGTCATGAGGCGTGCTCCATGGTGGCCGCCGTGTCGTCGGTGGCACCCGTGGGGTAATCAAGGGAAATCTGGCGGGTGGCGTGGGTCATGATGGTGCTGGCCTCAATCTCGTCACCGGCCAGTTCGGCCACGACATGGCCGTGGTTGAAGACCAGCACGCGGTCGCACAGGCCGGTGATTTCGGGCAGCTCCGAGGAAATCATGATGATCGAGATGCCCTGGGCGGTGAGCGTTTTCATCAGCGCATAGATCTCGGATTTCGCGCCGACATCAATGCCGCGGGTCGGCTCGTCAAAGATCAGCACCCGGCAGCCGCGCTCCAGCCAGCGGGCAATGACCACCTTTTGCTGGTTGCCGCCGGAGAGCGTGCCGACCACGGTGTCACTGCCCGGGGCCTTGACCCGCACGCAGTCCATCAGCGTCTCGACCGCTGCCTGCTCACGCCGCCGACTGATAAACGGGCCTGACGACTGAAAGCGTTCTAGGTGGTTGATCGAGATGTTGTCAGCGCAGGTGAAGGGCAGGATCAGCCCCTGCTGCTTGCGGTTTTCCGGCAACAGCCCGATACCGCGTTTAAGCGCGTCGGCCGGTGATTTGAGCGCGACCGAATCTCCTTCCAGACGCATGTGACGCTCGGCCACCGGATGCGCGCCGATCATGGCGAGTGCCATCTCGCTGCGACCGGAGCCGACCAGCCCGGCAAACCCCAGGATCTCGCCGCGGGCCAGTCGGATGTGGTCGGTATGCTTGCGGCCTGTCATGCGAATGCGGGCATCGAGCACGATGTCGTCAGCAGGCGGCGGTGTCTGGCGCTCGGGAAAGATGTTGTCGACCCGCCGGCCGACCATCTGCTCGACCAGCGCGCCGGCATCGGTGTCCGTTACATTGAGCGTGGTGACGTACTCGCCGTCGCGCAGCACGGTGACCCGGTCGCAGATATCGAAGATCTCTTCCATGTGGTGAGAGATGAACACCATCGCCACGCCCTGTTCACGCAGCTGGCGCATGATGGTAAAGAGCCGCTCGACCTCGGTGGGGGTAAGCGGGGCAGTGGGCTCATCGAGCACCAGTACCCGGGCGTTGAGGGATAGCGCCTTGGCGATCTCGACGAACTGCTGGTCGGCCACGCTCAGGTGATGAACGCGAATCAGCGGATCAATGTCGATGCCCAGCCGTTCGAACAGGGCGTGGGCCTGATCCACCATCTCGCGGTGTCGAATCAGCCCCAGGGCGTTACGCGGCTCGCGCCCGAGAAAGATGTTGTCCACCACGCTGAGCCCGGGAATCAGGCTGAATTCCTGAAAGACGATGCCCACACCGGCGGCGCAGGCGCGTCGATAGCTCGAGAAATGCTGGGCGTGGCCGTCGATCAGGATCTCGCCGCTGTCGGGCTGATGAATGCCACACAAGATCTTCATCAGCGTCGACTTGCCGGCGCCGTTTTCCCCCAGCAGGGCGTGGATCTCGCCGGCCTCGACCTTGAGGCTGACATCATGCAGTGCGCGCACGCCGGGGAAGCTCTTGCTCACGCTTTCCAGTGCCAGTAGCGCCATAACAATCTCCAGGGCACGTCCGTTCAGGGCATCCCTGCCCGAGCGCATCCCTTTCCGGATGCGCTCGGGCCTGCAGTACCGGCTGAGTCGTGCCGAATGACCAGTGCTGATGAGTTACCAGGGCGGATGAATTACCAATGGAAGTCGGCAGCGTTGTCGGCGGTCACCAGGGTGACGTCGATCGGCACCTCGCTGGGGGATTCTTCACCGCGGTACTTCTTCACGGCCAGTTCCAGTGCCTGGGTGACCATGGTGGCCGGATGCTGGGCGGCGATCGCGATCAGCGGCGAGTTGGGCTGTTGCATGGCCTTGACCGCTTCCGGGTTGCCGTCAACGCTTGCCAGCTTCACGTCGTTGCCGGAGGACTGAATGGCGACCAGCGCGCCGAGCGAGCCCACGTCATTGACGCTGAAAATGCCGGCCAGATCCGGATGGGCCTGCAGCATGTTTTCGGTGACGTTCATGGCGGTGGAGCGTTCCTGATGGCCGTTTTGCTTGTCGACCACCTCGATGCCGTCAAACTCGCCAAGGGCCTTTTCACACCCTTCGACGCGCTGGAGAATCGGTACGACCGGGATACCGTCAAGAATGGCGACCTTGCCCTTGCCATCGAGCTTTTCGCCCATGTAGTGGCATGCCTTGTAGCCGGCATCGAAGTTCTTTGAGCCGACGAAGCCATCGATCGGGCCTTCGGCCTGGGCATCGACGGCCACGACCGGCACGCCGGCGTCATGGGCCGAGAGCACCGCCGACTGGATGCCGACCGAGTCGGTCGGATTGAGCAGCAGGATATCGACGCCGCGCTGGAGCATGTCTTCCACGTCATTGATCTGCTTGGAGATGTCGTGACGGGCATCGGTAAACACGAGCTTCGCGCCCATGTCATTGACCGCTGCTTCCAGCGCGCGCTGCATGGTCACGAAATAGACGTTGTTGAGCTCCTGAAAGGACATGCCGATGACGAGCTGGTCGTCCGGCTTGTCATGGGGCTTGTCGGCAGCACTGGCCAGCGGAATTGTGGTGGCCGCCAGCAGGGTTGTGACGAGGGTGGCGCCCAGAAGGCCCTTTGCAGCTGAAATCGTAATAGGCATGTGATTTTACCGGCTGATCGTGAAGGCATGGCACGTGCCATGGGCGGTCAACAACGTGGATGGCGCCCCTTCTTCTCACCGAATCCTCGGCCGGACGCGTCAATGTTAACGTTGTCATTTGGTATTTAGCGTCGTTTTGCGCACACTGACAATTCGCCTTTGGGTGATTGGACCAAGGTCGGCAGGTCATGGCCTGTCGCAATGTGGCAGGGTAGCGCCACGCCATTATCAGGAGCGGTCATGAGCGCCTATTACCTGGGAATCGATGTGGGATCGGCAAGCGTCAGGGCCGGTGTGTTTGATGCACGCGGACGTTGTGTGGCGCAGGCCGCCTGCGAGATTGCGCAGTACCGCCCGCGCCCGGGGTTTGTCGAGCAGTCCAGTGACAACATCTGGTCGCAGTGTGTGGCCGCGGTGCGTGAAGCCGTGAGTGAGGCCGGCGTCGACGGTACCTCGATCCGGGCGATCGGCTTCGATGCCACCTGCTCGCTGGTGGCGCTGGGCGGGCAGGGCGCCCCCGTTTCGGTGTCACCGGACAACGTCGATGCCCATAACATCGTGATGTGGATGGATCATCGCGCCATTGAAGAGGCCGAAGAGATTGCCGCCACGGGTCATCCGGCGCTGGAATACATTGGCGGGCAGGTCAGCCCGGAGCTGGAGCTACCGAAGCTTTTATGGCTCAAGCGCCAGCGCCCCGATCAGTTCGAGCGCGCCGCACTCTTTCTCGATCTGGCCGATTTCATGGTGGCTCGCGCCATCGGTGATCTGGACGGCACGCATGAGCCTGAGCGCAGCGTGTGTACCCAGGTGTGCAAGTGGCTCTATCTTGCCCATGAAGGCCGCTGGCCCGAGGACCTGCTTGAACGGCTCGGCCTCGATGAGCTGATGTCGCGCCCGGCGATGCAGGGTGACATTCGCGCCCCCGGCACCCGGGCCGGCCGGCTGTCAAAGGAGACCGCCGAGGCGATGGGGCTGACGGAGCAGACGGTGGTGGCCACCGGCCTGATCGATGCCCATGCAGGCGCACTGGGCATGCTCGGCGACGACCCGGAAGGCAGCCTGGCCGTGATTGCCGGGACATCAGCCTGTCATATCGCCTTCTCTCACGACCCCTGCTTTGTGCCCGGCGTCTGGGGCCCGTACTGGGGCGCGGTGCTGCCGGATGGCTGGATCAACGAGGGCGGACAGAGCGCGGTCGGGGCGCTGATCGACCACGTGATTGCCGACAGCGGCGTCGTTGAGGCGCTAATGACGGCGGCCGCGCGCGCCGAGATCAGCCATTTCGAATGGCTCAATCAGCGGCTGGAGGCGCTGGAAGAGGAAAGTCGCGACGAGCTGACTCGGCATCTGCACGTGCTGGACTATCACCATGGCAATCGCTCGCCGCTGGCGGATGCATCGCTCACCGGCATGGTCAGCGGGCTGATACTGGAGCGCGACCTCGACGGTCTGGCGCTGCGCTATCTGGCCACACTGCAGGCGGTCAGCCTGGGTACGCGTCATATCGTCGAGACGCTCAACGCCCACGGCCATGACATCAAGCGACTGCGCCTGTGTGGCGGGGCGCTCAAGAACGCGCGCTGGCTGAAGGAGTTAAGCGATGCCACCGGGCTTGTGATCGAGCTGCCCGAGGAGCGCGAGACGGTGCTGCTGGGGAGTGCCATGCTGGCGGCCACCGCCTGCGGTGACCATTCGGCGCTTCGAGAGGCGGCGGCAGCCATGAGCGCCACGGCCCGTACCATTCGCCCGGATGTGACCCGGCGTGACTTTTTCGACGCCAAGTACCGGGTCTATCGTCAGATGCACGAGGATCAGCTGCGCTATCGTGACCTCATGGAGTCCAAGATCGCGTGAAGCAGGAGGGGCTTCAGGTGGTGGCCGGCGCGTTGCCGGCCAGTACCTTGCGCAGAAAGCTGCGGGTGCGCTCATCCTTCGGGTTGGTGAAAAGCTCTGACGGCGGTGCCTGTTCGACGATGCGACCGCCCTCCATGAACACCACCTGATCGGCCACTTCGCGGGCAAACTGCATCTCGTGGGTGACCACGATCATGGTCTGCTGCTCGGCGGCGAGCTGTTTCATCAGAGCCAAGACTTCCTCGACCCACTCCGGGTCCAGCGCCGAGGTTGGCTCGTCAAACAGGATGACCTCGGCCTTAGCCGCCATGGCGCGACCGATGCCGATGCGCTGCTGCTGCCCGCCGGACAGCGCCGCCGGATAGGCATCCGCCTTGTCGGCAAGGCCGATGCGCTCGAGAATCTCGCGCGCTCGTGCGTGGGCCTCATGTTTTGATAGCCCCTCGACCACAATCATCCGCTCGGCAATGTTCTCCAGCGCCGTCTTGTGGGCAAACAGCGCATAGTTTTGAAACACGAACGCCGTGCGCCGGCGCAGACCCAGGATGTCATCCTTGCTGGGGCGGGCGGCGTCCACGCTCAGATCCCCCACCGTGAGCCGGCCGGCGTCGGGCCGTTCAAGGAAGTTGATACAGCGCAACAGCGTGGATTTACCGGTGCCGGACGGGCCGATGACCACGATGATCTCGCCGCGCTCGAGTGACAGATCGATCCCATCGAGCACGGTATGCTCGCCAAAGCGCTTGGTGATGTCCTTGAGTGCAATCATCGCTGATAAGCCCGGTTGAGACGTTTTTCCAGCCGCTTCTGACACCAGGACAGCGCCTCGACGATGACCCAGTAGATCAGCGCCACGACCAGAAAGGCTTCAAAGTAGAGAAAGCTGCTGGCGGCTTCCTTCTGGGTGGCGCCCATCAATTCCGTGACCCCCAGCGTAAACGCCAGCGATGTCGACTTGATCATGTCGATGAAGTAGTTCATCAGCGTCGGCGTGGCCACGCGTGTGGCCTGGGGCAGAATGATGCGGCGCATGGTCTGGAACTGGGTCATGCCGATCGACTGGGCCGCCTCGGTCTGGCTGCGGTCGATGCCGGTGATGGCGGCACGAATCGATTCTGCCATGTAGGCCGAAAAGTGCAGTGTCAGCCCCATGATGGTGGCAGTGACGCCATTGATGGAGACCAGAAAGGAGAGAAACTGCGGCAGCCCGTAATAGAACAAAAAGAGCTGTACCAGCAGCGGGGTACCGCGAAAAAACGAAATGAACAGTTTTGCGGCCTGATTGAGCCCTGGCAGGCGCGAGACGCGAATGACGGCGAGCAGACAGGACAGAATCAGGGCACAGACCATGCCCGCGGCGGCCATGCCCAGCGTCAGCGGGAGATAGCCCAGCAGGACGGGCACCAGCCCGACCATGTAATCAAGGTTGAGTGCTTGCATGGCGATGCGCTTTAAAACGAGCGGCCCGCATCAAGGGCTTGCGGGTCGCCTGGGGGTGAACAACAAAACGCCCCGGACATGCCGGGGCCATTGGGCAGAGCATAGCGCTGATCAGCTGTCGCTGCCGGTCTTTTCCGAGCCTTCGGACTGCGGGGCTTCGGTGATGTCGCTATTAAACCACTTCTCGGAAATCGCCTTGAGCTCGCCGTTGTCGCGCAGGGTATCGAGTGCCTTGTTCACGCGGTCACGCTGGGCGCGGCCGGCGTCATCGTTACGAAACGGCAGGGCGTTCTCGATCTTCGAGAAGGGCTGGCCGGCCAGCTGCAGCGGCAGGGGCTTGTCCTTGATCACCTGGGAAGCGCTGGTGCGGTCCATCACGAAAGCATCGGCGCGGCCTAGGGCGACATCCTGCTCGATGTTGGACTCATAGGTCTTGAGATTGATCTCATCGGCGTAGGGCAGCTCCTTGAGCAGGGTCTCGTAGTTCGAGCCCAGGTTCATGATGACCGTTTTGCCCTTGAGATCTTCCACGCCGTGGATACTGTCGTTGCCCTTGCGGACCACGACCTGGGCGCCGTCATAGACGTAGGGCTCGGAGAAGGCGTACTTGGCCTGACGCTCCGGTGTGATGGTGATCTGGTTGGCAATGGTATCGATTCGACCGGAGTCCAGCATGCCGGCCAGGCCCGAGAAGCTGGCGGTGACGAACTTGATGTCATCGCCGGTCTGCTTGCCGATGGCGTTCATGACGTCGACTTCAAACCCCTGGAGCTTGTCGTGATCGACAAACGTGAAGGGGTAGTAGCCGCCGGACATGCCCACCCGCAGTGTCTCGGCCTGAGCGGCCGTGGCGGTACCCATGAATGTGGCCAGTCCCAGTGATGTGATGGCCAGCGTGCGCGCCAGAGTTCTGAAAGCGGTCATGTGATGCTCCTCTAAAGGGGAATGCGCCTGCGGGCGCCGAATGCATCTAGCGTACTGCAACCTTCCTTAAAGGAATAAGAAAAAGTTTTTATATGCGAAGAGGTTTTTAACTATAGCGTCATTCCGGCACAGGGCTGAAGCGTATTCAGCGCTTGCCGAAATGTGTTCGGGATGAGGCTTGTTCGCGGGATGGCCCCATCAATGGGCAACATTCCGGAATTGATCAACCGTAAAAGGGAAGGCAGCGACGAGGCATCAGAAGGAGGCCAGGCTTGGATCTGACTCGTTATCAAGCTGGTTGGCCAGCACCATCTCGATGAAATCCGCGATGATGTCCTGCACCCGATCCTGGGTGAGGTTGCCACACGAGATCCAGGATTCTCCCTGCTCCTCATGGCGGTGGTGCTTCATGAAGCTTCGATCAATGCGCAGGCCGTCATGATCGGGATCATGGCTGATGCGCAGATGATTGAAGTTGGTAAAGCCCCGTTTCATGGTGACGTGCTGAACCGGCAGCAGATGAAACTCGACGGCCTCGATCTCGCGGTGGCTCGATTCATTTTCGCAGTGCACGTGAATTTCGCTGGCATAGTGATTACCAGCCGCGATATCACGCGCCCACTCCATGGAAGGAATCAGAATGCGCTGGGCAATCTCGTCAAAGCTTGCCGGCTCATCAGGGTCGGCATCATCGCTCTGTTCCTGGACGGAGTGAGGGCGCAGGGGGCTCCTGCCGACCTGCTGCTGATAGTGTTTGAATACACGGTTCAGGTCTTTCATGTTCCTCTGCCTTCAGTAGTGCGCCGCGCGAGCGGTTCGAATGTCGGGTAAAGAAGTGAGGGGGAGATGCCGGGGTACAACGATTCAAGACGTATGGAAAGGGCGCTGGAAACCCTTTTCATGGCGCAGAGGGCCATGGCACAGGGAGACGTTCTGGCATTGATATCACGCTTTGAAGTGAGAGGCTACCTTCTATAGGATCGGCATTCCTTAACGCAGGTTATCAACCTGTGCCATCTCTGGAAACATCAAAGCGTTGCAAACCAGCGACATGGTCAATCCCTGCGGCGTTCACCGCACGCGGGATTTGATGTCCTGAAAAGGCACGCGGCAACCATTGTGTTTCAGCTATCGAAAAAGATGGTGATGACGTCATCGAGATGCATGGCCATGGCGCGTCGGGCACGCTCTGCATCCTGCTGGCGCAGGGCATTGAGGATGCGAAGATGCTGCTCGCGGGAGCGCCTTTTCATGTCGGTCGTGAGGTAAAGGTCCTGCAGACGACGAAACATGACGCCGTATTGATGCCCGAGAATATGGCGAATGAGCAGGGCGTAGGCCGGGTTGCCGCTGGCCTGGGCGATGCGGACATGAAACAGGCGATCGCCGGTGTGATTGGCCGTGTAGGGAATGCCCTGATGGCGCTCGTCCACTTCCTCGTCGTTATCCGCCACGTGACGTTCGTAGGCCTCCTCGATCCCTGACAACATCTCCGGGGTCATGTTGGCGGCCGCAAGCGCCGCTGCTTCGGGCTCGACCAGTCGCCGCGCTTCCAGCAGGGCAAAGGGAGGAATCTCCTCATCGCCCTGAGAGGCAAACTCCTGCTCGAGCTCCGGGTCCAGTGACCAGGGATGCTGCCTTGCTGCCGTGTGCAGAATGGATTGTCCGCCGCGCGGCACCAGTGGTCCCACCAGCACGCCATGGCCGACCCTGACTTCGACCTGTCCGATGACCTCCAGGGCTATCAGGGCCTCACGAACCGAGGCACGACTGACCCCCAGCGTCTGGGCCAGTTCACGTTCCGGCGGCAGCAGACTGCCCGGCGGAAACTCGCCAGCCTCGATCAGGTCATGCAGCTGGTCGGCAATCTGGCGGTAAAGGCGCGCATTGCGAATGGTCTTGAGTGGCATCGAGAAACGTTCATCCAGCGGCTGAAGGTCATGGGGACATCATTATCGTACATGGCGCTGCGACCAATGTGTAAAGGTCAGTCCATTGGGCATTTTGCTTTAATCGACGGATCATGTCATCCGCGCCGTGGACGACAGATGGCTCAAGGATAAGGTGCCATGAACATCAGCAAGGTCTCGTCCCCACAATGTTTGCAGGGTAAAACGGCCCTGGTCACGGCGGCCGGTCAGGGCATCGGTCGTGCCGCAGCGCAGCGTCTGTCCCTCGAAGGCGCTCATGTCATCGCCACCGATCTCGATCCATCGCATCTCATCGATCTTGAAGGCATGACGCCGCGAGGTCTGGATGTCCTCGACCGTGAGGCCATCCAGGCACTGGCCTCGGAGGTGGGGCCGGTCGATATCCTGTTCAATTGCGCCGGCATCGTGCACCACGGCAGCGTGCTGGAGTGTGACGACAGCGCCTGGCAGCTTGCCATGGCACTCAATGTCACGGCCATGTTTCATACCATTCAGTCGTTTTTGCCGGGCATGCTGGCCCAGGGCGGCGGCAGCATCATCAACATGGCGTCGCTGGCCTCCAGCATCAAGGGCGTCGCCAGCCGATGCGCCTATGGCACGACCAAGGCGGCGGTCATTGGACTGACCAAATCGGTGGCGGCCGATTACATGACTCAGGGCATTCGCTGTAACGCCATCTGCCCGGGGACGGTGGACTCTCCCTCCCTGCACGAGCGCATCGAGACGCAGGCCGCAGTGCGAGGGCTTGCTGCCTCGGAGGTCATGGCCGAGTTCGTGGCGCGCCAGCCCATGGGGCGGCTCGGGCGCGTCGAGGAAGTGGCGGCGCTGGTGGCCTGGCTGGCCTGCGATGAGGCTGCCTTTATTACCGGAACGACCCAGATGATCGACGGCGGCTGGTCCAACTGATCCGCGCCGTCTGTCTGGTTGATCACTACCTCATGGAGAACGGCATGAAACTGTTGCGCTTCGGGCCGAAGGGCTTTGAAAAACCGGGCATCGTGGCCCCTGACGGCAGCCTGCGGGACCTGTCCGGTCATGTGGAGGATATTGCCGGCAAGACGCTTTTGCCGGCGCAGCTTGAGGCACTGGCCGGGCTCGATCTGGAGAGCCTGCCCACAATAGACAGTGGCGCTCGAATCGGCCCCTGCGTTGGCCGGGTCGGCAAGTTCATCTGTATCGGGCTGAATTACGCCGATCATGCTGCCGAAACCGGCGCCGAACTGCCGGCCGAGCCAGTGGTCTTCAACAAATGGACCAGTGCGATCTGCGGGCCCAACGATGACATCGAGATCCCCCGTGATTCCCGCAGCACCGACTGGGAGGTCGAGCTGGGCGTGGTGATCGGCACTCCCGGGCGCTATATCGATGAAGCCGATGCCATGAATCATGTGGCCGGCTACTGCGTCATCAACGACGTCTCCGAGCGGGAGTTTCAGCTCGAGCGCAGCGGCACGTGGGACAAGGGCAAGGGCTGCGATACCTTCGGGCCGCTCGGTCCCTGGCTGGTGACCGCTGATGAGATCAGCGATCCGGGTAATCTCGACATGTGGCTCGAGGTGGACGGCCACCGCTATCAGAACGGGTCGACCCGCACCATGGTCTTTGGCGTGGCGCATCTGGTGGCCTATCTCAGCCGCTTCATGAGCCTGCAGACCGGTGATGTGATCTCGACCGGTACGCCGCCGGGGGTGGGCATGGGGCAGAATCCGAAAGTCTATCTGCGTCCCGGTCAGACCATGCGATTGGGCATCGACGGGCTCGGGGAGCAGTTCCAGCACACCGTTCAGGCCTGAACCAGAGCTTAAAGGAGGCAGGACACAAAGACGCTTCCAGGGTGGCGCTTCCTTTCCGGGAGCGCCTTTTTCATGCGCCGAAGGTGTTGCCAGAGCTTCCTTCTTTGTCCTTTTCGAAGCGCTCGGCGGCTGTCATCAGGCCTTCGTCTCATAGCCTATCGATCAATTGAGTTCCGACCCTGCCGGTTTATGATCGGTTTAAAGGTCAGGCCATTGGCCATGTGATGGCTGACAACGTCTGGAACTACGGGAGAAGGACATGCAAGTACTGGTCTGTGCCGCACCAGGAGAGATGACGCTCGAGGAAACCGATACGCCGCAGTGCGGGCCGGGCCAGGCGCTGCTGCGTATTTGCTGCGTCGGCATCTGCGGCACCGACATTCATGCCTATGGTGGCCGGCAGCCCTACTTCAGCTACCCGCGCGTGCTGGGACATGAGCTTTCCGGCGAGGTCGTGGCGACCGGTGACGACGTGGATCAATCGCTGGTGGGTCAGCGGGCCTATGTCATTCCCTACCTGCACTGCGGTCAGTGCAACGCATGCCTGCGCGGGCGCACCAACTGCTGCCAGAATCTTGAAGTCATTGGCGTGCACCGTGACGGCGGCATGGCGGAATATCTTGTGGTGCCGGTCAGCCATCTGGTGACCTCCCAAACGCTCTCTCTTGAGCAGCTCGCACTGGTCGAGTGTCTGGCCATCGGCGCTCACGCCGTGCGGCGCAGCCAGCTGGAGGAGGGGGAGTGCGTCGTGGTGGCCGGCGCCGGCCCGATCGGCATGGGCGTGGCACAGCTGGCCCGGGCACAGGGGGCGAGAGTGATGGTGCTGGATAACCACAAAGGCCGGCTGGCGTTTTGCCGCGACACCCTGGGCGTGGAGACCTTCAATATCACCGAAGGCGATAGTCGCGATGCCATTGCGGCGCTCTCCGATGGGGCCATGGCGGATGTGGTGTTCGATGCCACCGGCAATCCGCAGGCCATGAACCGAGGTTTCGATTTTGCTGGCCACGGCGGGCGCTACGTGCTGGTCAGCGTGGTGCGCGCCGACATCACCTTCAACGACCCTGACTTCCACAAGCGCGAGCTGACCCTGCTGGGCAGCCGCAATGCCACGCGTGAAGATTTCGACAGGGTGACCCGGCTCATGGAGGCCGGAAAGCTCTTTGAGCGCGCCATGATTACCCACCGGGCGCCGCTGATTGATATGCCGGACATCATGGCGCAGTGGTGTGATCCGGCCACCGGCGTGATCAAGGGCATGGTGCATCTTGATCGTGCAGCGTCGGATCACCAAACGATGCCGGAGGCCGCCCATGAGTGAGGTCATTGCTACCCAGAACCTGCGACGCACGCTCAGAATTCACCGTCTGGATAACGTCAGCGTGGCGCTGGTGGATCTGCCGGCCGGGGCCGAGGTGCCCATTGAGGAGGGCGGCGCGATCATCACGCTGGCCGAGCCCATCCCGCGCAAGCACAAGTTCACCCACGGGGCACTGGCGGTTGGTGAGCGCGTCACCATGTATGGCGTCACGGTTGGACGCGCCACCCGGGCCATTGCCACCGGCGGCAGGTTGACGACCGACAACGTGGAGCATGTGACCGACAGCGCGCAGACCGAGGCGCGTCGCACCGACTGGCGGGCGCCGGATGTCTCTGCCTTTGAAGGGCGTACCTTTGAGGGATTTCACCGCGGCGATGGCAGCGTGGGTACGGCCAACTACTGGCTGGTGGTGCCGCTGGTCTTTTGTGAAAACCGCAACATCGAGGTGCTGCGCACCTGTATCAACGAAGCGCTGGGCAACGACCCGCACCGCCATTACAAGCGTATGGCGCGGGCGCTGTTGAACGGCGAGCCCATGGCTGGGCTGGGCATCGGCGAGGAGAGCGTCAGCGAAGACGTCATGGAGACGCCTTTCCCCAATGTCGATGGGGTGCGTTTTCTGACCCATTCGCTGGGCTGTGGCGGCACGCGTGAAGATGCCCGCGCGCTGTGTCAGCTGCTGGCGGGCTATATCTGTCACCCCAATGTGGCCGGCGCCACGGTGTTAAGTCTGGGCTGTCAGAACGCTCAGGCCTCATTGCTGGAGGAGGCGATTGCAACGCGCGACCCTGAGGGCACCCGCCCGGTCCATTTCTTCGAGCAGCAGGCGCTGGGCGATGAAGAGACCCTGATGCGCGAGGCACTCAGTGCCATCTTTAACGGCCTGAGACAGGCCAACGAACTCACCCGCCAGCCGGCGCCGCTCTCAAAACTGGTACTGGGCGTGGAGTGTGGTGGCTCGGATGGCTTTTCGGGCATCTCGGCCAATCCGCTGGTGGGGGGCGTGGTGGACCGGCTGGTGGCGCTGGGCGGGTCAGGCATTCTTAGTGAATTTCCCGAACTCTGTGGCGTGGAGCACGAACTGGCGGCGCGCTGCACCAGTGACGCGCTCGCCACGCGGTTTCGCGATCTGATGGGTGCCTATCAGCGTCATGCCGGCGCGGTCGGCGCTGATTTTTCCATGAACCCGTCACCGGGCAACATCCGCGATGGCCTGATCACCGATGCCATGAAATCGGCTGGTGCCGCGCGCAAGGGCGGTGATAGTCCGATCGTGGATGTGCTCGACTATACCGAGCCCGTCACCCGTCAGGGGCTGAGCCTTTTGTGTACGCCGGGCAACGACGTCGAATCCACCACGGCGATGGCCGGCTCCGGCGCCAACCTGATGCTGTTTACCACCGGCCTTGGCACGCCCACCGGCAATCCGGTCACCCCGGTCCTCAAGATTGCCAGTAACAGCGAACTGGCCCGGCGCATGTTCGATGCCATCGATTTCGATGCCGGCCCGATCGTGGAAGGCAGCTCTTCCATTGATGCACTGGCCAATGCCCTGCTGGAGCGCTGCATCGAGACGGCGTCAGGTCGCTATCAAAGCTGCGCCTCGCGGCTGGATCAGCAGGACTTCATTCCCTGGAAGCGGGGTGTCTCCCTGTGATCTCAGCCTCCGACATGAACGGTGTCGACATGAACGGTGTCGACATGAACGGTGTCGATGTGCCCAGTGCCGGGATATTGCAGTTCGGCACAAGCCGGTTTCTGCTGGCCCATGTGGATGCCTTCGTCAGCGCCTCGCTGGCGGCTGGCCACACCCAAAAGCGAGTGGTCGTGGTGCAGTCCTCGCCGCGTCCGACCGGGCGCGACAAGGCCCATGCCCTGATGCGCCTGCGCCGCTATCCGCTGCGGATTCGCGGCCGGCGTGATGGTCAGGATATTGATGAGACCCATCAGATCGATGCGCTGGCCGGCTGTCTGATTGCCGACGAGCAATGGGCAACCCTTGAGGCGCTTTTTGTCGAGCACATCACGCATGTGGTCTCCAACACCGCTGATCGCGGCTATGAGGTGGCCGAGGGTGACAGCCCGTGTGCGGCACTGCCGCGCAGTTTCCCCTGTCGGCTTTTGAAGCTTTTACGGGCACGTTTTGAGGCCGGGCGAGAAGGCGTCACGCTGATGCCGTGTGAGTTGCTCAGTGACAACGGCCAGGTGCTGCGCCGGCTGATGCTGGATCTGGCCGGTGAGCACTACGCCGATGACGCCTTCCGCGACTGGCTCAAGATTCAATGCCTGTGGGTAGATACCCTGGTGGACCGCATTGTCTCCGAGGCCCTCGAGCCGGTGGGCGCCGTGGCCGAACCCTACGCGCTGTGGGCGGTGCGACGCGTACCGGGGCTGGAGATGCCCTGCTGTCATCCCGATGTGCACCTGGTCGATGAGGTTGAGCCGTTCGAAAAACAAAAGCTCCACATTCTCAATCTCTCCCATACCTTTCTGGTGCACCAGTGGCAGTCGCAGTCACTGACAGATGAGATCACCTTCGTGCGAGAAGCCGTGGCAGACCCGCGCCTGCGCGCCCCGCTTGAGGCGCTGCTGGATGAGGTCGTCGCCCTGCTGGCACGCGCCTTCCCGATGCTGGACCCGGCGGCCTATCGCGCCACCACGCTCGAGCGCTTTGAAAATCCCTTTCTGGACCACCGGCTGGCGGATATCGCCGACAACCACGACGCCAAATGCCAGCGCCGCGTCATGCCGCTTCTGGCGCTGGCTGAGCAGCACGACATGAACCTTCCCCTTCTGCGCGCCTTTGCGGCGGAAATCGATGGTCGCCGGTAAACGCCTGCGCCTTCACCGACAAGGAGTCAGCATCATGCGTCATTTCATTCTGGGCTGTATCGCAACGCTTGGCGTGGCATCGCTGGGCCTGAGCGCCTCGGCCATGGCGGCTACGGAAATCAAGGTGGCCTACGGCAATCAACCGGGCGAGCCAATCGATGTCGCCGTGAAAAAATGGGCCGAGTGGGTCAAGCAAGAGAGCAACGGTGACCTGATATTGCAGCCGTTCCCGGCCAGTCAGCTCGGCTCTGAAACCGAGGTCATGGAGCAGGCGCGCTTTGGTTCGGCGCTGATCGGGATCAACGCCTACAGCAACTTCATGGATTCGGTGCCGGACTTGAGCGTGCTGGATGCGCCGTATCTCTCAAAGACCTTCGACGACAAGCTCAAGGTGTTTGATTCGCCATGGTTTGCCGAGCAGAACAAAAAGCTCAACGCTCAGGGCTATCACATCGTGGTGCCCAACGTGATCTACGGCGAGCGACAGCTGCTGTCGAAAAACGCCGTCAAAACCCCGGAAGACCTGAAGGGCGTGAAGGTGCGGGTGCAGAACTCGCCCATGTATGTGGCCGCCATTCGTGCCATGGGCGCGATCCCGACCCCGATGTCACTGGGCGATGTCTATCCGGCGCTGGCGCAGGGCATGGTCTCCGGGGTCGAGAATCCTCCGTCGGTACTCTTTGGTGGCAAGTTTTATGAAGTCGTCAAACAGCTCAATCTGACGCGTCATATGCAAACCGTGACACCGTTTGTGACCGGTGAGGCCTTCTGGCAGAAGCTCGATGATGATCAGCGACGCATTCTCGATGAGACCGGCAAGCGCTTTGCCGACTACGCCAGTGAGCTGGTAATGGCGCAGAACGACAAGGACATCGAGCGGCTGAAAGAGGCCGGCGTTCAGGTCAACGAGGTCGATATCGCACCTTTCCAGGCGCGCGCTCGCCAGGAAATTCCGAAGGATTTCCCGCAGTGGTCGCCGGGACTCTATGAGCAGATCAGCGAGATCATCAATGGCTGAGGCTGAGGCTGAGGCTGAGGCTGAGGCTGAGGCTGGGGCTGGGGCTGAAGCGGGTGCAGGACGTTATGCCCCCATTGATGGCAGCGCCTGTTGAACGGCACAAGGAGCGGGGGCGCGATGCCCCCGACCGGGAGAGCGATGATGAAGACCCTGTTGGGCGGGCTGGATCGTCTGATGCATCTGGACGAGGTGGTGGGCAGTCTCGCCCTCTTTGCCCTTTTCGTGATTGCACTGGCCAATGCGCTGATGCGCTACTTCCTCAACACGCCGCTGGCCTGGGCCGAGGAGGTGCTTCAGCTGCTGCTGGTCTGGGCCACCTTCATGGGCGCCAGTGCGCTGGTGCGCCGTAACGAGCACGTATTGATCGACCTGTTCGGGGAGCGACTGCCCGCGCGGCTCGAGCGCTGGCGTGAGCGGATCTTCAACGTCGTCATGGTCATGATTGCCGCCGGCGCAATGCTCTACTGGGGGCTCAAGCTTTTGCCCTTTGCCGCCTTTCGCAGCACCCCGATGCTCCAGATTCCCTATTTCTGGGTATATCTCGTTATTCCACTCAGTGCCGCCATGATGCTCTATCACGGTGCACGTCGGCTGTTCACGCGATAGGAGAGAGACGCTTATGGCAGTCCTTGCTGCACTTGGCGCCCTGATGGTGCTGTTTTTCATGGGCACTCCGGTCGCCTTTGCCCTGTTTCTCTCGACGTTTCTATATTTTCTGGTCGGTGCCGATCAGCCATTGGTGCTGCTGATCCAGCGTCTGGCCGGCGGTCTGGAGTCCGTGTCGCTGCTGGCCATTCCCTTTTTCATCATGGCCGGCGTGTTCATGAACTACTCCGGCATCACCACCCGACTTTTGAATCTGGCCGAGCTTTGTACCCGTCGCTTTCATGGCGGGCTGGCCCAGTCCAATGTGCTGCTGAGCACCTTCATGGGCGGACTGTCCGGCTCCAACATTGCCGATGCCGCCATGAACGCCAAGCTGCTGGTGCCGCAGATGGATGCGCGCGGCTACCCCACGCCCTTTTCCGCGGCGATTACTGCCGCCTCGTCGCTGATTACCTCAACCATTCCGCCCGGCATCGCGCTGATCATCTATGGCTACGTCAATAACGTCTCGATCGGGCGGCTGTTCATGGCCGGTGTGGTGCCTGGTATCGGGATGGCGCTGGTCATGATGGTGATGGTGTCGATCATGTGTCGGCGTCACGGCTATCAGCCGCCGCGCCGCGAACGGGTCTCTCGTCATGAATGGATCAGCGTGACCCGGGCCGGATTGATTGCGCTGGCCCTGCCGGTGCTGGTCATCGGCGGCATTCGCATCGGCGTCTTTACGCCGACCGAGGCCGGAGCCATGGCGGTGGCCTATGCGCTGATCGTGGGGGTGTTTGTCTATCGCGAGCTGCGCCCGGCAACGATTGCGCTGGCCACGCGTGAGTCGCTGCTGTCCGCGGTGAACGTGCTGTTCATCATCTGCGTGGCGTCCGGCTTTGCGCGCTTTCTGACCTGGGAACAGGTACCGCAGACCATCACTACCTTCCTGTCGGCGGAGGTGAGCAGTGCGGTGGCGTTTCTTTTACTGGCGAATGCCATTTTGCTGGTGCTGGGCATGTTTCTGGAGGGCAATGCCATCCTGATCGTGCTGTCACCGCTGCTGGCGCCGGTGGCGGCACAGTTCGGTATCGATCCGGTGCACTTTGGCATCATTTTCATCTTCAATGCCGCCATCGGGACCATTACGCCCCCACTGGGCACCGTCATGTTCACCACCTGCAGTATCACGGGCGTGAAACTGCCCGACTTCATCCGAGCGGTGGTGCCCTTCTGGCTGTTGCTGATTGCGATGCTGCTGCTGGTGACGTTTATTCCGGCGCTGTCACTGACGCTGCCGGCCCTGGTGTTCTGACAGACGATGCCCGGGCCGGTCATGCGCGGGAGATCAGCCCGCCTTTTGCGGCCAGTCGTAGTCGAGCCAGTGCTTGAGCTGCTGATCAAAGGTGCCGCTTTCCTTGAGCTGGCGCAGCCACTGATCAACAAAGAGTTTGAGGTCCATGTCCTTTGGCAGCAGGACCGCCTTTTCGGAGAAGTTGAACGGCTGGTCGGGGTGGATGGCACACAGCTCGGGATGAAGATTGGCCTGCAGGCGCGTCTCGATGGCGTCGGTCATCATCAGATCGGCCTTGCCCTGCGCGATCTGGTCGAAAATGGTGACGTTGTCCTCGTAGTCAACAATCGTGCCCTTGTGCAGATGCTCGCGGGCAAAGCGCTCGTTGGTGCCACCCGGATTGACGATCACGCGAACGCCGGGCTGATCGATCTGCTCAAGCGTTTGATAGTTCGCCTGATCATCGCAGCGGGCGATGGGCGTTTTGCCATCACGCTGATAGGGCGCGGAGAACCAGGCTTTTTTCTGGCGGTCCAGATTGACCGAAATACCGCTCATGGCGATATCAAAGCGATGGTTTTGATAGTCCTGCATCAGGGTGGGCCAGCTGGTGGGCACCAGCTCAAGCTTTACGCCCAGAGTCTGGGCCAGGTTGGCCGCCATGTCCGGATCAAGACCGATAAAGCGGTGGTCACCCGTGCGATAGCTGAAGGGCTTGTAGTCGCCGGTGGTGCCGACCCTGAGCGTGCCGCGCTCGATGATCTGATCCAGCGCGGAGGGCTCGGTGCTGTCAGCCGCCTCGGCATGCGGGGCAAGGCAGACGCCCAGCATCAACGTCAGTGCCGCAATCCAGAGGATGGCCGCGAGCAGTGCAGAAGAAAGACGACGCGCCGGCAGGGTGCGGGCATGTGCGCGCAGCAGTCGAACCATGAGATGTTCCATCGCAGATGAATCCGGTCACAGATACCGGATGGGCAGTGTGTTATCAGACACCAGAACGTGTATCGACGCGGGAGGGTACGCTGATTGCGCGCCGATGGCGACCCTGCCTGGGCCAATGGCGAATACACCGGTCATGGCGGTGTTCAAAAATCGTGAGAGAGGGGGCATGCCTCTTTTCATGATGCTGTCCCTCAAGTGCCACTGGCCGATGTATTCACGGTGACAAATCGACAACAGGAGATGTGCCCCATGCAGGAGATTGACTTCTCACGCTGTCTGCCCGAGGACCACAGCGCCGCTGCGCTGGTCGGGCGGGTCTGGCATGGCGATGGCCCTCGAATCGTGGCCTTGCGCGACGGCGAGCTTATCGATATCACCGCGCACGTGGGCACCATGAGCGCCCTGCTGGATCACGAGGATCGACTGTCGCTGGCGCGGCAAGCTGATGGGCCGTCGCTGGGAGACGTGACGTCCTGGCTATCGCAGTCGCTGGCCGACAGTGCCGCGACGCCCGATGAGCGCAGTGATCGACTGCTGGCCCCTTGCGATCTTCAGGTAGTGAAGGCCTGTGGCGTGACCTTTGCCGTCAGCCTGCTGGAGCGGGTGATCGAGGAGCAGGCGGCCGGGGATGCCACGAAGGCCGGCGACATTCGTGCCCGGCTGCGTGAGCTGATCGGTCAGGATCTGTCAAACATCGTGCCCGGCTCCGAAGCCGCCATGACCCTGCGCGAAGCGCTCATGTCACGCGGGCAGTGGTCGCCCTATCTGGAAGTGGGGATCGGTGTGGATGCCGAGGTGTTCAGCAAGGCGGCGCCCATGTCATCGGTCGGGTTTGGTGCCAACGTGGGCCTTCACGCTGCCTCGAACTGGAACAACCCGGAGCCTGAAGTGGTGCTGGCGATGGATGGCCGGGGCGAGCCCCGCGGCGCGACACTGGGCAACGACGTCAACCTGCGTGATGTCGAAGGGCGCAGCGCACTGCTGCTCGGCAAGGCCAAGGACAACAACGGTGCCTGTGCCATCGGGCCGTTCATTCGCCTCTTTGATGAGCACTTCACCCTGGACACGATTCGTCAGGCGCAGGTCACGATGCGCATCGAGGGCAGCGATGACGGCTTCATGCTGGAAGGGCGCAGCGACATGCGCGAGATCAGCCGTGACCCGCTGGACCTGGTTCGCCAGACCTGCGGTAGCCACCACCAGTACCCGGATGGCTTCATGCTGTTTCTGGGCACGATGTTCTCACCGGGCAAGGATCGCGATATTCCCGGGCAGGGCTTTACCCATCATGTAGGAGATCGGGTCAGCATCCACACCCCGGCGCTGGGTACGCTGATCAACCGGGTCGATCGCAGTGACGCCATCGCCCCCTGGCAGTTCGGCATCGGCGCCCTGATGCGCTATCTGGCCGGGCAGCCGTCACAATAGCGCCGTATGACAGGGCTTTCGGCGCCCCATGGCACCGAAAGCCCTGATGGATGCGGCAGGGCATCGATCACACCACCCGGAACTCGATCTCCTCACCGCTTTCCGAGCAGCTGCCGATCTTCACCCGGAAAAGCCCGGGCTCCTGGACGCGTTCCAGCTCGGCGTTCAAAAAGCGGCGCAT